>JAYVNA010000128.1:0-6825 GCA_043758715.1 Archangium sp.
GCACGCCGTCAGTGCAGCTCGGGGTGCTGACCGCGGCCCCCAGGTGACGCGCGAGCACGGTCATCTGCGCCTTGTCGGTCGTGCCGCTGGGCTCGATCGAGTACCAGCTCGAGCCCCACAACGGGCCGGCCGCCCAGTACGTCCACCCCAAATACACGTCGGAGTTTTGATCGAGGTACGTGAGCGCCGCGTCGAGATCAGCGAGGCAGGTCGCGCTGGTGCCCGTGGCGAACTCGCCCACGAAGCCCTTCTTCCCGTTGGCCCGCAGCCAGTTGGTGAAGGTGCCGAACTGCGCCGCGCCGATGCTGCTGGTGATGCACGAGTCGCTTGAGCCCGAGGCGTTGCTGTCGAAGTACTGGTGCACCTCGTAGGCGACGTTGTTGCCCGAATCGCGAATCGCGAGCAGCGCCACCGAGTTCGCGGTGCCGTACCAATTCTCCGTCCAGCTATGAGCGCCCGTCCACGCGTTGCCCGGCACCAAGATGAGGTTGGTGGCACCGGTGGCGCGAATCGCCGCGATCGCTGCGTTCGCCGCGCTCACCCATTGCTCGGTGGGCAGATCGTACGGCTCGTTCATCAGGCCGAAGATCACGTTGGGGTTGCTCTTGAACTCCGTGGCCACGCGCGACCAGAAATCGGCGAAGTCGGCGTTGGGCACCGACGACGAGCCGATCACCGCGGTGCCATAGCGGGCGTAGTTGTGCGGGTCGAGCAGCACCACGCCGCCGCGGCTGGTGATGCCGGTGACGCTGGTGCGCATGCGGCCCAGCTCGGTGGCATCGAGGGCCGCCCGGCGGGTGCGCTGCAGCCGTTCCCAACGAAACGGCAGACGGAAGGTCGTCATGCCCTTGCGCAGGAAATAGTCGGCCGACGTCGCGCTCGGGTACACGTAGGTCGAGCCATAGGTGCCCGGCAGCGAGCCGGTGCCGTCTGAGTTGACGCCAAACTCTGCCGACGCCAGGTTCACGCCCCGATACGGCATCGGACCACTGAGCGCTGCCTTCGTGATCGACACCTCCGGGGCCTGCTGCTCTTCACCTTCGAGACCACACCCCGCCAACACCGCTGCGAACACCATTGCTGAGAGCCATGCGTTGTTCAAAATGCCTTCCTCGAAAACGAGTGGAGAATGCAGACCAGCGCGCGGGCACACCTCTCTCGCGCTCCCCCTGGAGTTTTTCTTTCACCTGAAATGGCTCCCCTGTCAGGACCGCGCGCCGCACTCGCGACAGCACGCGATCCTCACTGCAGGCAAGCGAGTACCAAGCGCGAATCCCTTCGATCAATGTGAGCGATTGGCGACGCTCTGCGCGCACGCAGGGACCTGTGCGGGGCACCCAGACACGGGGTGTTGCGTTTCAGGAAGTTGCGCGATCGCAAGGCAGATCAAGCGCCTGACCGATCGGCGCCGCCGATTCTCGAAAGCTGAGACTGATGCCACGAGATATTTCCATTTCCGGCGTGACGGACTCGGGGGGCCGGTGGAGATCGCCGGAGGCACCATGGTAAGACGATCGCCGTGCGCATCCCACACGTTGGTCTGATCTGGTTCGCCGTCGTTGCTGTTGGCTGCGAGTGCCGCCGCCCCACCACGAACAACATCGCCGGTGAAGTGCGCTGGGAATGGCAGACCGCCAGCGGGCCCGAGTTCGACTCGTCGGCGGCCGTGGTGTTTCCGCCCACCGCGATGGGTGCGCGCGCCGAGCAGACGCTCTTCGTTCAGAACGTCGGCCGCGCCGCCTTCACCATGGAACAATTTGCGCAGGTCAGCGGCTCGCCGGTGACGCTGGGCCTCATTCCCACCGCGGGCGCGCCCTTCGAAGTGCGTTGGATCCCCGGCGTGGTGGTCAACCCCACCGAGAAGCAGCCCGTCACCGTGATCTTCGCCCCGCCGATCACCGAGAACGAGCGGGTGGTCGACTACGCCTCCGAGGTCGAGCTGCGCCCCTCGGGTGCGCCCGCTTCGCGCCTCACCATCAACGGCCGCGCGATCGCCGGTGAGTGTGACGTGCCTTCCACCATCGACTTCGGCTCGGTGCCGATCGGCAGCTCGCTCAACCAGGAATTCACGCTGCGCAACGACGGCGCGGCGGCGGTGCTGGTGACCACCGGCGGCGTCACCGGCGCGCCCGTGGGCATCTTCAACGTGACGGGCTTCGACGCCGGCGGAAAGCTCACCGTCAACTCGGGCGGCACGCCCAACGCGAAGGTGAACTTCAAGCCCACCGAGCCCATCGACTACATGGGCGAGTTCGTGATTCGCCGCGGCGAGTCGTGCCCGCAGCGCACCGTCAAGCTCAAGGGCCGCGGCGTGGTCTCGTGCCTCACCTGGCACGGCGATCCGCCCGACGCCGCGGGCACCGGGGTCGCTTTCGGCAACATCGCGCCGGGCGCCAGGGGCCCCGGCACCGTCACCTTCAGCAACGCCTGCAGCCTGGAAATCACCCTCTCGCAGCTGCGCACCTCTGACCCGGTGTTCGCGGTCACCGCCGCGGGCCCGAGCGATCTCACCCGCCTCGTGGTTCCGGCAGCGGCGCGCGACCTGAACCAGATGTGGGTCGCCGGCACGGCCGTGACCTCGCTCGAGTTCCGCCCCACGGTGCTCGGCGCCAAGGCGGGCCAGCTGCTGGGCGCGACCACGCTCAATTCGCAGGCCGGCCTCTCGGTGAACCTGCGCGGGTTCGGCGGCGGGCCGCGCATCGAAGTGCGCCCTTCTCCGGTGTTCGCCATCGGCCGCATGGGCTTCACGCCCGGCACCAGCCCCGGCACCTTCACCCAGCGCACCCTGCGGGTGGCGAACGTGGGCAACCGCCCGGTGCCCGCTGACCCGATCGCGAACCTCCACCTGGGCACGATGGGCCAGGGCCCGACGTACTGGAGCGTGCGGCCCATCACCGGCACCGCCGACGAGCTGTGCGTGGGCGCGTGGGACACCGTCACCAACAGCTGCGCGGGCACCCTCACCATCGCCCAGTACGATCCCACCCAGGGCATCGAGGCGCTCGCCACCGCGGCGCTCAACCTGCCGGTGCGCGTCATTCCGCAGACCGCCGGCCAGAAGGAATGGGAACTGACCATCTTCTCCAACGACGTCACCACGCCCGCGGTGACGGTGCGCATCACCGCCGAGGCGGTGGCCGTGCCCCCCTGCAACTACAACGTGGCGCCCACCAACCTGGCGTTCGGCATCATGGACGTGCCCCAGGTGCGCGACCTCTCGTTCACGCTCACCAACCTGGGCACCACGCCCACCGAGGTCTGCTACTTCAACGGGCTCGGGCTCTCGCCCACCACGGCTGACACCTTCACCATTCCCACCCCCAGCCCCGACGTGATGCTCAACCCCGGCCAGGCCACCACCGTGACAGTGCGGGCGCAGCCGCTGATGACGCCGCCGATGCCGCTCAACGTGAGCGGTGAGGTGCTCTTCAACGTCTCGACTCCGGGCGCTTCGCAGGGTGCGGTGCTGCTCTCGGCGACCATCGCGCCTGCGTGCGTCACCATCGCGCCCAGCCCGGTGAACTTCCTCGACACCGAGCTGGAGTGCGGCTCACCCGAGCGCGCGGTCGTCATCAGCAACACCTGCGCGCAGACGGTCACGCTCAACAGCGCCATTCTCACCAACCCCGCGCTCGCGCCGGTGGGCTCGGGCACCTGCACCACCGCCGGTGGTTGCCCCCAGTTCGCCATCACCTCGTCGCCGGTGGCCGGCCCCCTCGCCCCCGGTGCTTCGCGCACCATGCTGCTGCGGTTCCGCCCGTACCTGACCGGAGCGCAGATTGGAGCTGCCACCATCACCATGCAGCAGGGCACGCAGGCGGTGCCGTACGTGGTGGCGCTCAACGGCGTGGGCCGCACGCGCACGATGGCCAGCTGCGGCGTCACCGCGATGTGCCCCGGCCCCATCACGGTCAGCGCGAACAGCACCGTCACCTTGACCCCCTCGGTGATGGCGCCCGGCGCGACCACCTGCAGCTGGACGGTCGGCTCGCGGCCCACGACCTCGAGCGGCACCTTCTCGGCGCCCACCAGCTGCACCAGCACCACCTACTTCGCCGACGTGGTGGGCACGCACATCGTGAACTTCAACGTCTCGGACGGCCTGGGTGGCACCTCGCAGTGCACCACGCCCATCACGGTGACCCCCAGCGGCGACCTGTGGATCGAGCTGACCTGGGATCGGCCCAACGACATGGACCTCCACCTGCTTCACCCGAACGCGGGCGCGTCGAGCAGCGCCAGCAGCTGGACGAACTCCACCTGGGATTGCTACTACGCCAACCGCACGCCCAACTGGCTGACCGGCACGCAGTCAAACCCCAGCCTCGATCGCGACGACATCCCCGGTACGGGCCCCGAGAACACCCGCATCAACACGCCGTCGCGCGCGGTCGCGTACACCGTGGGCGTGCACATGTACTCGTGGGCGGCCTCACCCAACGCCGTCACCTCGACCCTCAAGGTCTATTGCGGCGGTCAGCTGATGACCACGCAGACCCGCGCGATGAGCACCAACAAGGACATGTGGGTGGTGGGCAAGGTCGACTTCAACGCCGGCACCCCGTGCCTGTTCACGCCCATCAACACCATCGTCCCGAACGTTCCTTAAAGGTCAGCGGTAGCCCTGCGCCTGTAGGGCGAAGAGCCTGGCGTACCTGCCGCCGAGCTCGAGCAGCTGCACGTGGCTGCCCAGCTCGGTGAGCTTGCCGCCCTCGAGCACCGCGATGCGATCGGCCATGCGCACCGTGCTGAAGCGGTGGCTGATGATGATGGCGGTGCGATCCTTCGCCAGGGCGCGGAAGCGCTCGAACAAGGCCACCTCGGCCTCGGCGTCGATGGCCGCGGTGGGCTCATCGAGAATGAGGATCTCCGCGTCGCGCATGAACGCGCGCGAGATGGCGAGCTTCTGCCACTGGCCGCCCGAGAGTTCGTGGCCCTTCTCGAACCAGCCGCCGAGCATGGTGTCGAACTGCTTGGGCAACGCTTCGATCACCTGGCGCGCGCCGCCCGCATCGGCGGCCAGTTCGATCGCCGGACGATCTTCGACCTTCGAGGGCTGCCCCAGGCCGATGTTCTCGGCGGCGCTGAATTGGTAGCGCACGAAGTCCTGGAACACCGCGCCCACGCGCTCGCGCAGATCGCCGGCGTCCAGATCGCGCAGGTCGATGCCGCCATACCGAATCGAGCCTTCGGTCGGCTCGTAGAGGCGCAGCAGCAGCTTGATGAGCGTCGACTTGCCCGCGCCGTTCTCGCCGACCAGGGCGAGTTTTTCACCCGGCTCGAGCCGCAGGGTGACGTCGCGCAGCGCCCAGTCTTCCCGGTGCTGGTACTTGAAGCTGACGTGATCGAACTCGAGCAGGTGCGGGCCGGGCCCCAGCTTCTTCGCGGGGACCACGCGTGCGGCCTCGGCCGTGGTGGGCAGCTCGAAGAAGCGCTGGAGGTTCGAGAGGAAGAGCGCGTCTTCGTAGCTGCCGGCCACCGCGGTGAGCACGGCCTCGAACGCGGCCTGCCCCTGGCGGAACACGCCCAGGTAGAGCACGAGATCGCCGACGCTGATCGCGCCCGCCGAAGCGCGGCCCGCGACCCAGAGGTAGCAGACGTAGAAGGCGCCCAGCGACACCGCGCCCAGCAAGGTGCCGTAGAGCAGGCGCTTGACCGCGAGCTTGCGATCTTCGCTCAGGAACTTGGCGAACAGCGCGCGGTAGCGGCCGAGAATCAGCGGGCCCAGACCGAAGAGCTTCACCTCTTTGACCGTGGAGTCGCGGGTGAGAATCCACTCGAGGTAGTTGAGCTTGCGGCCCTCGGGCGCGCGCCAGGAATACAGGCGGAAACGCTCGCCGGACATCCGGGTCTCCGCGAGGAACGAGGGAACCGCGGCAGCGAGCAGCACGAAGCCGCTCCACCAGGCGACGCCCCACAACAGCACTGCGAACGACGAGAGCGTCAGCAGGTGACGCACCACGGTGATCGCATCCATCGCCAGCGAGAGGGGGCGCGACGCCGCCTCGCGCCGCGCGTTCTGCATGATGTCGTACGTCTCGGAGTCTTCGTAGTGCCGCAGCTCGAGCGTCAAAGACTTCTCGAGAATGCGCTCGTTGAGCAGGTTGCCCAGGCTCACGCGCAGCAGCTCACCCGAGAGACTCGACAACCGGCCCACCACCAGCGCCACCAACGCGAGGCCCAGCTCGAACGACACGTAGCGCCACACCAGCGCCTGCGCTTCCTCTGAGGGGTGCGTGGAGGCCTTCACCACCGCGTCGATGATGAGCTTGCCCACCCACGCCATGGTGGCGGGGAGCGCGGCCTGCACCAGGGTGAGCGCGCCGAGCAGCAGGGCGTTGGTGCGAGAGGCTTCCCACACCAGGCCCAGGGCGCGGGGAAGTTGCTGCAACAGCTCTCTGGTCGTGAGCTTGCGCTCGGGGCGTTCGGCCATGAAGGCTGCCCCATAGCGTGGTCGAGGCCGCGGCGCTTCGGTTCCTCGGGCGGGTCGAGCTCAGGGATCGTGGCGAAGAATGAGCCCACCGGGCCCGCCGACCCAGACGCTCAGCCCCCCGTCGGAAGCGACGGAGCCCCAGACGGCCCGAAGCGGTTGGTTTCCACGCAGGGGCAGGCTCGCCCAGTTGGTGCCTTGTCGCCGGTAGATGCGCGGCGCGTGACCGCCTCCGTCCCACGGGTCTTCACCGGCGGCCAGCGCTTCGCCTCCCGGGCCCGCCCACGCCGCCGTGAGATCGGCGCTGAGCGCGCCTTCGGGCACGAAGCTGGTGTTGCCCTGCAGGGTGTAGAGCGTGCCGGCCTGCCCCACCGCGACCGTGAGCGAACCACCGT
>JAYVNA010000129.1:0-2138 GCA_043758715.1 Archangium sp.
GTGCACTCGCTGCACGCGTACTTCCTGCGGCCCGGAGATGTGACAGCGCCGATCGTCTACGACGTCGATCGTTCGCGCGATGGCTCGTCGTTCACCACGCGCAGAGTGAAGGCCATTCAGCACGGGCATCCCATCTTCGACATGTCGGCCAGCTTTCAGAAGATCGAGCCGGGGTTCGATCACCAGACCGACATGCCCAACGTGCCGCCGCCCGAGCAGGTGCCGACGGATCAGGAGCGGCTCGCGGCGCACGGCGACAAGCTGCCCGCGTTCATGCGCGAGCGGGCGTTGGGCGTACGGCCGATCGAGATCCGCACGGTGGGTGAGCCTGATGTCTTCTTGAACGGCAAGCACCCGCCCGAGCGATACGTGTGGCTCAAGGCGACGCATGCGCTGCCGGAGACTCCCGCGCTGCACCAGGCGTTGCTCGCGTATGCGTCAGATTTTTCGTTCATCACCACGGCGCTCAAGCCGCACGGGGTGACGTGGCTGACGCCGGGCATGCAGGTCGCGAGCGTTGATCACGCGGTGTGGTTTCATGCACCGTTTCGCGCTGATGAGTGGCTGCTGCATGTGATGGAAAGCCCTCGCGCGTCGGGAGCACGGGGGCTGGTGCTCGGCCGCGTGTATTCGCGTGACGGGAAGCTGGTGGCTTCGACAGCTCAGCAGGGGCTCGTGCGACAACGGTAAATTTGGCCCTCTCCCCGACCCTCTGCCCCTCGGGGAGAGGGGGACCGTCGGGACAGTTGAGACTCAGAGCTTCAGCGGGCCGCCGGCGTCGACCTTCTTGATCAACGCCTTGGTGATGTCGTCCGCCTTGCCCCAGAGCACGGCCGACTTATCGAGCACCGCGTCGGCCTTCTTCTCCTTCGCCAGCTCAGCCACGATAGGCCGCGCCCTCGCGAACAGCGCTTCACGCAGCGCATCTCGCTGCCCCTGAAGCTTCGCGAGCAGCTCCGCGCGCTGATCATCGGGCAGCTTTTTCGCGTCGTTCCAGGTCTTTTCGAGCCCCTTGGCGGCCTCGGCCCCCACCTTGCTGCTATCCAGGAGAGCGGCCAAATCGACGACGAGAAGAGTAGCCATTGCGCAGCTCCGGGGTGTTCGGGGTTAAGGTCGTAACCATATGCCTGTGAACGGGATTGGAAGTCCATCAGCTCCTCGTGTCGTCGGTCCCACCCCGAAGCCCGATGCTCCGGTCGCCCCGCAGGCGCCCGCGCAGAACAATGGCTGGGCGCCCGGCGCGAACCCGAATCGCACCCTCGATCTCTCGTTGCCCAAGCAGGTGGTGAGCAACGCCGACATGCGCGCGTCGATGCCCAACCCCGTGCGCGCGCAGCTCGAGGCGGCCTTGAGCACGTACACCACGCGGGTCGAGACCACGCTGGGCCACGACGCCATGAGCATGGCCCGCGGCAAGACGCCGGTGCGTGAAGGCGACGCCCTCACCCCGCAGCAGCAGACCGAGCTCAAGAACGCGTCGACCGACTTCCTCAAGAGCGTTCCCATCGGCGCGCTCAGCCCCGAGCTCGCGGCCGGCATTCAGGCCAAGCTCCAGGCCGCCGGCATCGATACCCGCGACATCGCCAGCACCAAGCTCGGCGATCTCGGCAACATCGGCGGCGACATCGCCAAGGACCTGATCAAGGACCTCAAGGAGTCCTCCCCCACCGCGTACTACTCGTTGGCCGCCGGTCTCGCGGCAGCGGCGGGCGTGGTCGCGTGGTCCGGCGGCAGCGCCAAGCTCGCGAGCCTCGGCATCAAGCCCGAGGTGAAGCAGAAGTTCTTCGACGACAAGCTCGAGGTGAAGCTCGGCGCCAACTGGGACGCGCACTTCAAGAACTTCAAGGCGACCGGCACCGTCACCGGGAAGATCGACATGGGCGAGGCGGGCCGCCTCACGGGCTCGGTCACCGCGAACTCCGTCACCGGCTTCGACAACGCGCGCCTTCAGTACGATCTCAACCGCCCGAACCTGAACCTCTCCGCCTACGCCACCGCCAATCGCAGCGGCATGGAATCGGTCGGCGGCAGCGTCGTCTACCGCCCCAACGACAACCTCACCCTGTCGGCCGGCGTGAACCACAACTTCCAGACCGACCACACCACCGCCAGCGCGGAAGCGGCGTGGAAGGTGAACA
>JAYVNA010000130.1:0-6808 GCA_043758715.1 Archangium sp.
GACACCGTCGGCTCGCAGCTGGGCCTGCGCGCGCTCGTCTCGAGCACGGGTGATGGAGCGCGGTTCGAAGGCTCGTTCCACACCCTCATTCCGCTCGAAGGCGCGGCGCCCCCGGGCTTCGAATTGCTCGGCGGCGTGCGAGTACCGATCGGCCCCATCGAATTGTTCGCGCTCGGCGGCCCCGGCTTCGGCAGCCTGCCCGGCACCCCGACCTTCCGGGTGTTCGCGGGCGTAGGCATCAAGCCGCAGGCCGATCGCTGCGACCCCGGCTCCACGCACGCGCCGACCGAATGCCCGGAGCTCGATGACGACAAGGACGGCCTCAAGAACCGAATCGATCGCTGCCCTCTGGAACCGGAAGACAAGGATCAGTTCGAAGACGACGACGGGTGCATCGACCCCGACAACGATCGGGATCGCGTGCTCGACGCCGAGGACAAGTGCCCGATCGAGCCCGGCCCGCGCTCGAACAATGGCTGCCCGATTCGCATCAAGGACAACGACAACGACGGCACGCCTGATCTTCAGGACAAGTGCCCGACGGTACCGGGCCCCAAGGACCACGACGGGTGCCCGATCAAAGACGGCGACCTCGACGGGGTGGAAGACGAAGTCGACGCCTGCCCCACGGAGCCCGGGCCCAAAGAGCGCAAGGGTTGCCCGCTCAAGGATCGCGACGCCGATACGGTCGAAGACGCGCGCGACAACTGCCCCGACGTGAAGGGCCTGCCGGAGAACCAGGGCTGCCCCGAGGAAGATCGCCAGCTGGTGATCATCACCTCGGACAAGCTGGTCATTTCCGACAAGGTGTACTTCGCCACCGCGAAGGCGACGATTCTGCCGGTGTCATTCCCGCTGCTGAACCAGGTGGCGCAGGTGCTCCGCGCCCACCCGGAGCTCGCCAGCATCACCATCGAAGGCCACACCGACGATCAAGGCAGCGCGAAGTTGAACCGCAAGTTGTCGCTGTCTCGCGCGAAGTCGGTGCAGGCGTACCTCGAGCACCAGGGCGTCGACCCCTCGCGGCTCAATGCGCAGGGGTTCGGGCCCGATCGTCCGGCTGACAGCAACAAGACTGAGGCGGGGCGCGCCAACAACCGGCGGGTCGAGTTCATCATCGAGAAATAGCCACCCGAGAACGGCTCGACCGCTGCGCGTGGTGAGCCTGTTTTTCAGTGACAGGGAATGACATCTTGAGGGCTGGAATGTCGACTCAGCCATCCCTCGAAGAGACGCTGAAGTCGCACGCCAAACCAGAGCTCATCGGCGACCGCTACGTGTTGATGGAGCAGCTCGGCGGTGGAGCGATGGGCGTGGTGTACGAGGCGTACGACCGCCAGCTCGACCGAAAGGTCGCGCTCAAGTTCATTCGGCAAGCCGAGGGTCCTGGGGTCAACGAACTGAGCGAGCGCATGCTGCGCGAGGCAAAGGCGTTGGCGCGCATCAGCCACCCCAACGTGGTGGTCGTTCATGACTTCGGCGTGCACGAGGCGCGGGTCTATCTGGTGATGGAGATCGTGCGCGGCACGACGCTCACCGATTGGCAGCGCGCCCGCCCCTGGCGCGACGTCGTCGACATCTACCGGGGCGCGGGCGCAGGGCTCTGGGCGGCGCACGAGGCAGGCGTCGTGCATCGGGATTTCAAGCCAGACAACGTGCTGGTGGGCGAAGACGGGCGGGCTCGCGTGTCAGACTTCGGTATCGCGCGCCTCGATGGCGCGGTCGTTTCCGCCCCGAGCGGCCACGAACCGGGCGCCTCCCCGATGGTGACCTTCGACGGCGCCTTGATGGGGACCCCGGCCTACATGTCCCCCGAGCAATTCCTCGGCCGGGTGAGCGACGCGCGCAGCGACCAGTTCGCGTTTTGCGTCGCGCTCTTCGAAGCGCTCTCGGGGGCGCGGCCCTTCGATGGCGACACGCTTCAGAAGTTGAGACACCAGGTGTGCTCGGGCGCAGTGAAGAAGCTGGCCGCGTCTTTCCCGCGGCGGCTCGAGCAGGCGCTCCGCAGAGGCCTGCAGGTCGACCCCGAGGCACGTTGGCCCACCATGAGGGCCTTGCTCGACGAGCTGGAGGCCGTCCGCAGGCCGACCCGGCTCAGGCGGGTTGCGTTGGCCGTCGTCGTCACGCTCCTGGCCGTCGGCGGTGCCCAGCAATACCGCGATCGGCAACGGGCCCGGTGCGCCGACCAGGAAGGCAGGCTCGCGGGCGTCTGGGACCAGGCCAGCCGAGAACAAGTTCGACTGGTCTTCGCGACGAGCGGGCGCCCCTCTGCAGGTCCGGTCTGGAAGACCGTCGAGGGCACGCTCGACGAGTTCGCGAGGTCCTGGTTGGCCGAAAACCAACGCGAGTGTCTCGAGCGCCTGGCCGGAGGGGCGGTCGGAGCAGCAGCCGAGCTCACCGAGGCGTGCCTCGAGCGCCAGCTGGGCGACGCGCGCGCGCTGGTCGATGTCTTTCGGACGGCTGACGACCAGGTGGTCGACAACGCCGCGCGCG
Source organism: Archangium sp. (assembly GCA_043758715.1). Taxonomy (GTDB): domain Bacteria; phylum Myxococcota; class Myxococcia; order Myxococcales; family Myxococcaceae; genus Archangium_A. The sequence continues at coordinate 2,494 of JAYVNA010000130.1, forward strand.
CCGCGTTGGCCATGCGTGATCGCGCGGCCTGCTCAGAGGCGAACCCGGGCGTCGGTGCGCTGCGACCCGATCGCCAGGGTGATGGCCCTTCTGATCGCGTCTTGCGCTTGCTCTCAGAGACGCAGGCGCTGCTCGACGCACGAAAGAGTCGCGATGCGCTCGAGCGCGCGACCGAGGCGCTGGGGCTGGCGCGCACCGCGAACTTCACCGCAGGCGAAGCCGAGGCGTTGTACCTGATGGGGCAGGGCAACTTTGCCTCTCTGCAGTTCGAGGCGGCCCACCAACTCCTGCGGCAGGCGGTGCGCGCGGCAGACGCGGCTCGCCACGACGTGCTGCGCGCGCGGGCACTGATGTTCGACGGCTCGATCGTGGGTTGGAAGTTGGGGCGCACCGCCGAAGGAAGGGAACTGCTCGCCGACGCGGCCGCGACGTTGAAACGCTTCGGCTGGGCCGCAGACCTTCAGGGCGAGCTGCACCGTCGAACGGCTGCCTTGTCTCGAGCAACGGGTGACTACGCGGCCGCACTCAGCGAATACGAGCAGGCCTATGCGCTCTTTCGCGGCGCGCACAGCGACCCCTGCCAGCAGTGCATCGAGATTCGCTGGTTTGAGGGAGCCACCTCACTGGAGGCCCACAACCCGGCCGCGGCGATCCCCGTACTCGAGGCGGCCATCGACCAGCTGAAGCTTCTGCTGGGTGACGAGCACCCAGACCTGGTGAACATCAGGATCGACCTCTGCTTTGCGCTGGCTCAAGACAACCGCATCGCCGAGGCGGAAGAAATCATGGCGAAGGTGGTCGCGGCCCTCGAGAAGGGCGATCAGAGCAAGGACAGGCTGGTCGCGGTGCTCTCGAACTGGGGCGACTTGCTGTTGAGCCAGGGGCGTACGAGCGAAGCCGTGCGCGCGCTCGATCGCGCCGTGGCCCTGGGGAACTCGCAGACGTATTCCCGCGAGAACCAGCTTCTGACAGCCGGCCTGGCGCATGTGGTCGCCGGCGACGCGAAAGGGGGCACGACTCTTCTGCAGCAGGGTTTGGCCGCCGAAGAAGCCGGGCGGAAGCGACCGGTCGTGCTCGCACTCGCCCGGGTCTATCTGGCGCGGGCCGACGGCCAATGGCAGGGCAACACGAAGGCGCGCACAAAGTTGGTGGCGCTCGCGAACGAAGCACTGGGCCTCGCCAAGTCAGATGCCTACGCGGCGACCGACGCGATGCGCCTCGAGGCCTGGCTGCGCGAGGCACACCTGGTGCCCTGACGGCTCAGCGCCGCTCTCCCTGCGCCGCCGGGCGAAGGGCCAATACCTGCGCGACGCTCCACGAGTCGTCGGCGTGCGTGCCGTAGTGCGACGCCAGAACCTTGCCCTCGGCGCTGATGAGAAAGTCTGCGGGCAGCCCACTGACCTACCAGACGTGAACGCGATCCTTGGGGGCGAGGAACAGCTTCTGCCCCGGCTTCACCTCGAACGCGGCGTACCAGGCGTCGAGGTTGCGCACGGTGTCGGCCCGGTATTCTTCGGGGGCGTGGCCATCGACGATCACCTGCTGCCGGAGCGCCTTTTCGCGCGCCTTGAAGCGCCAGCTCTGACCGAACGCGAGGAAGAACTGCTGCTCGCCGGTGAGGCCCTGTGCCATCGGGGCCGGCTTGCCACCCAGTGAAGCGACCCACCCTTCGTGCGCGGCGGAGAGCCCGGCGAGGTCGGCGAGGTTCTCACCCAGGGTGAGCTTGCCGTTGAGGTTCAGGTCGGGAAACGGCTTGTACGCGCTGTACTGCTCGGCCAGCTGCGTGCCCGAGGCCTGGAAGTGCTCGAGGTCTTCCTTGGTCCACCAGTTCGACAGCTTGCCCTGCGCATCGAACATCGCGCCCTGGTCGTCGAAGCTGTGGCTGATCTCGTGACCGATGGTGGCGCCGATGCCGCCGAAGTTCATCGCCGGGGTGGCGAGCGGGTCGAAGAACGGCGGCTGCAGGATGGCGGCGGGGAAGTTGAGGGCGTTCTGAATCGGCAGGTTCACCGCGTTGACCGTCTGCGGCGCGAGGCACCACTCCGAGATGTCGACCTTCCTGCCGAGCCTGCCGAGATCGCGCTGGTACTCGAACAGCTCGGCGCGCTGCGCGTTGCCGTAGGCGTCGCCAGCCACCACCTCGAGCTTCTTGTAGTCGATGAACTTGTCCGGGTAGCCGACGCCCACGTACAGGGTGCCGAGCTTTTCCTTCGCCTTCGCCCTGGTGGCGGGCGCCATCCAATCGAGGGCGTCGATGCGGGCCCCGAAGGCCGTGACCACGCTCTTCACCAGCGCCTGAATCTGCGCTTTGGCTTCGGGAGAGAAGTAGCGCTTCACCCACTCCGCGCCGACCGCGTCAGCCAGGGCGAAGTTGGTATTGTTGACAGCGCGCTTCCAGCGATCAGAGAGCTGCGGCGTGCCGCTGAGGGTCTTTCCGTAGAAGTCGAAGCGCTCGTCGACGAAGGCCCTGGTGAGGTACGGGGCCGCGCGGTTGATGGTGTGGAAGGTGAGCCATTCCTTCCAGGTATCGAGCGGCTCGCTGGCGACGGCCGCGGACAGGCCGGTGATGGCCTGGGGCTGCCAGACGACGATGGTGGTGGCCTTGCCCAGCCCGGCGGCGGTGAAGAAGGTGTTCCAGTCGAGGCCCGGCGCCTTCTTGGTGAAGTCAGCGCGCTTCCAGGGGTTGTTCGCCTTGAGCACCTCTCCGGAGTCTTCCCGGCGCGCATGCACCTGCGCGAGCTTCTTCTCGAGCGCCATCACGCGGGCGGCCTTCTCCTCGCCGCCTTCGATGCCGGCGAGCTTGAAGACGGCCGCGATGTGCTCCTGATACTTCGTGCGGAACTCGGCCATGCGCGGTGATTCGTCGAGGTAGTAGTCACGATCGGGCAGACCGAGGCCGCCCTGCAGCAGGTAGGGCACGTACTCGGTGGGCGCGTTGAAGTTGGCCGAGATCCACGCGCCGAAGAGCCGCGTGGTGACGAGGTTGGTCATGTTGAGCGGGTCGACGTCGGTGCGGAGATCTTCACCGAGCGCCTTCGCGAAGGCCTTCTTGTCCTTGATCGAGGCGATGCGGGCGAGCGGGGCCTTCACGGGCGTCAGACCCTTCGCTTCGATCGCGGCCTCGTCGAGGAAGGCGGCGTAGTAGTCGGCGGCCTTGCGGGTATCGGAACCGGCGGGCGCAGTGGCGCTCTCCTCGAGGATCTTGCGGGTGCGCGTCAGGGTGTCTTCAGCGAGCACGGAGAAGATTCCCCAGCGCGACTTGTCGGCGGGGATCTCGGTCGACTTTTCCCAGCTGCCGTTGGCGTAGCGGAAGAAGTCGTCACCGGGCTTGACGGCCTTGTCCATGCCGGTGACCTCGAGGCCGTGACCCGGAGGAACACCAGCGTCGAGGTCAGCAGCGAGGGCGGGAAATGCGAGGGCGCAGGCCAGAAGCAGCGCAGAGCAGAGGTTCATGAGCGGATGGTCGGTGCAATTCGGGTCGGGTTACAAGTCTCGTGGCGGTTTGAGTTTGGCGGGCGGGATCGAGAGCGGGGAGCTGAGCTTGTTCGTGATGCGGCCGAATTGAAGCGCGTCACGCAGCCGCTCGAGCTCTGAGGTGAAGCGCGGGAGCGTGGCTCCGAACTCGCGCGCGATCAGGTCGTCGAGTGGACGCGCGGCGCGATTGAGATCCCGGACGACCATGTGGCCTGTCTCGCTGAGCCACCAGGTAACGTTTCCTTCGTCCCTGTGACCGCTCTTGTGCACGAGGCCCTGCTTCAGAAGTGAGTGCAGTGAACGATGGACCTCCTGTGGGCGGCGCCCCGTGAGGTGCTTGAGTTCAGCGCCGGTGCAGAAATCACGCTGGCCGAGCCAGGCGAGCAGTGGCCACGCCTGACCTCGGATACCGATGACGCTCTTCACCGTGGAGATGGAACGACTGACCGTCTCCAGGACCTGCTCGATCATCAACAAAGTCACCATGCGAACACCCCCGCGCTTGATGTCGCATGCGGGACTGACAAGTGAGCGAGGCTGGCCTTGATGCGGGCAGGGCGATCGCATCTAAATTTCTGAAGGTCGAGCAAGATCGATCACTTGCGCGGCCCTGAAGCCTGGGTGATTGCGAACGCGCCGTTGGGTGTGATCTTCCACCGGGATGAAAGAACCCCGCGTCACCGCGAAGCCGTTGCTGGTGGAGTTCGAGACGCTCAAAGAGCCGCGGGTGGCGCGAACCCGGTTGCACTCGTTGAACGAGATTCTCGTCATCGCGATCTGTGGCTTCGTGTGCGGCGTCGAGGACTGGGTGGATCTCGAGTTCTTCGGCAACTGCAAAAAG
>JAYVNA010000131.1:0-2127 GCA_043758715.1 Archangium sp.
TCCGCGAGGGCGTCGTCCTTCAGCAGACGACGACAGCGCGAGTAGATCGCCGTACCGAACTTTCGGTACAGGGTGGAAACCCGTTCGTTGCTGTGAACCCCAGGCCCCATCGGCGTGTGCAGCCTTTCTTCCGAGAAGCGGCCTCCTACACCAGCCTACCTGTTCAGGACACCAGCGAAGGACATGGCGGAGCACATCAGTTACAGGACAGGTCCCAACGCGGTTTTCACTTTCGCGTCACCCCCGGAGCTTCCCATGTGCGGTGTTTTCGGCATCTTCGGCCACGAGGAGGCGGCTCACCTGACCTACCTTGGCCTTCATGCGCTCCAGCACCGGGGCCAGGAATCGGCCGGCATTACCGCCAGCGACGGGGTGAAGCTGAAGACGTACCGCGACATGGGCCTGGTCGCCGACGTCTTCACCGAGCCCATCTTGAATGAGCTCCCGGGCAAGGCCGCCATCGGGCACGTGCGGTACTCCACGGCGGGCGGCAGCCACGTGCGCAACGCCCAGCCCTACCAGGTGAGCTTCGGCGGCGGGCAGCTGGCGGTCGCGCACAACGGCAACTTCGTGAACGCCGATGAAGCGCGCAGGGAACTGGAGGACGCGGGCGCCATCTTCCAGAGCGACTCCGACACCGAGAACGTCATCCACTACATCGCGCGCAGCCGCGCCGGGGTCTTCGAGGCCCGGGTGGTCGACGGTTTGCGGCGGCTCGATGGCGCGTACTCGATGGTGTTCCTCACCGAGAAGAAGCTGGTGGCGGTGCGCGACCCCAACGGCTTCCGCCCGCTGGTGCTGGGGCGGGTGAAGAACGCGTACGTGATCGCCAGTGAGACCACCGCGCTCGACCTCATCGAGGCTGAGCTGCTGCGCGAGATCGAGCCCGGCGAGCTGCTGGTGATCGACGAAGACGGCCTCAAGTCGAGCTTCCCCTTCGAGAAGCGCGAGCCCAAGCGCTGCGTGTTCGAGTACGTCTACTTCGCGCGGCCCGACTCCAAGCTCTTCGGTGACTCGGTGTTCTCGGTGCGCAAGCGCCTGGGCCAGCAGCTGGCGCGCGAGCAGCCGGTCAAGGCCGACGTGGTGATCGCCGTCCCCGACAGCGGAGTGCCGGCGGCGCTGGGCTACGCGCAGGAATCGGGCATTCCCTACGACATCGGCCTCATTCGCAGTCACTACGTGGGCCGCACCTTCATCGAGCCGCAGCAGTCGATTCGCCACTTCGGGGTCAAGCTGAAGCTGGCGCCGGTGCGCAGCACGCTCGAGGGGAAGCGGGTGGTGGTGGTCGACGACTCCATCGTGCGCGGCACCACCTCGCGGAAGATCGTCAAGATGTTGCAGTCCGCCGGCGCCAAGGAAGTTCACCTGCGCATCAGCAGCCCGCCGACCGCCTGGCCCTGCTTCTACGGCATCGACACCCCCAGCCGGCAGGAGCTGATCGCCGCCTCGCATTCCACCGAGGAGATCGCCCGCTACGTCACCGCTGATTCGCTGAGCTACCTCACGCACGAGGGGCTGATGCGCGCGGCGGGCGACGCGAGCGGCAAGTCGTTCTGCTCCGCCTGCTTCACCGGCAAGTACCCAACCGGGTTGCCCGTCAAGCCGTGAGTCTGATCACCACCGAAGCCGAGCTGCGCGCGCTGTTGGGCGAGCCCACGGAGCTGGTGAAGGCCAAAGTCACGACGCGGCTCAACGCGCTCACCCGGCAGTTCATCGAGCGCTCGCCGTTCGTGTGTCTTTCGACCTCGCATGCCGACGGCAGCTGCGACGTCAGCCCGCGCGGAGATCCGGCCGGGTTCGTGCGCGTGCTCGACGAGCTCACGCTGCTGCTTCCCGAGCGGCCCGGCAACAAGCTCGCCGACTCGTTGCGCAACATCCTGTCGAACCCGAAGGTGGGGCTGCTCTTCCTCATCCCCGGCGTGGGTGATTCGTTTCGGGTGAACGGGCGTGCCACCTTGACGACTGATCAGACGCTGCTGGCGCCCTCCGCCCTCGAGGGGAAAGTGCCGAAGCTGGGCATCCGGGTGGCGATCGACGAGGCGTACACGCAGTGCTCGAAGGCGTTGATCCGCTCCGAGCTGTGGAACCCGGCGCACTTCATCGATCGCTCCGCGCTGCCGAGCAACG
>JAYVNA010000132.1:0-6783 GCA_043758715.1 Archangium sp.
TCGGAGCGCGATTCCGCTCGCAGGTGGTGATCGACGGTCGCCGCTTCGAAGGTGAGGCCTACCCGACCCGCCAGCCGCGCCGCCCCCGACAGCAGCGTCATGCTGTCCGCTCCTCCCGAAACGGCCAGGAGAACGGACCCGCTGATTGGGGAGAGACGCCGAAAAGATCGGCGAAGCCCCTCTTCAACCACCTGAATGTCTTCGGGTTTCATGCGCTTACGCCTGTTCTGTTTTCACTTGACGGCGAGTTGCCCGGGGCTTCGGTGGCCTTTATGATGTTTCAGGTTTTCCGGACGGTCCGTGGAATGCAGCTGACCTCGCAGCGTTCGGAAGTGCACAAGTTAAGAGTTGGACCCTGGGGTCCCCCCCTCCCCTCCAGGGTTCACGGGATGGGGTCGGTTCGCCGACCCCTCCCTCTTTTAGGGCGCTCCATCAGTTCAAATGGAGCGCCCGTTTTTTTCCGTGTTTCTGGTCGCATCGCCTCGGCGCTGCTCAGGTTCAGAACTACGGCTGACGCGAGTACCACTGCACTGCGTTTTGCGTGGTGTCGGGCTCGCATCGCAGACTGCCACCGACCGCGCGAACCCCGAACCTGGCGATGGAAGGGGTGGTGACGCGGCCCGTGCCGTCGGCCCCGATCACGGTCACCACCGCGGGCGGGGTGCCGCCATCGGGCAACGAGCCGATCGCCGTCACCGGAGGCCAGGCGATGTCCGCCACGTGCCACAGCTTGCAGGGCGCGCCGAGCAGCACCTCGTCGGCGGGCATCAAGCCCTCGAGCGGAATCACGTTGGCCGGCGTGGGACTGCCCTTGAAGAACAGGCGGAGCACCGGCCTGGGCGCCGGGTAGCACTTGCCGTTGCCCACCGCCGGGCCGGCCGCGGGCGCTGACTCGGCCACGCACCGAAAGTTCGCCGCGCAGCTGCACGCTTCACCGTCGAGGCAGCCCACACCCCCATCGACGTTGCAGGCCGGAGGGCTCATCGGCGTTCGCAGATCTTCGAAGTAGTGCACCATCACCCGGTAGGTGCAGGCCGTGGTGGCGCAGAGCGGATCGTTCTCGGGGTAGTTGAGCGAGACGTTTTCGATCAGCTGCCCCGCCCCGCGATCGTCGAGGTTGAGCGTGGGGTTGTCGGTGTCGCCGGGGATTCCCCAGTCGAAGTCGAAGCCCGCCCCGGCGTTGTTGTCCTTGGTGCGCTTGGCGTAGCCGTTCAGGTCGCCCGAGGTCTTGCCCGAGGCGCCGGCGTTGAAGAACGCGTACGCGCCGCTGAACGGATCGCCGCCATCGACCGCGGAGGGCCGCACGAGGTGAACGTCGAGGTCGACGCCCGCGAACCCTTCCCACTCGAGCTGAGCCACCAGGTCCTGCTTGATGGCGACGGCGAAGCGCATGGTCACCACCGTCGAGCTCTGCCGCGAATCGGTGACGGTGAGCTCAAGCGTGTACTGGCCGGTGGCGATCGGTCGCAGCTGCACCTGCGCGGTGGTGGCGCCCGAGAGCGCGAGGTTCTGCACGCCTTGCGGAGCCGCGGTGAGCCGCCAGCGATAGGTCAGCCCGGTGCGTCCATCTTCGGGGTCGGTGGAGCACCTGGTGGCGTCCGCGGAATCGGAAGTGGCCGAGAAGACCGCCAGCTCATCGGGCCGCACGTCGCGGTTGACGGTGAAGTCGTAGCCGCCCGCGGGCGGGATGAGCAGCGGCGCCCAGAACGTCGAAGAGGCGTAGTCGCGCGGGGCATCACCCACCAACTGCGGCACCACCCGCACCAGGTTCGCGCACACCACCGGGGGCAGGTTCGGACGCAGCGTGCCCGTGAGCGGCACGGTGATCGACGGCTGGTCGGGATCATCCGAGGTGATGGTCAGCGAGCCCGCGTAACTCGCCTGCTGTTCGCTGGTGGGGACGAAACGAATGGGAAGGTTGAAGCCTGCGCTGGGCTCGAGCGTGACGCCGCCATCAGGGAACGGAAGGTTGCCCGCCACGCTGAAGGCCGCGGCGTCCACGCCACCGAACGCGGCGCCGGTGACGATGAGCGGCACCGAGCCCGCGTTCACCACCACGAGGGTGGGCAGCTTGGTGGGGTCGATCGGCATCAGGCGCACCAGCGGCTCCATGCCGAAATCGATCGAGGGCGGGTCGACCACCACTGTTGCGGTGCAGCCGCGCGAGGCCTGGCAATCGGGGGTCAGCTCGAGTTTGGGCAACGCCCCTTCACCTGCGAGCGCGATGCGGGTCGAGGGCCGATCGGCATCGTTGCTCTTGATCACCAGGCTCGCGGTGAAGGCGGCCACCGCTGGAGGCGTGAAGGTGACGGTCATCGTCGCGTTGCCCAGCGGGTCGAGCTGCATGGGCGACGTGCCGAGCCGGTAGGCCCCGGCGCCCGTGCCTTCGACAGCGATCGATGAGAACACGACGGCGGTGCGCGTCTGCGACTCCAGCCGAACGGTCAGCTGCTTCGACTGGCCGACCTTCACCTGACCGAAGTCGAGCCCCGCCGGCGAGACCCCCAGCGAAGGGTTCACTTTCGCGACCGTCGGGCCGCATTTGCAGCCCGCCACGGCACCGAACAACGCGATCAACAGGAAGGAACGCATGGACCTGCGCTTTTAGCGTGTGTCGGCGACTGTGGGGATCGCGCCCTACTTCCGGGGAAATGGTTGATTCTCAGGGCCGAGTGTCGGATAACTCGGCTCGTTTCCTTCCCCTTCCCGCGGAGATGTTACCCATGTCAGGCACCGACAAGCGCAAGCAATCGCTCTACTTCCCTGAGGAGATGCTCAAGGAGATCCAGGAAGAGGCGAACCGGCAGGACCGTTCGTTGTCGTGGGTCGTCCAGCAGGCGTGGAAGATCGCCCGCGAGCGCATCAAGTCTTTCCCCGCCGTCAATGACGTCGCGGGCGCCCCGGATCCCAAAGAGGATCGGCGCTGATGTCGACCACCGATCATCGCAAGCAGTCCCTCTACTTTCCTGAGGAGATGCTCAAGGAAATCGAGCACGAGTCCGGGCGCCAGGACCGCTCACTGTCGTGGATCGTCCAGCAGGCGTGGAAGATCGCGCGCGCTGACCTCAAGCGCATGCCCTCGCCCAACGACGTGCTCGACGCCGCGGCCAACTCCTCTTCGCAGGGCTGATTTTCAGCTCAGCGCTGCAGTCGCCGCCCTCCGCGCCTTCAAGGTTCGGGGGGCGGTTTCGTTTCACGGTCCCAGCGCGTTGAACGCGGCGCGCGCCTTCTGGGCGACGAGGCCACTGGCTGCACTGGCCTGGCTGTCGATGACCGAGAGAATGGTCGAGCCCCTCACGTCGACGGTGCGCCCAGCGATCTGCTGCAGCGCCTTGCGCGAGGTCTCGGCGCCCGCCATGGCGCTCTGTGGGTTGCCAAATTCACAGATGGCGAGCGTCACGTGCTCGGCAGTGCTCAGGCCGATGCAGAATCGGGCGCCCAGGCTCGCTGCAGATTGTTGGTGCTGTGAGGCGATGGGCAGCCCAGCGGTGCTCAAGGCGGCGAGCACCTTTGAAGTCGAAGGCTCGGCCTGATCTTTGGTCTCGGCCTCTTTTGCAAGGCGCCCGAAAAGCGAGACCGTGGAAGAGAAAGGTTCGGTGAGCGAAGCACCCGTCGGCGCGATCGAGGGAGCAGCGCTTTGCTTCATCGGGGTTTTCGAACACGAGGCGAACAGGACGGCGATGACGAGCAGTAAAAGTCGCATGAGCTGATTTCCAGGGCTGAAGATCGATTTGCGCCGTCGCGCTCGAGCTGCGCTGAAAGGCGCAGCCTGAGCGCAACGAGCTCATCAACGAAAGAAGTCCGGGCCGAAGCTGACCGGGCTGACGTCGATGAGATGCTTGTCCTCCGTGGTGGTGGGCAAGGTGTGGTGGGCGGTGTGGTTCACAATCAGGTCGCGCGCGAAGGCCGTGATCTCAACCCCCGCGTCCGCCGCTCCCCCACCGGAGTTGGTGTGACGCGTCTTTTCGCTGGTGCTCTCACTGCCACCGCCACCGGAACTTCCATCGTCAGGGGGAGCGCAGCCCAGACTCCCCAGGAGTGTCACCAGCAGGGCGCTCAACAGTCGCGTCTTCATGACTAGCTCCCATCGCCCTTGGCGCCCGGAAGCGGCGTCTTCAAGTACGGGAACGCGTCGTCGAACTGGTTTTCGCACTGCAGCACTGCGTCATGAAACGGGATGTTTCGTGACGGCGCATCGACGTTGTTGCCAAGGAGGTAGCCCATCGACACTCGCAGCTCGATGTCGACCACGTCATCCCCCGGGCGCCTCCCGTTGGGGAAGCCGGCAGGGTCGCAGCCAGGGTTGCTCAGGGTGAGCACGCCGTTGACGAAGCAGGCGGCGGCCCCCAGGTTGTTCTGTCGGCCCTTGGGCGTCGCAGGCAGCGCGGTGTTGAGCCGCTGATACTCACAGGTCGACCCGTTTTCGTTCACGCCGGGGATCCCCGTGAGAAACGCTGCGACCAGGTCCTTGCGAGGGAAGAGTGTCGGCGCAGGTGTCTCGAAGAGCAGCTCGAGGATCGCTGGCAGAGTCGGGTTGGTGACATAGGGAAGGAACTGCGCGTCATCTTTCGGGCGCGAAGAATTGAAGCGATCTTTGTCTTTGATGCCGATCACGACTTCATTCACCAGGGGCATTCCAAGTCTCGAGACCTGTGCCCACGCCCCACCCTCCCGCGTTGGCCGCTCGTAGGTCGGCTCAGGGTTGATGACCCGTGCCTGTCGAACGCTGGCGGTGGTCCAGGCGCCGACGACTGTTTGATTGCCCGACGTGATGCAGGAGATCGGCAGCTCGAGCGCGAGACTCGTGACGTTCTTGTCGTACAGCGAGTTGCGGACCGCGCCCCGCTGCGCCGGATCGGTGATGACCGATGCTGGCGCGTTGACGAGGTCGAAGATGGGCCCGAGGTTGACCGCGAACCCCTCTTTGCGCTGACCGACGAACATACGCGCCGGCGTCGAGCACCCGGGGATCTTCACCGTTTGAATGAACCCGTTTGCGTACGCCTCGTAGTTGCCGTCGCCGCCATCGGAGTTGCCGAAAGACTTCCGGCCCACGTAGTCGAATGGCTTGATGAACGTGGTGCTGCCGTCCTCCGCGCGGACCGGCTCAGCCGTGCCGGTGCGACGGTCCCCTCTCACCAGCATCACTGAATACGTCTCGAGCACCGACAGCTTGCTGCGATCGGCCGGGTTGCCGACGTTGGCAAACGCAACCGATACATCTTCCTTCCTCCCTCCGTCGCTCGGCCCAATCGGTAGCGCGATCCCCGCTCCGTCGTTGTTGAGTTCGTTCTTGAAGCGGAACTGAAACGTGAGGTCTTCGCGGCCGTCACCGTTGTTGTCCAGGTGAAGCTCGTACAGCGCCTCTGGGTCGAGCATGAAGAAGTTGGGCCCGCCGCCGGGCTCCTGCAGAGGCAGGTAATTGGCGATGAAGGTGACGAACGAGTTCCTGCCCGCCTCGTAGCTCCTGAAAAAGTAGACGTCAGTGCCGTCGACCTTGGGGTTCTTGGTGATGAATGGCGCCTCGCGATGGCTTGACGCCAGCGCGCTGCCGGCCAGCGCGATGATCGCGCACGCGGCCAGTGAATTTACGACTCTCAATTGTCTCATATGATTGCCTTTCTTGATGCACGCCCGTCCGACAGGCGCAGCCCGACCGGGATTGGGCTGCACAGAAATAGAGATACAACTGCACTCGCAGTTGCGCGCAGGCGCCTGCCCCCCCAATGGGCAATACACTGGTCAATCAGCGGAACCCTGCCGCGACCCCCCAAAGCAGGGCACGGCGGTTGCTTCTGGTGCCCGATGGCCGTGCTCAGGGCGCTGCCAGTGATCTACAAACCGTCGCGTTCCCCATGATCGTGGACTTCCACGGCGGGGGTTGGGTGCTCGCTGACAAAAACGTCTACGACGGCGGCGCACGCGGTTGTCGACGGAGCCGAGGCGATCGTGGTTTCCGTCGACTATCGGTTGGCGCCTGAAGTGGCGTTGCCCGCGCACCACGACGACGCGCTCGCCTCATACCAGTGGGCGATCGCCAATGTTGCCTCACTCATTGCAGCCCCGAAGGGGGTCGCGCTCGCCGGACAAAGTGCCGGTGAAAACTTCGCGCCGGCGACCGCAATCGCAGCCAGAGCTCAAAAGCTGACGGCGCCGTTACCCAGTCTCGCCGTGTATTTATTGTTCAGCTCAACAGGAGCAAGCGCCTGAAGGAGGCTTGAGGTCCAGGTCAACGACGGGCTCTCGATCAGTTCGAAGGCCGGGTGGGCACCGAGCAGTTCATCAGCACCACGCGCGAGGGCTCGACCTTGAACCCCGCCTCCACGGTGGCGTTGAAGGCGCTCTGCTTGAGGTAGGCGGCGGCGATGTTCGAGTCGATGCCGCCGAAGCGTTGCGCGTTGGCCGGGTTGCGCGTCGGGTCGGTGCCCTTGCCCGTGAACATCGTGTACCCGTCGCCGCCCGCCACGATGAAGCTCGAGGTGGCGATGCGCAGCTTGCGCTGATCGATCGGCCTTCCTGGCTTCACGATGGGCACGCCCCCGATGCTCAACGACACCACGCGATCGAGCGGCGCGCGGGAGCAGTCGATGGTCATCGCCACTTCCTTCGAGACCTGCAGAAACGACCCCGCCGGCGAGACGATGGGCGCTGGGCTGGCGAAGAGCCGCTCGGCCGAGTGTTCGAACATCGCGAGCACTTCCTGCAGGTCTCGAAGGAAGTGGCGATGACCATCGACTGCTCCCGCGCGCCGCTCGATCGCGTGGTGTCGTTGAGCATCGGGGG
>JAYVNA010000133.1:0-2118 GCA_043758715.1 Archangium sp.
CATGTTGTTGAAGGTGCGGGCCGTCATCACCGCGTTCGAATACGCCGCGGTATCGGCGAGGTTCTGCAGCTCGTGCTTCTGCCGAATGCGCAGCCCCAGGCCGATGGTCATGGTCACCATCAAGGCGAGGAAGAGCATGGTGAGCGCGAGCAACACCAGGTTCTGGCCTCGGGAGCTCTGACGCCGGAGCGCGCTCATGGCGTCGGCTCGCAGTTCTGCCGGCGGAAGAAGGCGCGGCGCGGAGGCGTCATCATTCGCATCTCGGCGGTGCCGACCACGGGGAACACGTATTCCTTGGCGTTGAAGCGACGAAGGAACTCGGTGCGAAAGCCATCGAGCGAACGCGCACCCGACTGCGTCCACCGCGCCTGCTGCGCGGGCATCAGCGGGTTCACTTTGTTGTAGTCCCCCAGGCCAAAGTACGCGCGGTACATGGTGGCCATCACCCAGTTCGCGAACGGAATTCGCAGCGGGTACCAGTAGACGACCTTGAGCTCGAGCCGGTACCCGTCGGTGTCGGGATCGTCGAAGTCGTCTTCTGAACGGGCGCGCACCTCACTCACTTTCGGCGAGGGCCTGAAGATCCACACCACGGCGCCGGAGTGCGGATCGTCGGCGGTCGGGTCGTATTGATTGTCGAAGGGCTTGTTGCGCGTGCGCAGGGCGAAGGCGGTGGCGAGCTTCTCGGCCGGAGTCGAGCCCCCGGTCGCCTCGCCCAGGTACGAGGTGAAGCTGGGGAGCAAAGCGGCGATCGCGGCGTGCGTCATCGCGGTGCAATCACCGTGGCGCACCACGCCCACCCGCGCCGCCGAGTACGCCGCGTGTTCCGCGAAGAGCCGGCCCTGGAGCAGCATGAAGAGCTGCAAGGTGCCGAGCACCATGAAGAGCGTCAGGGGCATCGTGAGGGCGGTCTCGACCGCGGCCTGACCCGACTCACGAGGCTGGGGCTGGCTGCGGATCACGCCCCCGAGTGTCCGCTTTCCCCCGGTGGACCTCCATCGGTCAGGAGGCCGGGAAGAGCGCAGTGTGGGCCTTGGTGAGGCCGTGGAGGCCATGGTAGGTCGCCGCCCATGGCTGAGCTCGTGTTCTTCCGCCGCGGAGAAGAAGTCCTGCGGCTGACGTTGGGTGATGACCGGGTGGTGCTCGGGCGTGGCGAGCGCTGTGACGTCGTGATCCCTGATCCCGAAGTGTCGCGTCAGCATGTGGCGCTCCATCTCGAAGACGGCCGCTGCGTCTTGCAGGACCTCTCGGGCAAAGGCGTGTTGGTGGCCGGGAACAAGTCGAGCGGCGGCGAGGTGCCCGATGGCGGCGACATCGCGCTGGGCCAGTGGCGCGCGATCTTCCGCAAGACTTCGTCGGGGGCCGACAGCGACGCGACCGAGCTGGGCCCGCGCACCGAGTTGCTGGAACGCGCCGAGGCGACCGACGCGCCGGTGATGCCCGCGCAGGTGCGGCTGCGAACCAGTTCGCAGGAAACTACGCACAAGCTGCAGACCGAGTCGTTCACCGCCGGCAAGGATGCCGGAAATGACCTCGTGCTGAACCAACGCTTCGTGTCAGGCCGTCACCTCAAGGTGACGCGTCAGCACAATCGCTTTCTGGTCAGCGACCAGCGATCGACCAACGGCACCTGGTTGGGGCAGGTGCGGCTCTTCGAGGCGGAGGTGCCGTTCTTCACCACCCTGCGGGTGGGCGAAGGCGAGCTGGTGATCGAGCCCGCGATTCAGAGCGGCACCAAGGGCCCCACCGGGACCTACGGGCTCATCGGCACCGACCCCTCGATGAAGTCGCTGGTCGACCTGATCGATCGGGTCGCGCCTTCCACCGCGGCGGTGGCGGTCTTCGGTGAATCAGGCACCGGCAAAGAACTGGTCGCCCGCGCGATTCACCAGCAATCGAATCGTTCGGCGGCCCCCTTCATCCCCGTGAACTGCGCGGCGATCTCGCGCGAGCTGATCGAGAGCGAGCTGTTCGGCCACGAGAAGGGCGCGTTCACCGGAGCGCTCAACGCGCGCAAGGGCGCCTTCGAAGAGGCCGACGGCGGCACCATCTTCCTCGACGAGATCGGCGAGTTGCCGCTCGAGCTGCAGGCCAAGCTGCTGCGCGCGCTCGAATCAG
>JAYVNA010000134.1:0-19598 GCA_043758715.1 Archangium sp.
CGAAGTGGGCGGTGCGTGACGCCCTGCCCCGTGCCCGGCCGCTGTTGCTCGAGCCGGTGGTGAACCTCGAGGTGACTTCACCCGAAGAGTTCATGGGCGCGGTGACCGCCGAGATGAAGGCCATTCGCGGCCGCATCCTGGGCATGGAGGCGTTGCCCGGTGGCCTGAGCGTGGTGCGCGCGCTCGCGCCCCTGGCAGAGCTGCGTGACTTCGCGGGAACCTTGCGCGGGGTCACGGGCGGGCACGGCACCTTCACCGTCGAGCTGGCGCAGTACGAGCCGGTGCCGCAGCACACCCACAACAAGCTGGTCGACGCGCGCTCTGCCCACCGGTTGTTGGACGACGCGCCGTAGCGGCTACTCCGTCCAGTCGACGCGCCAGGTGATGTGTTCGCCTTCTGTGCGCAGGCGCGAGAGCGAGACGGTGAGCGCGCCCACCTGCCGGGGGCCTTCATCAAGCACGCCTTCGTAATAGCTGGCGGGACCCACCAGCGGCCCGAGCTGAATTTCCATCGAGGTGGGGCCGAGCTCGACCACCTTCGCGTCGATGTAGTTGTTGCCGTGTTTGAACGACGAGCCGATGCGCTTGAGGGAGCGGCGCACGCCGAGCAACTTCATCGCGGTGAGCGCGGCCCGGCCCAGGAAGGTGCTCTTCATGCCGACCACCACCGCCAGCCGCCCGACCTCGCGGCAGGCCTCTGCTTCACTGAGCTGAGGGTATCGATGACGCGCGGCGATCAGCAGCCAGACGTAGAACTCGGCGGCGGGGTAGGCGGGCGCGAACTTCTTCGAGAGATCGAGGCCCGCGGCGCGCAGCTTCTCGACCAGCTTCGCATCGAGGTGCACCTCCAGCGCGCCCTTGAGCAGCCCGTCGGCGACCTGCTCGAACTCCACTCGTTCGTGATTCATGCAGATCCTCGCTGCTCGTCCAGAGCGCGGCAGGTCGATTCGTAACCGCGTTCGACCGCTACATCGAACGACTCCCAGTCGAGGAGATCAATGTCAGAAACCGGAGGTGTCAACACGAGCGAGGAGGCCGCGCGCGCGGCGAAGGTGGCGGCGCTCGAGTTCACCATGCCGCTGCCGAGCATCAGCTTCGCGAGCGAAGGCCGGCGAACACCGGTCAGCCAGTCCCACATCACGCGCCAGATGGTGGGCAGCTCGAACTCGTCGAGCTTCGGCGGAGCGAGCACCGCGTCATCGGCCCCGATGTCGACCGCGATGACGTCGGCCACCAGGCCGTCGCGCATCACGTCGACGGGCAGGTTGTTCATCACCCCGCCATCGACGAGCACCTGCCCGTCCTGGAACACCGGGGGCAACACGCCGGGAATCGCCGACGACGCGCGCAGCCACTTCCACACCCGGCCGCTGCGATGCACCAGGGTGCGGCCCGCGGTGAGATTGGTCGAGACGCAGAAGTACGGCCGCACCAGGTCTTCGATGTCGCGGCGCCCGAACGCTTCCTTGAGCAAGCGCGACACCGCGCGCCCGCCGACCAGCGAGACGAAGGGCAAGGTCCAATCCGAGAGCGGATTTTCCGAGATGAACGAGGCCCGGTACACCTGGGTCATCTCGCTGAGCGACCACCCGGCCGCGTAACCTGCGCCGATGATGGCGCCGATGCTGGCGCCGCCCACCACGTCGAGGGGCACCTTCGCCTCTTCGAGCGCGCGCAACACCCCGAGGTGCGCGAAGCCGCGCGCGCCACCGCCCGAGAGCACGATGCCTTTGGGGTCTCCGCTGATCAGCCGCGCGATGCGGCCCGCGTCTTCCACCCCGCGCAGGTGATGCAGCTGCGCCTGCGGCCGCTTGTCCTTCCACGGTTTGCCGGTGCCGGGCGGAACGTCGCCCGCGTGCAACACCACCAGGTGCTCGGGGCGCGGCAACGGCGCGTGTACGCCGCGCTCGAGCTCGCACCAGTACGAACACGGCTCCGCGGCATCGACGGCGAACACCAGCGCGTCGGCCTGGCGCAGGCAGCGTTTTCGCCAGGCGTCGGCCTCGGGCTGGGCCACGTAGATGACGAAGGCGCGTTCACGTTCGAGGGCGTCGAGGGCGTCGTCGGTGGGCGCGTCGGCGCGATGAACGATCGCCACCTTCGAGTCGCCTCCGAGCGCAACCGCCAGCCAGCGCGCGAACACGTCGAGGTGCAGCCCATCGCGCTGGGGCAACAAGGCGATGGTGCGGGGGTGCGCGGCGAGGCGCTGGTGAATCGGCCGCTGGGCGCGATCGAGCACCACGCGGGCGAGCTCGAGCACCGCTTCGGGGTGGGTGCGGCACAGCGCGTCGAAGCCTTCCGGGGTCAGCCGCAGCAGCGCCGAATCTCGCAGCGCGCGCACGGTGGCGGTGCGCGGGCGCCGGGTGACGAGGCCGAGCTCGCCCACCGTTTCACCCGCGACGACCTGGCCAATGAGCAGCGTGTCGTCGCCGGGGGGAAAGGCGCCCAGCGCTCCTCGGGTGACGAGGTAGAGGCAGTCTGACGGTTCGCCCGCACAGAAGAGTTGCTGGCCGGACTCGAGCGTCACCACTTCCATCTTCGAGCGCAGCCAGGCACGCAGGATCGGCTCGAGACTGTCAAACCACGAGAGCGATGCCACGAGCGGCGGAGCCTAGCGCGGGACCAACGGCCGAAACGAAGCTTCGAGTTTCACGACATCACCGCGCAGTCGCTTCACCATCGCGTCCGTCGCGCGCGGTTCGAGCGCACCGAACGCGGCCTTCAACCTGGGCGCGACCGAACCGAGCAACTCCACGCCGCGCAGGTCGGTGATGCCGTACTCGCGAAAAACTCTCGGCAGCAGCTCGTAGACCAGTTCCTTGCGCGCGCTGAACGCCGCCTCTTCGGGAGCCAGCTTCGCCTTCTCGGCGATCGATTCTGGCAACGCGTACCCGTCGTCGCCCGCCAGCCTCTTCACTTCCTTCAGCGCCGCGGGCATCAACCTCACCGCCCGCCTGCACGCGGCCGCACCTGGAAGGCCGAGCGCCGCCTCGAGCTGACGCCACAGCGCCGAAGGCAACTCGGCTCTGAGCAAGTGCAACCGCGGCACTCGCCAACCGCGATCGATGAACAGCCGCAGGCACATCAGCCGCCAACACGCGAAGCGCAGAAAAGCCGCACGGTGCATCGCGCTCCCCTGCCGTGCCCGCTCGAGCTCCCACCGCACCTGCGCCTGGGTGGAGCGGATGATCTCCGCGCGCGCCCGGCGCCGCTGCTTGCGCCAACGCTCGGCCACCCTGGCGAACGCGCCCGAGGCATCTTCGAGCACGACGAGATCGTCGACTTCGTACAGGCAGAGGTTCTCGAAAGCTTCCGCCTCCGCCGGGGTCTGGCAGAGCAGCGTCACCGACACGCCCGAGATCCGCTGCACGAAGCGCCCGCTGCGCGCACCCACGACCCAGAGGTCGAGGTCCGAGTCGGCGCGGGCATTGCCACGCGCGACTGAACCGGTGATCGCAACTGCATCGCCGGGCCTCGCCACGCGCGGAAGAATGCGTGCGGCGAAAGCCCGCAGTTTCTGGCTGTGGGTCAGCTGTTGCGCCCGCCGCCGCTGGAGCTCGAGCCGCTGCTACCGCTCCCGCCCGCGTACAGGTCGGCGACGCGGTGACGCGACTCGCGCGTCGAGGTGTCACTGCCGCGGCCGCCTGCGTAGAGATCGGCCACCCGCTCACGAGACTCGCGGGTCGAGACGTCACTGCCGCGGCCGCCAGCGGTGGTGCGCCGGGTGCCGCCGGTGGTCTTCGCAGTCCAGCCGGTGCTCTTCGGCGTCACCTTCTTTTCGGTCTTCGTCTTGGCCTTGGGAGCGGGCTTCTTGGGAGCAGCGACGGTCTTGGCGCGGGTCGAAGCGATCTTGGGCATGGGACCCCAAAGGGTAGTCCTGCCGCCGTGAGTGGATCCAGTCCGTACTCGAAGAGCCTGCTCAGGCCCCGCGCAAAGCCGCTTCCAGCGCAGCGCGCCGTTTGGGGTGCTGCTTGCTGCCGGCCAGCTGCGCGCGAACGACTTCCATCGCGTGCGGCTCGGCCGTGCGCACGAGCAGGACCGCCAGCTCGGCGACCAAATCAGGCTCGGTGGCCGCGTTGAGAATGAGCGCCAGCAGATTGATCGCGCCGTCGCTCTTGAGCCGGCTCAAGGTTCGCCAAGCCGAGCGCCGCTCGGGCAACTGCACCGTGGTGCGCTCGAGCAGCTTGGCGAGGTCAGGCACGGCCGCTTCGTCTTCCAGGCGAAACACCCACCGCATCGCCTCGACGCGCACCGGGGAGGAGCTGTCGTGCAGCCGCTGCCGCACCACCAGGCCGAAACGAAACGCGTTCGCCTCGTCCAGTGACTCCAGGGCCGCCAGGCGGGCTCCCGCATCGCCCGACTGCAGCGCCGCGTTGAACACGGCGAACGACTGATCAGCCGGCCAAGCGCGGGCGACGACCAACAGCGCCTTGATGGCGCCGGGCTCGAGGTTACGCACCTGGTTGGCCATCAGGCTGGCGTCAGGGTCGATCGCCCGCACCACGTCCATCAGGTGGCGTTGAATCTCGGGGCCGAGCGCGGGCAGCAGCTTGAGGTAGCTGTCGAGCGCGTTACGCCCGAGCAGCTGAAGTAACCACTTCGCCGCGGGGCGCTGCTTCTCGTCGCCGAGCCACTCGAGCAACACGGACAGCTGCTCGTTGAGCAGGTCGCGAACGACGTTGAAGAGCATCTTGAGGTTGTCGCTGGGCCCCTTCGCCTTCAGCTCTTCCTGCAGAGCAGTGACGGTGGTGCGCAAGACCTTGATCTCGCCCGCGGCCAGCGCCTCGCGCAGCACCCGCTCGAGCGGGTCTATCAGCCGCGAGCGTTCCCACTCGTCGCTGGCCGTCAGCGCCGCGGCGAGCAGGGCCCGGCTGTTGGTGTCGCTGGTGCCGTCGGGCGCCACCAGGGTGGCGATGGGCGAACGGTCGATCTGCCCGCCAAAGGCGTTGGAGCCGATGCTGGCCGTCTGGGAACGCAGGGCCTGCGCCAGCGCATCACGGAACTCACCGGCGCTCTGGTATCGCTCGGCCGCGGGGCGGCGCAGCGCCTTGAGACACACGGCGTCGAGCGCCGCCGGCACCGACGCCTTGGTGCGCGAAGAGGGCGGGGGCGGGTCTTCCATCAGCACCTTCTTGAAACGATCGAGGTCGTTTTCGGCGGTGAAGACGCGAGCTCCGGACAACAGCTCGTAGAAAATCGCACCCGCGGCGTAGAGATCGGCGCGGTGATCGACCTCGTCACCGACGATCTGCTCCGGGGCCATGTAGCCGGGCGTGCCGACCATCATGCCGGTGCGGGTCAGGCGCTCGTCAGTCTCCCTGGTGACGCGCGCGATGCCGAAGTCGAGCAGCTTGCACAGCTCGGTCCCATCGCGCTGAGCCACCACCAGCACGTTGGCGGGCTTGAGATCGCGGTGCACCACGCCGTGGGTATGCGCCTCGGCCAGGGCCGAGAGCACCTGGTCCATCAACTGCACGGCGCGCCCCGCTTGCAGCGGCGCCTCATCGCGGAGGACCGCACGCAGCGGGCGGCCGTCGATCAGCTCCATCACCATGTACGCCACGCCCGCGGGCGTCTCGCCCACGTCGAAGATCGACACGATGTTCGGGTGCGAGAGCGCGGCGGTGGTGGTCGCTTCCTTCGCGAAACGTTTCGAGGTCTCGGGGTCGCTGGCGAACTGAGGCAGCAGCGTCTTGATGCACACCGCGCGATTGAGCCGTCGCTGAATCGCCTTGTACACCCGGCCCATGCCGCCTTCGCCGATCACCTCGGTGGCCTCGTAGTCGCCAAAGATCAGCTTGGGCGCGACGACGGCTTGACCGCAGCCGTCACAGAACTTGGCCGTTGGAGCGATCGACTTTTTGCAGCTGGCACAAACGGGGTGACTGCTCACGAAGCCCCAATCCTATGCGGGCCGAGGCACTGCGGCAGGCATTCCGACACCCGGTGAAACGGTCAGCGGTGACCCGCACGGGTTGATCCGTACACCCGCCACCTGTCACCCGTCACTGACTCAGCGCTGAAGGTCACTCGAGCCCCCGCGCCCGACCGTCGTTTCGGCTCGCGTGCACTCCCGCCCCGGTGCTCAGGTTGGGACCTCTTTCCCCCGCCTGCGTGTCGAAGGGTGCTCCATGAGACTTCCGCTGCTGCTCGCCGTGGTGTCATCGGTGTCGTTCGGTTCTTCCTCGTCCGCGGACGCGCCGGTCTCCCTCACCGCATCCGACGGCACCGGCCTCAAGCTGGTGAAGCTGCAGGCGCGCGCGGTGGTGATGGACCCCCTCGCGTTCACCGAGCTCACGCTCTCGTTTGAGAACCCGCTCGATCGGGTGATCGAAGGGCAGTTCAAGGTCACGCTCCCCGCGGGGGCGACGGTCAGCCGGTTTGCCATGAAGGTCGACGGCCGCTGGCAGGAAGGCGAAGTGGTGGAACGCCAGGCCGCGCGCCGGGCCTACGAAGACTTCCTGCACCGCCGGCAAGACCCCGCGCTGCTCGAGCAGAGCGGCGGCAACGAGTTCACCGCGAAGGTCTTTCCCATTCCCGCCCGCGGGGTGAAGGAAGTGCTGCTCTCGTACTCGCACGAGCTGGTGGCCCGCACCGCCGACTACGTGCTCCCGCTCAAGGGCCTGCCCGAGGTGGGCGAGCTCGACGTGAAAGCCAGCGGCGTGACGGGTGACGGCGTGCTGACCAAAAAGCGCTTCGTGCCCAACGCCGACTTCGTGGCGAGCCCCAGGCGCAATCAGCTGGGCGTGCGTTCAGGAGACCTGGTGGCGGCGCGGCTCGTTCCGGTCGACAGCACGGGCGCCGACCCCATCACCGCGTTGACGGTGCTGGTCGATTCCAGCGGCTCGCGGGCGCTCGGGTGGCGGGAGCAGGTGGTGCTGGTGCAGCAGCTGCTCGCCGCGTTGGCGAAGACGAACCCGGCGCTGCAGGTCAACGTGGTGGCGTTCGATCAAGAAGTCGCCCCGATCTATTCCGGCACGGCCTCGGGCTTCGGCGATGCCCAGGCCAAGACGCTGCGTTCCCGCAAGGCGCTGGGCGCCTCGAACCTCGAGCTCGCGCTGCAGTACCTGCAGGGCAAGCCCACCGCGCGCGTGGTGGTGATCACCGACGGCGTCTTCACCGCGGGCGTCACCGAAGGGGTGAACCTCACCGCTCAGCTGTCGAAAGCAAAAGCCGCGGGGGTGCAGCGCCTCGACGCCCTCACGGTGGGCGGGCTGCGCGACGACGCGGCGCTGGCGCGGCTCACCACGGGCTCGCTGCCGCGTGATGGCGCGGTGCTCGATGGCGGCCTTGCTCCGGTCGAGCTGGCGCGCCGCCTCACGCTCGCCACCAGGTCGAAGCTGGCGGTGAAGGTGGAAGGGGCCACCGCGGTCTGGCCCACGATGCTCGCGGGCGTGCAGGCCGGCGACGCGGTGCTGGTCTACGCGCAGCTCGCGCCGGGCACGAAGTTCAAGGTGTCGATCGACGGCAAGCCGCTCGCGGTCGATGAGTCCCAGCTCGCGTCGATCGAACGGCCGCTGCTCGAGCGTGCGTGGGCGAAGGCGCGCATCGACTCGCTGCAGGCGCAGCTCGATCAAGCCGACGGCGCTCCGCAGAAAGACAAGCTCAAGAAGGAGATCGTCGAGGTCAGCACGAAGAACCGCGTGCTCTCGTCGCTCACCGCGCTGCTGGTGCTCGAGACCGAGGCTGACTACGCGCGCTTCAACATCGATCGCCGCGCGCTCGCCGACGTGCTCACGGTGGAAAACGGGCAGGTGCAGCGCCTGAAGCGCAGCGCCGACTCGGTGCCGGTCGCGCTCAAGCCGCCGCCCCAGCCCCTGACCAAACCCAAGGGGTCCAACGACGAAGGGAAGATGTCGAAGAAGAAGATGGACTCCAGCGAGCGCGAGTCTGCGTCGGCAGACAAGTCAATGATGGCGGATGGGGCCCCCGAAGAGGCGAAGGAAGAAGCAGCCCCGCCGCCCCCGATGGCTGAAGCGGCCCCTGATGCACCCCGCCCCAGTCCCCCGCCCTCTCCGGTGGTCACCGCGCGCCCCAGCCCGAGCCGCGTCTCGGCGGACCAGAGGGAAGCACGGCCTTCCGCCACCACCCCGCTGGCCGATCCACAGACTCCGCAGGTGCCGGTGGCCGTGCCCGAGAAAGGCCCCGATCCGTACACCGGCAAGTTCAAGGACGTGATGGACGGCCTCAAGACCGACGCGCCCAGAGCGCTGGCGCTCGCGCAGGGCTGGCACGAAGAGGCGCCCGGCGATCTGCTCGCGCTGGTCGCGTTGGGTGAGGCGCTCGAGAAGACCGGAGATCTCACCACCGCCGCCCGCGCCTACGGCAGCATCATCGACCTCTTTCCCGCGCGCGCCGACCTTCGCCGCTTCGCCGGCATTCGACTCGAGCGCCTGGCCAGTGGTCTCGAGCTGGCCGCCGATTCCTTCGCGAAGGCCGCCGAGCAGCGCGCGGATCACCCGGCCAGCCACCGCCTGCTGGCGTTCTCCCTGGTGCGCGCTGGAAAGTTCGAGAAGGCCTTCGAGGCCATCAGCGTGGGGGTGAAGCAGCAGTACCCCTCGGGCCGCTTCCTCGGGGTCGATCGCATTCTGCGCGAAGACGCGGGCCTCATCGCCGCCGCGTGGAGCAAGGCCGAGCCGAAACGCAAAGCGGAGATCGCCCAGAAGCTCAAGGCCATCGGCGGCGTCACCGAGAACGAGCCCTCGGTGCGCTTCGTTCTCAACTGGGAAACCGACGCCAACGACGTCGACTTCCACATCTACGACGGCAAGGGCGGCCACGCGTTCTACTCGTCGAAGGTGCTGCCTTCGGGCGGCGAGCTCTACGCCGACGTCACCACCGGCTACGGCCCGGAGTGCTTCACCATTCGCCTGCCGAAGGGAAAGCGCGCGGCGCCGTACACCCTGCAGGCGCACTACTATTCCATCGGGCCGATGGGCGCGGGCATGGGCAAGCTGGAAATCATTGAGCACGACGGTGAAGGCGGGCTCACCTTCGAGCAGCGGCCCTACGTGGTGATGGTCAACCAGGCGTATGTCGATCTAGGCGTCGTCAAATAGGTCTGCCTCGCCGCACTGTGGTACTCGTCTCGGCGCATGCAGCTGCCTGATGAACCGACGTTGTTGCAGACGGTGTTGGTGACCGCGCCTTTGGGAGATGACGTCGAGCGCGCCTGGGCGTTCGCGCTCTTCTGTGGGCTCTTCGAATCGAATGCGCACAACGACTTCGTGCGCCTCGCGACCGAGAAGGCCGGCGATGCGCTCGCGCTCGCTGACGCCGTGCTCGACATCGCCACCCCGCGCGCCGAGCTGGTCGATCGCCAGCAGGAATTGGCCGACCGGCTGTGGCAGTACTTCCAGGTCGGCAAGTCGCTCGAGCCCGAGCCTGACGAAGGCACCCAGCCGGGACTCACCTTGCCCGTCGAAGGCGGATAACCGAGCCGTTTGTAGGCTTTGGTTGCTGGTGTCGGGTTCGACTCCCAGTGCTGCGTCGCTATGGTCCGGTCACCTTTTTTCAGGGGAGGCCGAACGTGAGCGAGCAGAAGGGGAGCAGCAAGCTGCCGTGGTTCCTGTGGATCGTGACCCTCGCGGCGGCGATCGCCGCGGGGTGGTGGGCGATGCAGCGCCTGGAAGAAATTCAGCAGGCGAAGACCGACGCGGTGGCCGCGATCGAAGCGGCTTCGAAGAAGACGGCCGACTGCCAGAAGGACCTGGAGCTCGCCAACGGCAAAGCCGCAGACCTCACCCGCGAACGGGACGCGCTGGCGGCCCGCGCGACCGAGCTCGAAGGAAAAGCGAACGAGCTGACCACCACGCTGACCCAGCGCGAAGAAGAGCTGGCCCGCCTCACCGCGACCTACCAATCACTCGAAGACAAGATGTCCGCGGAGATCAAACGCGGCGACGTCAAGCTCTCGCAGAGCGAGGGCCGCATTCAGGTCGACCTGGTGGACAAGGTGCTCTTCGATTCAGGCCAGGCCGAGGTCTCGCCGCGCGGTGAAGAGGTGCTCATGCGCCTGGGGGCCATCTTGAAGGGCGTGGAGGATCGCCAGATTCAGATCTCCGGTCACACCGACGACTCGCCCATCACGCTGCCGGAGTTGAAGGCGAAGTTCGCCACCAACTGGGAACTCTCCACGGCGCGCGCGGTCAACGTGGTGCGCTTTCTGGTGGAGAAGAGCGAAGTAAAGCCGGGGCACCTGCTCGCTGCAGGTCACGGCCAGTACAAACCCGTCACCACCAACAGCACTCCCAAAGGCCGCGCCGCGAATCGACGCATCGAGATTCTGCTGCTGCCGCCCCTCGAGGCGAAGAAGGCCCCGCTGCCGGCGCCCGTGGCGAAGGGCAAGCCTTGAGTCCGCCCCCGCTTCCCCGCCGAGAGCTGACGGTGCTGGGTGGGCGCTACAAGGTGCTCAAGCCGCTGGGCACCGGAGGCACCGCCGAGGTCTATCTGGCCGAGCAGGTCTCGCTGCAGCGCAAGGTCGCGCTCAAGGTGATCAAGCGCAAGGGCCCGGTGCCGCCCGAAGCGGAAGCGCGGTTCAAGCGCGAGGCGTTGCTGCACTCGACCATCGAGCACCCCGCGGTGGTGCGCATTCTCGACTTCGAGACCGATGGCCCCGAGGGCACGGTGGTGGTGCTCGAGTTCGTGGAAGGCGTGCGGCTCGACGAAGCGGTCGCAGGTCACCCGATCGCCCCCGAGGAGGCGCGCGGCATTCTGCTCAGCCTCGCCGAGGGCCTCGCGGCGATTCACGCCCAGGGCGTGGTGCACCGCGACTTCAAGGCCGAGAACGTGATGCTCAGCGAGGGCCCGTTCGGGCGGCAGCCGCGCATTCTCGACTTCGGGTTGGCGCGGTTGTTCGACGCCGACCTGATGGAAGGCGACGGGCGTTCCTTCGTGTCGAGCGCGGGGCTCATCGCGGCTACGCCCGCGTACGCAGCGCCGGAGCAACTGCGCGGGTTGCCGACCGACCCGCGCACCGATGTGTATGGCTTTGGCATCACCGCCTTCTTCATGCTCGCCGGGCGGTTGCCCTTCAACGGGCCCACGGTGAACGACTTCATCGCCCAGCATTCCGAGCAGAAGCCGCCCTCGCTGCGCGGCAAGGTGCCCGACGAGCTCGCCGACCTGGTCGAGCGCTGCCTCGAGAAAGACGCCGCGCGCAGGCCCGCTGACGGCAAGGCGCTGGTGGCGTTGCTCTCGCCGGTGATGTCGGTGGCCGCCGAAGACATCTTGCCGCCCACGATGACCAGCGTGATTCCGCGCTTCCCCACGGTGCAGGCCCCCTCGGTGTTGAAACCGAAGCGACCGGGCCTCAAGGGGCCGTTGTTCCTGGTGGTGTTCTCGGCGCTGGTGGGCGCGGCGCCCTTCGTGGGCGTGGAGAAGCCGTGGGAGCCCGCCTCGCAGGCGCGCTGGTTGTTGCGCTTGCAGCAGCCGGGCCTGGCGCTCGAGCGTGCGGGGCCCGACGCGCCGGCGTTGAGAGCGCTCGCCTTCGAGGCGTTGGGAAAGAAGCAAGAGCTCGACGCGCTGGTGAAGGAGCGCTGCGTCTCGGTGGTCAGTGGGCTGACCGCGGTCGAGCGCGAGCGGCTTCACCTCGGCTATGCGGGCTGTCTGGCACCCTGAGGGGTCAGCGCTTGACCTCTTCGCCCTTGTTTTCCCCGTACAGGCTCACCGTTTTGGGCCGGCCCGTCTTCACCCCGATGATCATCAGCGGCACGCCCAACACCACGAGCCCTCCGCCGACCGCGAGCAGCGGCACCGAGACCGGCCGGTCTGCCTGCCACTCGACCAACTGCAACGCCACGATGCCAGCGCCGGCCAGATACGAGGCGATCGAGGCGCCGATCAGCACCCACTTCATCGGCGCGCTCACCACTTCGATCGCCGTCACCCGGCGCACGTTGGCCCAGGTGGTGACCAACTCGACGTTCAGCCCATTCTTGGTGAAGGTGGTGGTGCCACTGTCGCTGGTATTGAAGTTGGTCAGGTCGAGGCGCACTTCGTTCCCCCACACGAACGGCGTGCCGGGTGACATCGCGTCGAGTTCGCTTTGGGAATAGCTCACCGGCCGTTGCTCGAAGCGGCCCAGCAACACGCCGAAGGTGCTGACGTTGGTGCTGTAGCGAATCGCGCCTGCCTCCCGGCTCAGCTCGATCTTGTACTTCTCCACCGGCAACGTGAACGTCTCGTAGTCGCGACCCGAGTTCATCACGATGACGGGACCCACCTTGAGGGCGACGCTGGTCGCGCTGCGCAGCTCAGCCTTCAGGTCCCGGTAGCCGGTGACGGTGGCGCACGAACAACACATCAAGGCAGACAGCAGCAACCATCGGGGAGTCATGGGCTCTCCTTCGCACGCTCGGCCCCTCATCTCGCCGGGGCTGAACCGACCCGGCCGGGAGGATTTCTTCGAAAGCGATCGACGCGCAGCCTTACGCTGCCGCCCATGGCCATTCACCCCACCGTGCAGGCGCTGTTCGATTGGCTGGTCGACGGGGCCCCCGGAGCCCCCACCCCGATGGCGGTGATGGAACGCCTCGGACCCGATCTCGCCGCCGCCGGCCTCCCGGTCGAGCGCATCACCGCCTTCGTGCGCACGCTTCACCCCTCGGTGATGGGCCGCCAGTTCCGCTGGGACAAGGGGGTGCCGAAGGTGACGGCGCAGGAAGCGACCTGGGCGATGCTCAACTCGCCGGAGTTTCTCAACAGCCCCATCGCCACCATCTTCAACGAAGGGCGGGTGGTGCGCTTCAAGCTGACGCCCGAGGCGGTGTTGCCCGAGCCGATCGCGAACTTGAGAGCGGCCGGGTTCACCGAGTGGGCCGGCATTCCGTTCAAGTTCATGGGCGGCTCGGTTCACGCGGTGGCCTTCGCCACCAGGGCACCGGGCGGCTTCACCGAAGAAGACTTCGCCACCCTGCAATACGTGGTGCGGCCGCTCTCGCGGGTGGCCGAGACGCTCGCGCTGATGCGCACCGCGGTGAACCTGCTCAACGCCTACGTGGGCAACGACGCGGGCGAGCGCATCTTGAAGGGCCACATTCAGCGCGGTGACACCGAGAACATTCGCTGCGTCATCTGGTTCTCCGACCTGCGCGGCTTTACCTCGATGTCGGGCGAGCGCGCGCCTTCGGAGATCATCGGCATCTTGAACGAGTTCTTCGAGTGCCAGGTGCCAGCCATCGAGAGCGAAGGGGGGCAGGTGCTCAAGTTCATCGGTGACGGCTTGCTGGCGATGTTCCCCGTCGACGAGAAGCGCACCGCGAAACATTCGGGTGATGGGGCGCTGCGGGCCAGCCAGGCGGCGTTCGCGGCGCTGAGCCACTTGAACGAGGTGCGTCGCAAACGCGGCGATGCCGACCTCGCCTTCGGGGTGGCGCTGCACCTGGGCGACGTGGCGTACGGCAACATCGGCGGCGCCAGCCGGCTCGACTTCACCGCCATTGGGCCGGCGGTGAACCTCGCCTCGCGCATCGAGGGCATGACGGGGAAGCTGGGCAAGCAGGTGCTGCTGAGCGCTGCGCTGGCCAGGGAGCTGAGCCTGCCCACCAGGAGTGTCGGGTCGTTCGAGCTCAAGGGCATCGCCGGACCTGCCGAGCTGTTCGAGCCAAGCTAGAGTTCGCCTTCATGTCTCTGCGCTTTTTCCTGCTCGGGTGTCTGGCCGCCTCTTCGTGCAAGGTCTCGCCGCCCGCCAACGATCCCCAGGCCACCGTTCGGTTCGTGACCCCTGACGAAGGCGAAGTGGCGCCGGCGTTGGTGCGCCGCATGGCCGCGGTGAAGGACCGCCGCCTGATGGTGTTCGTGAGCGCGAGCTGGTGCGAGCCGTGTCAGCGCTTTCACCAGGCCGTCGATCGCGGCGAGCTCACCGGCAAGCTGGGTCCACTCGATCTGGTCGCCTACGACACCGAGCCTGACGCCGAGCGGTTGCTGATGAGCGGCTACGAGGCCCGCATGATTCCCGCGTTCACGGTGCCCGGGCCCGATGGGCGCGCGACTGCGCGGCACACCGAAGGTGGACTGTCGGGTGAAGGCGCGGTCGCCGACCTGGTGCCCCGCATCCTCGAGATTCTCAACGCGCCTTCGCGGTGACTCGGCAACCAAAGGACCATGCGAAGCCTCCTCGTCCTGCTGCTGGTTTCGAGCGCCTGCGCCACCACCGCGCCCCCGACGGTGATGAACTCCGGCCCGGAATGAATGCGCACGGGCCAAGACGTTCCCGAGCTCTCGGCGATGCACGTGGTGTTCGTCGCCGGCTTCATGAACGAGCTCATTCCCGGGTACTTCAACGACAACGTGGCGGTGACGCGCGAGCTGGGCGCTGACACCACGGTGTTGCTGCCGCCGTCGGCGGGCTCGCTGGAGCCCGACGTGGCGCTGGTGCAGCAGGCGATGACGAATGGGGCCGGCAGCCGCATCGTGCTGTTCGGTCACAGCAAGGGCGGCGCGGCGGTGTTGTTGACGGCGAGGTCGGCCGTCAGCTGGGGTGGAAGAAGTCAGGGCGCTGAGAAGCCGCCGCGCACCCAGTCGTTGGCGACGTCGCGGGTGAACTTGAAGCTCGCTTCCACCCGGTGCTTCGCCACCACCTGGCCGCCGTCGTCGATGGCGCTCAAGAACGCCGTCGGCTCGTATTCGTCGGGCACCTGCTCGAGCACCACGTCGTACCAACGCCCTTCCCAGGCGATCGCGTGCGTCTTCTTCAAGACCGCATCGCGCTGCCGCGCCGAACGATCGAGCACCTCGGAGGCGGTCTTCACGAAGGTGGCGAACGCCGGCCCATCGAAGGGCTTGGGGTTTTTCTTGTCGCGCCCCATCACCCACGGGCTGATCAACGCGGGCTCGGAGATGCCCTGCTTGTGGATCTCGACCGCCCAGCCGTCGTCGTCGTCGTTCTTGATGACCCGGGCGGTCCAGCCGTTCTTGCGCCACAGGGTGGGTTCCATGATGTCCGGCAAGGCCGTCTTCTCGTCAGTCATGGGCCCTGCTTACACCTTCAGACCGACATTGCCCGGCCGAGGGTGGACGCCCGGATTGAGATTTTCTCTGGAGGGTCGAGCGAGGTCTGCCTCGAGGGTACGTGGTCGAACGCGCATTCAGCTCCCGGCTCGACTCCGGCAGGCCCCTCGTCCCGAGCTTTCTGATCCGGGGTGGCGCAGCGATGTGATGGTCACTCCGCGGGGGGAGCCGGGCTCCGATGACGTAATCGGGTGATTACGTTTTTCAGCAAGAGCGGAAGAAATGTAATCACCGGATTACGTGCTCGAACGTGCGCGTCGGCCGCGGCCCCGAGCAGCCTGGTGTCACCACCACATCGCTTCGCCCACCTCGGATCAGAAAGCTCGCACTAAGGGGCCTGCCGGAGTCAAGCCGTGAGCTGAGTGCCGAGTCGACCGCATACCCTTTGAGCCCTCAACGACGCGCCGAGTTGCTTCACTTTCTTCATGAGGGCGTTTGCCTTCTGCCCTCACTGAGCGACGGCCAGAATCTTCGCGGCGAAGTCGTTGATCAGTGAAGCGGCGAGCTCGTTCTTCGCCTTGAGCTTCTGACCGAGGTCGGTGATCGACTCCGTCCCCTTCGCGACCTGCGCGGGGAGCCCCTCGAGGAAGGTCTGGGTCTTCTGCGCCAGCGCGGGATCCTGCTCGGCGCCGGAGGCCGTGTTGAGCGCGAGGGCGAGGTCGACCTCCGCCTTCACCAATTTGTTCCCCGACGTGACCACCATCGGCTGCCCGCGTGGCCCCTCGCGTTGTTCTCGCAATCAGGAACTCAATTCCTGAAATTGGGAGTGGATCACTCCGTCCACGCCTCCACTGCGCGCCACACGGCCGGCCAGCAAAGCTCTGCCCAGCGGTCGTAGCCCTTCGACGAGGGGTGAAAACCGTCGGGTGAAAAGTAGCTATGGGTCGAGCGCAGTTCTGCCAACGAAGGGGTGAAGAGATCGACCACCTCGAAGCCCGGCCTGCTCGCCAGCTTCGCCAGGCGCGCGTTGAAGCGCTTCACCCGTTCACTGATCATCGCCGGGCTGATGCCGACCCACGCCTGCGCAGCCGTCGCCGCGGGCGCATGACCGAGCTCGACCAGGTTGCACACCACCACCCGCGCGCCGGTGGGCTGCAGCACCTCCGCGATCGCCTCCACGTTGGCGCCGAAGGCGTCCTCTGAAACGAGCCGCCACAGATCGTTCCCGCCGATGCCAAGGGTGACAAGTGCGGGCTTCTTCTCTGCTGCGCGCCGCACCTGCGAACGGAGCACGTCCTCTGACTGCGCCCCGCTCTGCGCGAGGTTGAGGATTCCGGCGTGCACGCCGTGGGTCTTGAGCTTCCGGTAGAGGCGCTCCGGATAGCCGCCGTCCGCACCCGCACCCACGCCGACTCCCGACGAGTCACCCAGCGCGACGTAGCGAAAGAGGGAGGCCATGGCCGACTCGACTAACGCCTGATCGCCAGCGCGCTTTACAAAAGCACCGGTATCCGGCCCATTCCCCCGCCCGGACAACTGTCCATGACCACCGTTCGAGGCTCTGCCGCCGCGAAGCACAAGTCTCCGAAACCTGTCGCCACCGGCCGCCTGGAAGCGGGCGCCTCAGGGGCGGCGGTCAAGGAACTCCAGCAGCTTCTGAAGTCGCTGGGCCTCTACGGGAAGAACGCCGACGGCAAGTTCGGGTCGGTCACCGAAGCCGCGGTGAAGGCCTTTCAGCGGCTGCACGGCCTCAAGACCGACGGCTGGGCGGGCCCGCAGACGCTGGCGAAAATTCGCCAGCTCGTGGCGGCCGCCGCGCATCACCCGGCTCCGGCCGCGCCTGCTTCGGCTCCGGCTTCGTCGGCGGGCGGCAAGCTGGCCCTCGGCGCCACGGGTGACGAGGTGAAGGAGCTGCAAATGCGGCTCAAGGCGCAGGGCTTCTACAACGGTGAAATCGGCGGCAACTTCGGCCACGGCACCGAGGCGGCGGTGCGTGCTTTTCAGAAGGCGAACCGCATGACGGTGGATGGCTGGGCCGGCCCGCAGACGATGTCGAAGCTTCGCGGTCCCTCAGCCTCAGCAGCGCCTCCCACGGCTCCGCTGGGCCCCACGTCCTCGGGTGCGGCGCCCGTCGATACCGGCGCGGTCTCTGCGAGCTCCGGCGTGCAGGCGGCGATCGACTTCGGATTGAGCAACGTGGGCAGCTGCAGGCGGGTGACCTGCTGGTGAAAGACGGCCACGTGGTCATCTACCTGGGCAACGGCAAGGTGCTGCAGGCCGCTTCCTCGGGCGATCCCGATGGCGATGGCATCAGCAACGGCAGCGTGCGGGTGAGCGATGCCACCTCGTTCCTCAACGACCCGAGCTACGTCGGCCGCCACGTCCCCGGAACCTGAGACTCATTCTGAAGGGAGCGCCCACTCCATCTTGATGGAGCTGGCCGCCGGGCTCGCGTTCAAGCGCGCCACTTCATTGCCGCGCGCGGGTGGCCCCGAAACTGCTCTGCGACGCAGACATGATTCGACTCTCTGCCATCCTCGCCTTCGCGGTCCTCAGCAACACCGGCGCCTGTAACCCGGTCGAGGTGGCGATCGATTGCCACGCCATCTGCTCGCGCTACCAGACCTGCTTCAACAAGGACTACGACCTGAGCAAGTGCGAGACGGCCTGCCGCTCGAACGGCACCAGCGACGCCGACTATCGGCACAAGGCGGAGAAGTGCAGCGCGTGCATCGATGACAAGAGCTGCGCGTCATCGACGTTCAGCTGCGCCGTGCCCTGCGCGACCGTCGTTCCCTGAGTCTTTCAGTGCCCGCGGCGCAAGAAGCGGGTGACCACGCCGTTCGAATTTTCGGTGCCGAAGACCACGATGCCTTCGCTGTCACCCCGCACCCCTGAGGGGGACGTCGGTGCCGGGCTCAGCGTGACCGCGGAATAGGTGCCGCCGCTGAAGTGCACCACCTGGTCCCTGAACTGAGCGAACCAGACGTCGTCAGGGTTGATCGCGAAGATGTCGGTGATCGCGCCGGCGCCCAGCTCAGGGCGTTGCATCGACACGGCGAGTTGACCGAGCAACGCGCGCGCGGCCACCGCGAGGGCCTCGGGCATCGCGTCTGCGTTGGCGACCTTCGCGCTGTGCTGCGCGAGCGCGGAGCCCAGCTTGCCGACGTCTCCGATGATCACCCCATCGGTACCGAGCGCACCGGCGAGCTCCGCGACGCACGAGCTCTCTTCGCAGCCCAGCAGCTGCTTTTGCCGTTCGACGCCGAGCACCACGCCGAGATCACGCGCGGTGAGGACGGTGGTGCCGCCGCTGCGGAGGCGCTGCGCGAGGAGCTCTCCGTAGAGCTCGGCCTCGTTGCGACTGACGTTGACCGCGTTCAACCCGGGCATCGCCAGCGACGGAGCCGCCGCAAGCATCATCGATACGACTGCTGAAACCACTGACACGAGTCCCAAGAAGTCCCGATCAGCACGCCGTTGTGACAGAACGAGCGACGATGTCGGAGCCCTCGGACCACCGAAAGCACGCGCGAATCGAGTCGAGCCTCGTCTGCAACATGGCGACTGGCACCGAGGTGTTCGAAGGCGTCGTCGCCAATCTCTCCCGCGGGGGCGCGTTGATCATGGCGAGCCGGTCCGCCGCGGCCGTGGGCGACACGGTGACCCTGATGCTCGAGCGGGAAGAGGGCCTGGTGTCTCTCTCTTTGCCGGGAAGCGTCGTTCGCAAAGACGAAGACGAAGAGCGTGCGCGCTACGGAGTGGAGTTCGAGCCGCTGCCGCCCGGTGACGAATCGCAGCTCACGATGTTGTTGCAGCTGCTGATCAACGGTCGTGGGCAGGGGCGCCGGGCGCACCCCCGCATCGCCGCGCGCATCGAGGTGGTGTGCCGCACCGAGAGCCTCTTTCGCGGCTGGGTGAACAACCTCTCGCGGGGCGGGTTGTCGCTCCGTTGCGCGCGTGATGTGCCGGTGGGTGACCCCATCGAGGTGTCCTTCGGGGTTCGCGAGCTCAACCGACTGGTCGAAGTCGACGCCGAGGTGGTGAGCAATCAGCCCGTCGAGGGCGGCTTCCAGCTGGGCCTGCAGTTCGCGCCGTTGTCTGCGGAGGAGCAGGCGCAGGTCAATCGCACGCTCGATCTGCTGCTCGAGATCGCGATGCCTGACGCGCAGATCATCGCGGACGACGAGCCCTGAACTGAGGTGCTGCCCGAACGAGGGCCCGGGAGTAACGCCGTCAGTCAGCGCGCTTCGAAGCGCTCGATGTAGCCCTGCGCCCTCACGTGATTCTGATCGTCGGGAGGGGTCATCGCGACGACCTCCTTGAATCACCGCGGGCGTTCGAGTCGGGCCGGGGTCTTCGACTCGAGAGCAGCCACAAGCTCACGAGCAGCACGAAGAAACACGCCCGCGACGGCGGCGATCTTCGGCAGGCGTGAGGGACCCTTTGGTGCCGACTCCGCCATGCGCGAGGTGCGCACCGGGCGGCCGCGAGGTGGAGGTCGTTGAGGCATCACCTCAACGCTACCCTGTCTCCCTCTCTCCGCGGGGGAGCAGGCTTGATCCGCGATCGTGATGGCGAGCGACGGCATGCTGGTTGAACTGCCGCCAAAACAAGAGGCCGAGACGAAAGACACACAGCGTCTGAGC
>JAYVNA010000135.1:0-6747 GCA_043758715.1 Archangium sp.
AGTTCCTCACTCGAGATCGATTTCGAGCGGATGAGGGCGGCCTGTTCGAGGGCTGTCGCGGAGAAGAGGTCGTTCATCAGCTCTCTTTATGGGAACGGACCGACCAGGCGTTAGGCTTGCGCATGTTCGTTCACCGGCCTGCGCCTCGCGTCGTGGTGTTCGCGTCGATGGTCTTCCTGATGTTGATCATCCTGCCCGGCCTGGTGATGGCCCCCGGGAACTTCGCGAACGTGGGCGCCGTCTTCGGCTTGATGGTCTTCACGGCCTTCGAACTCGGGTTGTTGGCGATCGCGCTGCGGCGGGTCGACATCACCCTCGAAGGACAGACGCTCGAGCTGGTGTCGATGCGATGGCCCTTCAAGACGAAGCACTTCACGGTCGCGCTCAGCGACGTGCTCGGTGTCGAACTGCAGCGCAAGCCCCGGGGCCGAGCGGTGCGGCTCGCGTTTCAGCTCGCGAATGGAACCACGCAGCCGGTCACTGAATCGTATTTCGGCCAGTCTGCGCAGACCGGGCGCGATCTGGAGGCGCTGCAGCAGTTAGTGAAGCGCTGAGTCACCAGGCCGGCGCGCGCTCGACGAAGTCGATCAGCTCGGGCCAACCCTTGCGCAGGCCTTCGGGGCCGGTCTCGCCGAAGAGCGCGATGCGATCGACGTGACGCTTCTCGCCGGAAAGATGCTCGATGCAGAACGCCTCGGCGGTTCTCGCGAGGGTGCCCATCGCGCCGCCCAGTTGCTTCACTTCGAATGAGGCCAGCTTCGCGCGTGCGCCCGCGGCCTCGCCACTGCGCAGCAGCACCAGCGCGGTCACCAGGGTCAGCCGCCCGGGCTCGCCCTTGTCTGCCGGTACGGTCGCCAGCTCGCGCGTCGCTTCACCGAGCCTGCCGCTCAGCACGTAGGCCAGGGCGAGATGCTCCGGGAGCAGGGTGACGATCGCGGCCTTCTCGCCCTTCATCGCCTTGACCGCCTCGAAGTCCCGCCGGGCGTTCTCGAGCTGCCACAGGTGAAGGCGGGTGACGGCGCAGTTGTAGAGGAGCGTGGGGTCCTTCTTGTTCGTCAGCCGCACGCTTTCGAAGACCTCGAGCGCCTGGGCGTAGCGGCCCTCCCTCAAGAACCGCACCCCTTCGTGGGTCCGCGCGACCTTCTTCTGCGCGTGACGCACATAGAGGACGATCGCCAGCACCACGGCCCCGAGGACAGCCCACGTCACCCAGCCCTGGGATGAGTGGGTCTGGCCCTGCTGGGTCGCGGCAGGCGTCGAATACAAATTGTAGAACGCCACGAAGAGGACGATCAGCAGCACCCAGAGCCCGAGAGACTTTCGCATGACGATGGTCCTCAGGGCGCGAGCGCGTCGATGGCGTCGCTGAGCGCAGCGTCATTCGGGTACTTGCTGAGCACGTCTCGAGCGCGTTGCAGGTCCACCCCCAGGGTGGGTGAGTTGAACAGGCTGCCGCTCTTCTCTCTGAGCAACGCCACCGCCTGCAGATGGAGCGTCGTCACTTCTGCGCCCGGGTTGTCTGCGTTCACCTGCGCGGCGAGGGTCTGAACCGCGGCCGACAAATCGTCTTGCGCGAGCTGCGCGCGGGCGAGGGCGAGGGCGGCACTCGAGTCACCTGGCGCGGTCGCCAGCCAACGTTCGGCGACGGAACGAAGCAGGGGATCTGCTTCGGCGTGGACGTGTTGCAACGTCGCGTACAGCTCGCCCCACGCGGCACCATCCAGCGGGTGGGTCTTCGCGTACTGGGTGAACGCGAGCGCGTGGCCATCGCCGGTGCGCTCGTCGAACAGCGAGACCGCTTCACCTGACATGAAGTACGCGATGGGCGAGAGGTACTCGAGCACGTTGTGATCGTCGGTGTTCACCAGGCCCTTGCCGGCGAACGCGAGCTGCCCTTCGTCGGAGTGCACCTGGCGCGCGAGCAGGGTCGAGACCCGGGTGATGCCCAGGCGCTTCAAATCTTCCGCCACCGCGGGGACGCGCATTCGTCTCGCCATCACCTCCGGGTCGATCACCTGCGGCTCACGGCTGGCGACGAGCAACATGTCAGCTGCGCCCAGCCAGGTGGTGCCGTGCTCGAAGCTGTCGCGCAGCGTTCGCACCACCAGCTGCACCAGCGCTTCGTTCGACTCGTAGGTGTGAATCCACTGCACCATGCGGCCGCCGGGCGCGAGCCGCTCCCGCGCCACCCGGAAGAAGTCGCGCGAGAAGAGGCCCGACACGCCCGTCACCCAGGGGTTGCTCGGCACACTGACGATCAGGTCGTACTTCTCGGGGGACAACGTGAGGAACGTGCGCGCGTCTTCAATGTGCACGTGGCAGCGCGGGTCGTTGAAGACGTCGCGGTTGTCCTTCGAAAACAGCTTCGCGGCCTCGAGCACCGCGGGGCTGATCTCCACCACGTCGAGCCGCTCGACCCCGTGGGCGAGCAGGGAGCCCGCCGTGATGCCGGCCCCGATGCCCACCAAGAGCACCTTCTTCACTTCGCCCGGGTGCGTGAGCACGCCGAGGTGCGCCGCGAGCGTCTGGGTGTCGAGGTCTCCGCGGCCGTTCGAGCCGTCAGCCTTGCCGTTGATGCGCAGGAAGCGGTGGGTGCCCTTTTGCTGAGCGACCATCACCGAGGCGAAGACGTCATCGGCGTAGAAGAGCGACTCGGCGCGCGCGAGGGCCTGCTTCTCGAAGCTGTCGAAGCGGGTGAAGTGCCCGTGCCATTCGCGGTAGCGGCCGGCTTGCGAAATGAAGGTCGCCCAGCCGCGGGTGGTGACCGCGCTGAAGAGGATGAGCGCGGCGACTGCGGCGAGCGGCATCAGCGTCTTGCGCTCTCCGACGCGCAGGCAGATCGCCGCCGCGATCAGGTTCGCGATCAACCCCACCGTGAAGTTGCCCTCGAGCCCGATGAGCGGCAGCAACACCAGCCCGCCCAGCAGCGAGCCCAAGATCGTGCCGATGGTGTTGAACAGGTACACCCGGCCCACCTCGCCGCCGACGTTGTCCTTGCTGCGCATCACCACGCGCGCACCCAGCGGGAAGCTCGCGCCCATCAACGCGGTGGGGGGAATGAGCAGCAGCGCGCAGAAGAGGAAGGTGAGGAAGAGGTACACGCTCCACGAGTCGTCGGGCCTCAAGATCTGCGTGAGCTCGAAGAAGACGAACGGCATGCGCCGGTAGAGCGGAATGGTGATGCACACCACCACCACCAGCCCCAGCTGCAGCCACCCGAAGGTCCGCAGCGCGTCACCTTCCGCCCTGCGTGCGATCCAGAAGCTGCCCAGCGCGATGCCCAAGATGAAGCACGAGAGGATCAACGTGAACGCGTACGAGGTGCCCCCGATGATGATCGAGAGCAGCCGAATCCACGTGACCTCGTAGAGCATCGCGGTGAAGCCAGACAACGCCGTGCCGATGAGCACCGCTTTCACCGCGGCGTCCGTGTACACGCGCTGCTGCGCTTCTTCGGCGGGCTCGACCGCCTTGGTCGCCGGCGCCCGGGAGCCGAGGATCGCGATCGCCCCGACCAGCAGGTTGAAGAACACCGCGAAGTGCTCGGTGACCGCGAGCCCCGCGACCGGCACGAAGAACACGCCCGCCAGCAAGCTGCCCACCGCCGCGCCCAGCGAATTGATCGCATAGAGCGAAGCGAGCGTGCCCTTCGCCGTCGACAGGCTGTTCGTGAGCGCGCGCGTCATCGCCGGCAACGAGCCGCCCATCAACAAGGTCGGCGGCAGCACCGTCACCGCCGCCAGCACCATGCGCGCCGGGTTTCCGCCCGCGCTGCCCACCGAGACGTAGAGCGAGCCCGCTGCGTCGAGCATGGTGGGAAAGAGCAGGGCCAGCAGGCCGACGCCCAGCTCGAGCACCCCGTACAGCGCCAGGGGCCGGTTCGAACGATCCGCCCGGCGCCCGAACAGCCACGCCCCGAGCGCGAGCCCACCCATGAACGTCGCCAGCAGAATCGCGTGGGCCTGCCCGGTGTTTCCCAGCCAGTTCGCCAACCGCTTCGACCAACAGAACTCGTAGATGAGCCCGGTCGCTCCAGAGAAGAACACCAGCGCCAGCGCCGTCGGCCGAGAGAGGTTCATCTGCGCGGCGGATACTAGTCGGCAGGAAAATTCCCGCTGCGCATGAATGCCGACACCGTCCCCTGAGACTGACAGGCCGCGAGTGGCCAGTGGGAGGCCGGGGCGCTCGCGCAATCACCAAATCGAGGGGCAGAAAAATGAGAACGACGACGTCGTGGGGATTCGTATTGCTTGCCGTGGCTGCCGCCGGCTGTACCAACGGCAGTGGGCCGACGCTGGCCAGGCCCAACACCCAGTCCGTGAAGAGCCAGGCGCGGCAGCAGGCGCTCGGCGGTAACGGGTTGGCGGCCACCGCCACTTTTGATGCACCCGTGATCGATGCGAACTCGGCCGGCCAGTTCACGCCGGGCAGCGGCAGCTTCACCGTCGCGCCCTCCACCACCGGCGGCAACGCGTCCCTGGGGGTGCTGGACAGCTCCAGCCAGCCCGCCGTGTATTACGTGATGGTCGGCGACTTCTCGGGCGCCAGCACGGCGCCCTTCTTCGCGGTCCTCTCTGACGTGGCGTTCACCGCCGGCGCGCACCCGATCGACAACGTTCACTACTTCGCGGGCCTGTTCGACGCTCAGACCGGCGACCCGACGCACCTCGCGACCAGCGGCACGGTGACCTTCACCCAGGCCGGCGGCATCGGTGGCCGTTGGGTGGGCAGCTTCAGCGGTGACGTGGAGGCCGTGCAGCAGGCGCCCGGTTGCCAGTCGACCGCCGATTGCGCCACGGGCGAAGTGTGCAGCAATGGCACCTGCGTGCGTGCGCCGCCTCCCCAGTGCACCTCGAACGCGCAGTGCGCCGCGGGCAACGTCTGCCAGGCCGGCGTGTGCGTGCCGGTGCCGACGGGCTGCACCTCGAGCGCGCAGTGCGCCGCGGGGCAGATCTGCGCTTCGGGTCAGTGCGTGACGCTGACCCCGGTGTGCCAGACCGACGCCGATTGTTCGCGGGGCGAGACCTGCCAGTCGGGTACCTGCGTCACCTCGCCGCCCCAGTGCACCTCGAACGCTCAGTGCCCCGTCGGCTGGGCGTGCCAGGGTGGTCAGTGCACGCCGGGCAGCACCGGCGGCGCGTGTGAGGGGCAGCAGGGTGATGGCACCTTGAGTGGCTCGCTCACCACGGTCGCCTCCTGCGCGGCGATCCCCTCGGGGAACGTGGCCATCACCGCGGGCGTGGCGATGATCGACGATCAGCTGCGCCTGGTGATCTTCGACCCGAGCGCCGCCACCGAAGGCGTCGAACTCGAGCTGACGGTGTGCCCCGGCGCCCCGGGCACGCTCAGCCTGGGCAATGGCCTGGTCTCGGCGGCTCACATCAAAGACGTGCAGACGCCTGGCCTTCGCCTCTACGCCGAGCGCAAGGCCTCGAGCGCCTCGCTCACGCTGACCCGGGTGAGCCCGTCGCTGGCAGGTTCCTTCGCGCTGACCCTCACCACGGGCGGCTCGGTCAACGGCACCTTCTCGATGCACTGACTCTCGCCGGCCTCTCCCTGCGCACGTGGGGAGAGGCAGGACCCCGTGAGATGGCCAGGGTCCCTCGCGAGGGCACGGCAAATGCTCCACCGAAGAGAACGTGTTGCGCCGAATTGGCGCCACCCTTTCGGAGGACACCATGGTGACGCGAACGAACGACGAAATGATTCAAATGGAGCCGCGCAAGTTGTTGGCCGGCCCCCCCATCCAACTGAGCTGGAGCGCAATCTTTGGAGGAGTGGTCGCGGGCCTGGGGATCTGGGCTTTGTTGTACGCCTTTGGGTTGGCGATCGGGCTCTCTGCCATCAACCCGAATGATCCGTCGTCAGCGAAGGGCTCGGGCATCTTCACCGGCGTGTGGGGCATCATCGTGCCGCTGATCGCCTTGTTCATCGGCGGTGCCGTGGCAGGTCGAGGTGCGGGCCTGATCAACCGGGGCGGCGGTGCGATTCACGGGTTGATCGTCTGGGGCGTGACCACGCTGTTCGGTGCGTTCCTGCTCGGCAACCTGCTGATGTCGACCGTCGGCGGCCTCGCGCAGGCCGGCGCAAGCGCGGTGAAGAGCGGTGGCCAGGTGCTCGGGCAGCAGGGTGGCGGCGCGGCCAAAGCTTTCGGCATCGACGCCAACGATGCGCTGGGTCCCATCAACGAGCGGCTGCGCTCCGAAGGGAAGCCCGAGGTGACCGCCGACCAGTTGCAGGCGGCGACCCGCGACGTCGTGCAGGACAGCCTGCGCAGCGGGCAAATCAATCGTGAGACGCTGGTGAGCTCTCTCTCGAGCAAGACCAGCCTCTCGAGGCAGGACGCGGAAGACATCGCCAACCGGATCACCACGCAGTTCAACAACACCGCGAAAAACGTGCAGACCGGCGCTCTCAAAGCGGCGGACACTACGGGCAAGGCGTTCTGGGGTGTGTTCGGCGCGCTGCTGCTGGGGCTCATCGCTTCGATCTTCGGCGGCATCGTGGGCGTCTCGCGCCGCCAGCAGCGTGAAGCGATGGTGGGCCAGACACTCGTAGTCGAGCCGACCAACACCCCGGTGGGGCCGACGTACCCGCAGCAGCCGCTTCACCAGTAACGCTCATCTTCAGGGTCGTTCCTTTCCCGGGCCACCACGATTGCGGCCCGGGTTTGGTGCGTCCTGGGGCAGGCCGGGGCGCATGTGTCGAAAGTGCGCGGCGCCCGGTCCCTGAGGCGGACTACGCTCC
>JAYVNA010000136.1:0-2108 GCA_043758715.1 Archangium sp.
GAAAGCCCGTCGCGGGTGGCGAAGAAATTCTGAGCTGCGAGCTGGTCGCGCTGGCGATTGGTCAGGCCACCGCCACCCCCGTGGCGAAGGGCTTCCCCGGGGTCGCGCTCGACAAGCACGGCAACATCACCGTCGACCCGAAGACCGGCCGCACCGGCAACCCCAAGGTGTGGAGCGGCGGCGACTGCGTCAACGGGGGCAAAGAGGTCGTGAACGCAGTGCAGGAAGCGAAGATTGCCGTGCGCGACATGATCAGCGCGCTGGGAGCGAAGTAACCATGGCTGACCTGAGCATCGACTTCTGTGGAATCAAGTCGCCCAACCCGTTCTGGTTGGCGAGCGCACCTCCGGCGAACTCCGGCCCGCAGGTGATGCGCGCCTTCGACGCCGGCTGGGGCGGAGCGGTGTGGAAGACGCTGGGCGATCCCGTCACCAACGTCACCTCGCGCTTCTGGGCGAACGACTACGGCAACACCCGCATGATGGGGCTCAACAACATCGAGCTCATCACCGACCGTCCCCTCGAGGTGAACCTCAAGGAGATGTACGAGGTGAAGAAGCGCTACCCCAAGCACGCGCTCATTGCCTCATTGATGGTGGAGACGCGGGACAACTGGAAGGAGATCATCAAGAGGGCCGAAGACACCGGCGCTGATGGTCTCGAGCTCAACTTCGGTTGTCCGCACGGCATGTGCGAGCGCGGCATGGGCAGCGCCGTGGGCCAGGAGCCCAAGGTGCTCGAGGAGATCACCCGCTGGGCGATGGAGTACGCAAAGACGCCCGTCATCATCAAGCTCACTCCGAACACCGGCGACATCAACGAGCCCGGTGAAGCGGCGGCGCGCGGTGGGGCTCCGGCCGTCTCGCTGATCAACACCGTCAAGTCGCTGCTCGGCGTCGACCTCGATCGTTTCGTGCCCAACCCTCGCGTTGGTAACAAGTCGACCAACGGCGGCTACTGCGGCCCGGCGGTCAAGCCGATCGCGTTGTTCATGATGAGCCAGCTGACGAAGAACCCGCTCACGAAGCACATGGCGGTCTCGGGCATCGGCGGCATCTCGAACTGGCGTGACGCGGCCGAGTTCATCGCGCTGGGCGCGACCTCGGTGCAGGTCTGCACGGCGGTGATGCACTACGGCTATCGCATCGTCGAGGACATGATCGAAGGGTTGTCCGACTACCTCGACAGCAAGGGAATGAAGTCGGTCAACGAGCTGCGCGGCAAGGCGATCAGCTCGTACTCCGAGTGGGGAGACCTCGACCTCAACTACAACCTGAAGGCGCGCATCAACCCGGACAGCTGCATCGGCTGCAACCTCTGCTCGGTCGCCTGCATGGACGGCGCGCACCAGTGCATTCTGATTCCGGGCCGCACGCACGAGGAGCACGTGAAGGCGGGCCACACGCACATTCCGGCGTCGATTCCGGAAGTGCCGGTGAAGGCCGCGGGCGCGATTGGCCGCTTCCTGCCGGTCATCGACGACGTCGAGTGCGTCGGCTGCAACCTCTGCCATTTGGTGTGCCCGGTGCCTGGGACGATCGAGATGGTCGAAGTGCCCGGCACCATCGGCAAGAGCGAGACGTGGAACGATCGCGTGGCGCAGGGCCGGGACATCAACCCGGGCTCGATGGAATCGACGCTGAAGAAGCGCGGGTTGCTCGCGAAGTAACCTCCCTCTCCCCCGCAGGGGAGAGGGCCGGGGTGAGGGGCGAACTTCCCGAAGGTCTTCGAGCCCCTGATGAAAGAGGACCTCGCGCCTGGTGATGCTCAGAAAAAATACGAGTAGCCGCCGAACACCTGCAGCGTCCTGAGCCCATCGTATGAACCTCGGTAGCGGTAGTCGTAGGTACTGAAGGCGGCCATCGACGCCGTCACTGAGAGCTGATGCTGGCCGCGTGTCCCCAGCTTGATGATCACCGGCTGAATCACGGGCCCTACGTAGACGTAGGAATACCCGCCGCCGAACGCGAAGCCGACTTCGATGCCAGCGCCGAGCGAGAAGACGTCACCAAAGTTGTAATGAAAAAAGTTGTCGAGGTGGGCGACGAAGGTTTCGCCTGCCG
Source organism: Archangium sp. (assembly GCA_043758715.1). Taxonomy (GTDB): domain Bacteria; phylum Myxococcota; class Myxococcia; order Myxococcales; family Myxococcaceae; genus Archangium_A. The sequence goes on from JAYVNA010000136.1 coordinate 2,064, forward strand.
GCGAGCTGAAGTTCGCGGTGGCTCGATAGGCCGGGTGACCGAAGT
>JAYVNA010000137.1:0-19515 GCA_043758715.1 Archangium sp.
CTCGGCGGGGCTCGATCGCCCCAGCGTGATGGGCGTGCCGCTGCGCGAAGAAGACGAGCCGCCGGTGGTGCTCGGCACCGACGTGCGCGAGGCCGCCCACGAGTTCGCCCAGCTGAGCACCGAGCCCAACGCCCGCCGTTCCAGCGAGCCGCCGGTGGTGATGGGCATGCCGCTGGTCGAGATGGCTCCCGCGCCGAAGTCCGACGGCCCCACGCCCGGTGATCTCGCCGCCGAGCTGGGTGAAATTCCCGACAGCGCGCCCGGCCTCGCCGCGCCCACCGAGCCCGTGCCCGACGAACCCCGTCACCTCGACGACGCGCCCACCACCGGCAGCCACCTCTCGATCGTGCCGCGCGAACCTGAGCCGGAACCCGCGCCCACCGCCCCGCCGCCGACCGAAGAACCGGCGCCCGCGCCTGCACCCGAGCCCGACGAGCCCCGCGCCGTGGCCCCGCCGACCGCTGCCGAGCCCGAGCTCGACGAGCCGATGCCGACGGTGCCCACCGTGCCCCCGGCCCCGATCACGCCCCCGGCGCCGGCGCCCGCCCCTCTTCCTCCGCCCAGGCCCTCGCCGCCGGTCTTCATTCCTCCGCTCGAGATGCCCCCGCTGATCGGCAGCTCGCCTTCGGGGGTGAGCGTTCTGCCGTTCGGGAGCACGCCCTCGAGCATTCGCACGCCGCCGGCCGCGAGCACGCCCTCGGGGATTTTCGATGCACCGCCCCCGATGCCCCGGCCGCCGCCTCCACTGCCGACGAAAGAGACAGGGGGGATCCCGCTGCTGGTGGTGCCACCGCTGCCCAGCGCCCTGCCGCGCACAAACTCGGGCATTTTCGCCGCGGTGCCGATGATGCCCAGCGCGCCGGTCAACCGCACGCACTCGGGCAACTTCGTCGCGTACGTGCCGCCAGCGAAGCTCGACAAGGCCAGCACCGGCCTCTTTCCCGTCGCGCCTTCGGTGCCTTCGCAGGCGCCGGCCGACAAAGCCGAAGAGATCTTCGAGAGTGACATCGAGCAGATCCTCGATGGTGACGGCCCGCTCGAGGTGGGGGCCGACGAGATCGTCGAGGTCCCGGAAGCGGAACCGCCCCCCGCCGATGAGGCAGTGGTGATGGCTTCTGAGGAGTCAGTGACCACCGTGGACACCGACGCCTCGCCGCCGCCCTCGGCCATCGACCCCTGGCTCGCCCAGCTGGTGCACGGCTACTGCCCGCCGGAGTCCGGTCTCTTCGAGCGGCACACACCGCCCACCACCATGCCGGGTCGCGATACCTGAGCGTTCAAGCGATCATGGCGGTTTACCGGCCCCCGCTCACGGTGCAGACTGCCCGCTCCCACCGCTCGCCGAGGTTCCATGGAGCGCCGCGCCCTCATCGTTGAAAGCCAGAACGACTTCGCCCTCACCCTCGCCTCCGTGCTCAAGGGGGCTGGTTTCCAAACCAGCCTTGCTGCCAGTGCGCACGACGCTCAGCGTGAGCTCGAGAAGCGGCGTCCTGACGTCGTCATCCTTCGTGCCGAGTTGCCCGATCAGTCGGGCTTCGTGTTGTGCGGCGCGATCAGGAAAGGACGGTTCGGCCAGAACCTGTCCGTGATCCTGCTCTCGTCGGATTCCGGCCCCGAGGCGCTGCAACAGCACTCGCAGGGCCCGAACGCGGCCAACGGCTACCTGGCGATTCCGTTCGAGATGGGGGAACTCGCCAACCTCGCCCAGACGATCGTGCCGCCCGACACCAGCAACCCCAGCGCGTCCCTCGACGAGATGGATGGGGAGCTCGAAGCCGCGCTGCAGGGTGGGCCGGCCGTCGAGAGCCCCAGCGTCGCGCCCCCGCCGCTGAAGACCGGTGGCCCGCCGCGGCTGCCCCGCCGGGAGCGCCGCAGCGCGCTGACCGATGAAGACAAGGCCTTCCTCGACCGGTCGTTCGGGTCGATCGCCGATCGCAAGACCGAGCTGCTGGCCGAATCGCGCGAAGTGAAGCGGCCGCCGCGCCGCGACGCGATGGGCACGCCGGAAGCGAAGATTCAGATTCTCCGCGACGAGCTCAAGTCACGCGAAGCGCAGATCGCGCGCATCAGCGAGATCTGGAGCGTGCGGGAACGTGAGCTGCTCTCGGTCGAAGACCGGCTCAACGAGAAGGACGTCGAGATCCAGGGTCTGAAGATGCAGGGTGACGATCTCACCCGCCGCCTCAACGACTCGCAGAACACGATGGTCGAGAAGGAGCGCGAGCACGGCCGCCAGGTCGAAGATCTGCTCCTCCAGAAGTTCATCGGTGAGAAGGAAGTCATCGAGGTCGTCTCGGCGAAGGAAAAAGAGATCAACGTCCTGCGCCGCGAGAAGTCGGCGATGGAAGAGGAGATCTCCCGCAAGGCGCAGGAGCTCGAACAGGCTCACAAAGAGTTCGAGCAGATGGAGAAGGAATACAACCTCGCCACGCTCGAGTTCGAGGTCAAAGAGAAGGAACTGACCGAGACGGTGCAGGCGCGCGACACCACCGCCGCCCAGCTCAACGCCGAGGTCGAGGGGCTCCACCAGGCGCAGCAGCAGACCATTTCCGAACGCGACGCGAAGTTCGCCGACTTCGAAGGCCAGCTCGCCGCGCTCACCGAGACGCTCGAGACGACCCAGAACGAGCGCGACGTCGCGGTGCGCGATCTCGAGAGCAAGCTGCGGCTGTCCGAAGAGCACTCCCAGCGCAGCGACGCCGAGGGCGAGCGCCTCACGCAGGAACTGGCCGACGCCAAGGAGCGCGCCACCCAGAAGGTCAGCGAGCTCGACACCGAGATCGCCACCCTGCACACCCAGCTCGAAGCGCTGGGCACGCAGAAGCAGGAAATGGAGCAGCAGCTCCAGGAACAGCTGCAGCAGCGCGAGGGCCGGGTCACCCAGCTCGAGAAGGAGCTCGCTGAGACCGTCGAGCAGAAAGATCGCCAGGAAGCGCAGCTGCAGGCCGACATTCAGGCCCGGCTGGAGGCCATCGGCGAGCTCGAAGGTGAGGTCGAGGCGGTCAAGGCCGCCCTGGCCGATCGCGAAGCCGAGTTCGCCGGTGAATCGGGCGAATTGGGCGCGCAGATCAGCGAGCTGACCCAGACCTCGCAGCAGCAGGCGCAGAGCATCGCCGAGCTCGAGGCCAGCAACGCCGATCGGCAACGTTCGATCGACGGCCTCAACGCCGACGTCTCTGACAAGGCCGCCCGCATCTCCGACTTCGAGGCCCGCCTCTCGACGGCCCAGGAGACCATCGCCGAGCGCGATGGTGAAGTCGGCGCGCTCAAGCAGACCGTCGAAGAGCGCACCCAGGAAGTCGCCGGGCTGCAGCAGGCGGTCGCCCAGCGCGACGAGAACATCGGCCGGCTCAACGTCAGCCTGCAGGAAACGCAGAACGGGCTACTGCAGACGCAGGAGTCTCTCAACCGTACCGAGCAGTCGCTCGAGGAGCGCACGGGCGAGCTCGCAGCCACCAGCGAGGTGCTCGGCCGCACCCAGCAGGAGCTCAATCAGATTCGCACCGAGCGCGACGAGCGCCAGGGCGAGGTGATCGCCGCGCGCAACGAGATCCAGCGTGTGACGGGGCTGTACCGGCAGACCGAAGCGAGCAAGGCCCAGCTCGAGGAACAGCTCTCAGGTGAGATCGGCCAGCTCAAGACCTCGCTCGCTGAAGCCACCGGCAACTACGAAGCCGAAGCCAGCGCGCACCAGAAGCTGCAGCAGGACACCACCGCGCAGATTGGCCAGCTCACCCAGCAGGTCGCCACGCTCACCGAGCGCCTGGAGACCACCCAGGTCGATCTCGCGGCCACCCGCTCGAACCTCGACGACGCGCTCAAGTCGCTCGACATCGAGAAGCGCGCGCACGCCGACACCAACAACCACTTCGAACAGCGCGTCACGGGTCTCGAGACCGAGCTGTTCCAGGTGCGCGAGCAGGCGCAAGATCTGGCCGACACCCTCTCTGCCACCCGGCAGGAACTGGGCGCCCGGGTCGCCGAGCTGACGCAGATGAACGCGCGGCTGGCGCAGTCGGAAGACGCGCGGGCGCACCTCGACGAGCGGCTGGCCACCAGCACCGAGGAAGGTTCGCGGCGCGAAGAGCTGCTGCAGAACGATCTCGCCACCAAGTCCAAGGAGCTCGCAGACACCCTGCGCAAGCTCACCACCCTGCAGCAGGAGAAGACGCGGCAGGTCGATCAGCTCACCCGCGACAGCAGCGCCAAGGCCGAGCTGGTGAAGAACCTCGAGCTCAAGCTCAAGTCGCTCTTCGATGAGTCGAAGAAGAAGACCGACGAGCTGGGCCAGCGCCTGACCGCCACCACCGGCGAGCTCGAGGGGACCAAGAAGGAACTGGCCGCCCGCACCGCCGCCGTGGAAAAGGCGACCGAAGCCGCCCAGGCCGCCGCGCAGGAGCGTGATGCGGTGCGCACCCAGATGCAGACGACGGTGCAGCAGGCCAACGCCCGCATTCAGGAAGCGAACTCGGCGGTCGCCCAGGAAAAGGCCGCCGCCAAGAAGATCGGCGATGAGCTGGCGCAGAAGGCCCAGCGCGCGGAATCGCGCATCGCCCAGATTCAGCAGGAGATGCAGGCGAAGCTGGGCGAGATGGAGACGCGGCTCAAGGAAGCGCAGAGCCAGCTGGCCATTCGGCAGAAGCGGGTGTCGGAGCTCGAGCAGGCCACCGAAGGCTCCAACGCCGCCCGCAGCCGCAGCGAGAAGGAGCTGCAGGCGAAGATCGCCGCCGCCGAGCAGAAGGCGACCGAGAACGCCGCCCGCCTGGCCGCCACCGCTCAGGACAAGAAGGCCGTCGAGGCCAAGCACCTCAAGGAGATCGAAGATCTCCAGACCAAGCAGAAGGCCGAGGTCGAGCGCCGCGAGCAGGTCAAGGCGCAGGAAGTGAAGCGCTTGCAGGAAGCCGTGCAGGAGAAGAGCAAGCAGCTCAAGGTCGTCGAGCTCGAGCTGGCCCGCTACAAGAACAAGCCCGCGGGCGCGCCTGCCACGGCCGCCCGTCCCGGAGTCGCCGCGCCGGCCGCGGCCCGTGCTCCGGCCTCGAACCTCGCCAACTCGTTCCTGGGTGACGAAGAAGACGGGGCCACCCGGGTGAACACCATTCCCGATCAGCGGCCCCCGCCCGCGGCCGCGCAGCCCAAGCCTGCCGTCGCTGCTCCGGCCCGCCCGCCCACCGGCGCCCGCCCGGCCGTGTCGATCACCGCCGCGCCCGCGCAGAAGCGCCCGCCCGAGAACGATCGCACCGTGGTGATGCAGACCGGTACCGTTCTGCCCCCGGCCTCGGGAGATGACGACGTCGACTTCACCTCGATCGTCGACAACCTCGGCGAATCCTGATCGCGGTGTGAAGGCCCCTGCCCCGCGGGGAAGATCTTGGCTATAGGGGCGCCTTCCTTCGCTGGCGGAGTTCCTCATGCGCGCCCTACCCCTCGTTCTCGCCCTGTGCTTCGTCACCGGCTGCGAGAAGGTCAAGTTCAAGGCCCAGGTCGACGCCGGCCCCATCTGTCTCGACACCGAGCACCTGGTCAACGGGGAGTGCCGCTTCGTCTGCACCCGCGACAGCCAGTGCAACGTGGGCCAACGGTGCAACCTGCTGGTGGGTCAATGCGAGCCCAAGCCGCCCCCCGTCGACGCGGGCGAACAGCGAATTCCCTGCACCGAGGGCGCGGTGCGCTGCTCGGCCGACAACACCGCGGTGCAGAGCTGCAGTGACGCGGGCGTGTTCGAGACCTCGTCGCAGTGCGTGCAGCCCGACGGCTTTTGCCAGAACGAGCGCTGCCTTTCGTGCCGCCCGGGCGCCGCCCGCTGCGTGGCCGCCGGGGCTTCGCGCGAGATCTGCCTCGACGATGGCACTGCGTACCGCCAGGTGCCCTGCGCCACCGGCTCTTCCTGTGTGGGCGGCGAGTGCGTCGAGTGCACCGTCGGTCAGCGCCGCTGCAACGCGACCAACACCACCGTCGAAGAGTGCACCCGCCTGCCCCGCGAAGATCTGTCGGCCGGCTACGTGGCCGCGGGCGACAACTTCGACGGCACCTGCGTGACCCAGGTCTGTGAGCAGGGCGCCACGGGCGCGCAGTGCCGGGTGCCCGCGTGCCTGCCCGGCGCCCAGCGCTGCGCCAGCACCGCGGTGCAGCAGACCTGCTCCGTCACCGGCGCGTGGACTGACGTCACCTGCAGCACCCTGCCCAACATGGGCGCCAGCGCCGAGTGCATCAACGGCGCCTGCTTCGACGAGTGTGGCGATGCGGCGCGCGCGCGCAGCTACTTCGGCTGCGAGTACTGGACCACCGTGATGGAGAACGGGCTCACCCCTTCGGTCTTCAAGGGTGGACTGGCAGGGGTCGGGCAGGGAACGGCCGATAGCGAGTTCGCGTTCGTCGTCGCCAACAAGTCGATCAACCCCACGGTCGTCACAGTTCGAAAGTGGAACACCACCACCAACATGGAACAGGTCGTCAAGACGGTGACGGTGCCGGGCCGAAACGATGCAGCCACGAAGGGGGTCGCTCAGATCAAGGTGCCCTGGCAGCACCTCTCGACCCCTGCGGGAACGCTCAGCACCACCGGCCGTGGCCGCATGGCGTATCGGCTCACCACCACCCGCCCGGTGACCGTGTACCAGTTCAACCCGCTCTCGGCCGTAGGCCGGGTGGGCACCTGCAACAACGCCAACCAGTGCACGCTCGACGCCAACGGCACCTGCAGCTTCGGCATGTGCAACTACTTCTCGTTCAGCAACGACGCCTCTCTTCTGCTGCCCGCGCACATCCTTGGCTTGAGCTACGTGGGCCTGACGCTCGAGCACCTCGCCTTCCGCCCCACCACCACCGGGGCGCCGCAGAACTTCGCCAACGGCACTCTGAGCATCGTGGCCTCGCAAGACGCGACCGACGTCACCGTACGCGCCGCCTCCAAGACCCTCGCCTCCACCAGCGGCGCGACTGCAGTCAGCGCGATGGCCATGGGTGAGACGCGGACGTTCACGCTGGCCTCGTACGAGGTGCTGCAGCTCTCGAGCGATCTCCCCGCGATCATCGTGAACGGGTCAGCCACCGGCAACCTCCAGTGCGGCAACAACCCCTACGATACGGGCATCGCGTGCAGCTTCGGCAGCTGCAGCCAGGTGTGCCGGGTCGCCGGCGGCGATCTCACCGGGTCGATCATCACGTCCACCAAGCCCATCGCTGTCTTCGGAGGTTCGGCCTGTGGCTCTCGCGGATACCTCGATACGGCCTGCGATCACGTGGAGGAGCAGCTCTTCCCCTTCGTCACCTGGGGCAAGAACTTCGTGGGCGCCCGCACCGCGCCGTTGCGCCTGACCAACGATCAGTTCGCCACGGCGACCAACGCGGGCCCCGACTACTACAAGATCGTGGCCGGCTGCCCGGAGACCGCCCCTGGGACCCCGTGCCCGAATGGCACCCTGATCACGCTCTCATCACCTCCTGCCGCGGCCGACGTACTCTCCAGCGCAGGTGGCTGCAGCGCAGGGACCAGCCTCAGCGCCAACAACTGCCGGCTCAACGGCGGCAGGTTCATCGAGTTCCGCAGCAAGACCTCGTTCACCATCAGCGCTGATCAGCCGATTCAGGTCGCGCAGATCTTCGCAAGTCAGAACGCCACCACCGGCACCACCCGCCCGGCTCAAGGCGATCCCTCGCTGGTGCTCCTGCCCCCCGTCGAGCAGTGGCGCGCGAGCTACACCGTGCTGACTGCGCCCGGCACGCGCGACAACTACATCGGCATCGTGATCGACGGCGCCCGCGTCTCGTCGGTGCGAGTGGACGGCGTCGCGGTGACCGCCTGGACCAACCTCACCAGCAGCACCTTCCGCATCGCGAACGTGCCGGTGACGGTCGGCAGCCACGCGATCGACGTGGTGCCTCAGGCCAATCAAACCTCCGTGCCCGGCGCGGGTGTCACCGTCTACGGCTTCGATCAGTACGTGAGCTACGGGTACACCGGCGGCCTCGATCTGACGACCATCGTCACCGGCATCAACCCCGGCGGGTGAGTGGTAGCGCCCCCCGCCCTCAGCGGGTAGACGGGCGCATGCGATCAATTCACGTCGTCGCGATCAGCTGCTGCCTGGCGCTGGGTCTGGTGGGCTGCGCGCCCAACCCCTGCGAGCGTTCGGCCAAAGCCGCCAAGGCCAACCAGGGCGATTGTGACGACTCGGTCGCGGGCTCGTTGCTGGGCAGCTCGTGCTCGTCGAACCTCAACACCTGTAATGACTCAGACCAGAAGATCCTCGCCTCGGCGCTGACGTGCGTGGAAAAGATGTCGGCCTGCAACGCCTTCCAGAAAGACGCCTGGCGGCTGCAGCGCGATCTCTGTGCGGCTGATCTGCAGAACCTCTCTGCGTCCTGCCGGGCGGCCTTCATCACCAGCGTGCCCCACATCGACGCGGGCATGCCCGACGCCGGCCCCCAGCCGCTCAGCGACGGTGGCAACGGCCTCGCGTTGGTGGGGGTGGCGAACGCCGACACCGTGGCGCTCGCGTGGGAAGAGCGCCGCACCGCGACCGTCGCCCGCTGGATGCTGGTCGAGAGCGACGCGCTGGGCGACAACCGCACCGAGCGCGAGTTCACCCCCGGCACGGCGATCAACCTGAACATCGCTGACGCGGGAATGAACGGCCGCCGGTACTACGTGGTGGGCCTCGACATGTCGGGCGCCGTGCTCACCGGCATGCCGATCGAAGCGATGGCGGTCGACGCGGGCGCGGTCTGCACCGGCCCCGACAGCTGCCCTGCCGATCGGGTGTGTTCGCTGGGCCAGTGCCTGCTGCAGACCTGCCCCTTCCAGATGGCCAACACCTGCCCCGGTGGGTACCAGTGCTTCTCGCCCGGGGAGTGCCGCCGCACCACCGCGGACGGCGGCGTCTTCACGGGTGGTGGCATGCGCCGCGACGCCGGGACGCAGCCGCTGCCCTTCATCTCGAACGAGATCGCCGTCACCCCCAGGCCCCCGCTGGTGCAGCCGGTAGTGACGGTCGGCTCGGTGGCCGCGCGCCGCCCGGAGATCGCCGCCTTCGACACCGCCCGCGTCGCCCTCGCCCTCGAGCAGGAAGGGCAGCTGATCGCCCACCCCAGCGCCGCGCGCGGCAGCGACTTCGTCGACGAGGCGCACACCAGCTTCAACCTCGACACCACCGGCAGCCGGGTGCACCTCGCGTGGAACCCCGAGAGCCAGGCGATCTACGCCTGCTACGTGGTGGGGCGCGGCATTCGGGTGCAAAAGAGCGTCGACCGGGGCCAGACCTGGGGAGTGCTGGCCGCCACCTTCGAGCCGCCGCTCCCGGACGACGGCGGCATTGGCGAAGTCATCCGCGATTGCGACATCGCGCCCTGGAAGAACGGGGGCGCGTTGATGGTGACGGCCGAGACCGAGGCGCTGGTGGTGCGGGAGCTCACCGACGCCCTGAGCGTCACCATGCAGGGCCCGGCGTTCAATTCGATCATGCCCAGCGCAACCGATGCAGGCGTGTTCGCGCCCTCGCACCCGGCGATCGCCACCCTGCCTTCCACGGGCCTGGTGCACATCACCTTCACCGGCAACCGCCTGCTCACCGGCGGCTCGGCCGACAGCGAGCCCTATGGCGTCTTCCGCGAAGGCGCAGGCTCGTTCTCGTTCGTCAGCCGCATGACGCCTTCGCTCTCGGCGAGCCTGGTGCCGGAAGACTGGACCACGGTGGCGATCAACCCGAAGAACGGCCGCGCAGTCGGTGCGTTCACCAGCATGCAGCAGGTCGGCGCCACGCCGGTCAGCACCGTCTACCTCTCGCTGTTCAGCAGCGTGACGCGGGGCTGGAGCACCGGCGGTCACCTCAACGTGTTCGTCACCGATCAGAACACCTCGGTGTGGCTGCCGCAGAAGGCGCCGAACGACGTGTGGTTCGCGTTTTCACCGCAGCTGGCGCCGCTGCCCAGCGACGACGCGACCGGCGGCCTCTTTGCGTTCAGCTTCGTGGCGGGGCCGCACAACGGCACCTCGGGCGACTACCGCCAGTACATGGTGCCGTTCGATCTGGCGCGCACCCCGTCGATCACCAGCGGCAAGGGGTGGTTCATTCCCCCGGTGGTGAAGATGTCGGACGAGAGAGTGCTCGATCCCCACGGCTCGTTTGGGGCGCCGCAGCCTCCCGTCTCAGCGCTGACCGCGGATACGCAGATCTCGGTGTACGGCGTCTTCATTCCGGGCAGCGGGCTGGCGGGCGATTCGGAAGGGCCGGCGAAGTTCTTCAGCTGGCCCTGACGGCCTCTGGGTGAGCGGCCTGGCGAGAGCCGAGCCGCAGCGCGTGGTTCCAGATGTCACGCAGGCGAACCGCGCTCACGGCGCGGGCAAAACGGCGGCTGCCGGGGCCCTGCTCCAGCTGCATCTGCCGCACGATGGCGCGCGCCAACAGGTAGGCCGCCAAAGCGACCAGCCCACCGGGCACCACCAGCACCATCGTTAGAATCGTCAGTCTCGTCATGGTCGTCGTCACGTGAACCCCCTGCACGCCCCACGTGTGAAAATGCAGTCGCCGTGCCCACCCTTTTGAAGAGGCCGCTGTTCTGCTTTCAGCCGCTTGCGAGAAGTGGAGCCCCCGCGCACGCACCCACTGCGGCACCACCGCCACGGGGTTCGAGTGCGACGGAGATGTCATGCCCTCACTGACGGACTCCGCTAAGAACCGCGGCTGATGACTCAGTTCCTGAACATCGAAGACGCGTCCACCCGCCTGGCGGGCGCGGGCTACCTGCCGTCGCGCGACATCTCGACCTCCGCCTTCCTGATGGACCGGTTGGAGAAGCCGGTGCTGATCGAAGGCCCGGCCGGGGTGGGCAAAACCGAGTTTGCGCGGGCGCTCTCGGCCTCGCTGGGGCGCGAGCTGATTCGCCTGCAGTGTTACGAGGGGCTCGACGAGTCGAAGGCGCTCTACGAGTGGGAGTACGCCAAGCAGCTGCTCTACACCCAGCTCCTGAAAGACAAGATCGGCGAGCTGATGGTGGGCGCGGGGTCCATCAAGGAAGCCGCCGACCGGGTCGCCGCTTCTGACGCGGTGTTCTTCTCGGAACGTTTTCTACTGCCGCGGCCCATTTTGCAGGCGCTGGTCAACCCGAAGCCGGCGGTGCTGTTGATCGACGAGATCGACAAGGCCGACCCCGAGTTCGAGGCCTTTCTGCTCGAGGTGCTCGCGGAGAACGCGGTCACCCTGCCTGAGCTGGGCACCATCAAGGCCAAACACATTCCCCGGGTGGTGCTGACCTCGAACAACGCCCGGGAGCTGTCGGACGCGCTCAAGCGGCGCTGCCTGCACCTCTACATCGACTACCCCACCCGCGAACGCGAGCTGGCGATCGTGCGCGCGCGGTTGCCGGGCGTGCCGGAAAGACTGGCGGAGCAGGTGGTGAGCGCGGTGGGCAAGCTGCGCAAGCTCGAGCTCAAGAAGTCGCCGTCGATCTCCGAGACGCTCGACTGGGCGCAGGCCCTGGTGCTGCTCAACGCCGACACCCTCTCAGCAGAGCTGGTCGCCCAGACGCTCAACCTGGTGCTCAAGCACGAGGGCGACGTGGAGAAGGCGAAGGGCCAGATTCACTCGCTGGTCAGCCCCGCCTGAGGAATTACGGAGCCGCTTCTTCGGTCGGAGCGGCGGCCTTCTCGACCTTGTCGAACCAGCCCTTGTAACCGAGCTTCACGGACTCCTTCGTGAAGACCTCGCCCTGCTTCTTGTCGACCACGAACCACTTTCCGTCCTTCTTCCCCACCAGGTAGGCGGCGGCTTCGCCCTCGGCGACGCCCTTGTCGGCGACCTGGAAGTTGTCTTCGGTGGTCTCGACCATCACGGTGCCCAGCGCGCCCAGCGAAGCCGACCCGACCTTGAAGTCTTTCATCCAGTAGTCGACCTTCTCGTGGAACCAGGGGGCCATGGGGTGATCTTCCTTGCCCATGCGCTTCTTGCGCTCGGCGATGGCCTCGAGCGTCTTGGGGTGCAGCAGCTTCCTGGCGTCGGCCCACTTCTTCGCTTTGACCGCCACCAGGTACTTCTGGACCAGCGCCTTGGCCTCTTTCGCCTCGGGGGCATCGCTGTCGGCGGTCGCCACGGCGGCGGGACCACCTCCGGGGCCTTCCGTGCCCTGTGCAAAGGCGATGGAAGAGAAAAGGACACTGGCGATCAGCAATCGACGAGTCATGGGAGCTCCGGACGGGGGTGAGGCCCCTGAGACTTACCACTTACCCGCACATTCAGAGGTCGCCTAGGCTCCCCGCACTTTGTCCAGCTCCGCCGTGAACATCCTCATCGTCGATGACGACCGCAGCGTGCAACGGGTACTGGCCGACGCACTCACCAAACAAGGCTTCATCGTCACGGTGGAACGCGACGGCGAGTGGGCCATCAAGAGCTTCGAGAAGAAGAGCTTCGACGCGGTGATCCTCGACCTGCTGTTGCCGGCCCTCAGTGGCTACGAAGTCGCCAAGCAGATCCGCGCCCTGCCCCGCGGCCGCCGGGTGCCCATCGTCATGATCTCGGGCATCTACAAGAACCCCGTTCACCAGCGGGAAGCGGTCGACAAACACGGCGCCTTTGCGCTGCTGGAAAAGCCGCTCGATCTCAAAGTGCTGACCGGGACGTTGAAAGACGCGCTGGGTGATCGCTACCCGAGCCCCGCGCCCCCGCGGCCGCCGCCTCCGCCACAGGAAGAAGACGACGTCACCGGCGAGTTCATGGCCGACGACTCCGCGCGCGAGGAGCAGGACGAGGTCGAACGCGATGTGCCCGCGGCCGTGCCGCCCCCGCCCCCTCCGCCCTCGCCGCCCTCGCCTTCACCTGCACTGGCGCCGCCCCCCAAGGCCACCAGGCCCGCGCCCCGGGCCGTGAAAGAACCGCCCCGGCCGGCGCCCAAAGCTGCTGCGCCCGCCCCGGCGCCCGCGCCTGCTGCGAAGAAAACGAAAGAGGCGCCGCGCCGCGAAGTCCCCAAGCCGCCGGTGCCCGACGAGGTGGAGACGAAGAACGAAGCGCCCTGGGCGCACATCAAGGACAAGTCGTTCGCGCAGATCGTCGCCGACGCCTACCGCACCCGCTTCGGCGGCGCGGTTCGCCTGCGTCGCGGCAACGTGAAGAAGATCGTCTATTTCCGCGAAGGCACGCCTGAGTTGGTGAAGTCGAACCTGCTGGTGGAGTGCCTGGGCCGCGTGCTGGTGAAGGAAAAGATGATCAGCGAGGCCGAGTGCGAGGAATCGCTCAAGCGCATGAAGGCCAGCAAGCGCATGCAGGGCACCGTGCTGATCGAGATGGGCTGCATCAGCCCGCACAATCTCCAGCACTCCCTGGTGCTCCAGCTGCAGCACAAGGTGTGGGACGCCTTCAGCTGGGACGACGGCGAATACCAGTTCATCCCCGACGCGCCGCTGCCGGCCGAGCCGCTGTCGATCGGCATGACCTGCGCGCAGTTGATTCACGAAGGCGTCAAGCGCACCTACGACGAGAAGCGGTTGGCGCGGGCGTTCGCCGGGGTCGACCACCACTACGTGCACCCCTCGGAAGACCCGCTCTACGCCCTGCAGGACGTGGGGCTGGGACCCGAAGAGGAGGAACTGCTCAAGCTGGCCGACGGGCACAAGACGCTCGCCACCCTTCGCGCGCTCGAGGTGCTGCCGGCGTTCGAGACCGACAGGTTCTTCTTCGCGATGAAGAACGCGCAGATGGTCTCGTTCAAGAGCTCGCACGCGCAGGGCAAGCCCAAGGTCTCGTTCGCCGAGATCGCGTCGGCGCAGAAGGCCGAAGCGAGGGCTTTGCCGCCTCCGCTGCCGGCGATGCCCCCGCCCCTGCCGCCTCCGCTGCCGGCGAACAAGAAGCCGCAGGCGCACCCCAGCGCCCCGACGCTCGACCTGCCGTGGAACGACGCCAAGCTGGCGCAGCCGATGGCGCGGCTCGACGTGCCTCCGCCCCCGCCGCCGCCTTCCGAGCCTCCCCGCCCGGCACCGCAGGTGGTGGCCAAGTCAGCCGGCTCGCTCTTGCCTGAGTTGTCTGAAGTGGTGAGCCTGCCGCGGCTCACCGGGCAGGAAGGCGCTCAGCGCGAGAAGTTGGCGCAGAAGTTCACCGCGATGCGCCGCCTCGACTTCTTCGAGATCCTCGGAGTGAAGTGGAGCGCGAGCCGCGAAGACATCAAGCGGGCCTACTTCGCGCTCGCCAAGGAATACCACCCGGACAAACATTTCTCGTCGGCCAGCGCCGAGACCCGCGCGCTCGCGCAGCAGATCTACGATCTGATCTCGACCGCGCACGACACCCTCACCGACGCCGAAGAGCGCAAGCGCTACATCGCGCAACTCGAAGCGGGAGCGAAGCAGCCCGATGACGCCGACGTCGGCAAGATCCTCGCGGCCGAAGGCAAGTTCCAGCGGGGCGAGGAGCTGATGCGGCTGCGCCAGTACGGCGACGCGGCGAAGCTCTTCCGCGAGGCGATCTCGCTCTATCCCGACGAGGGCGAGTTCCACGCATGGGAAGGCTGGGCGATGTTCCAGGCCGACCCCACCCACGCCGACGACGCGGTGCGCGCCATCGAGCAGGCGGTGAACCTGAACCCCAAGATGGACAAGGGGTATCTGTTCCTCGGCTACATCCACAAGGCCACGGGCCGCCCCGATCGCGCTGAGCGCCAGTTCGAGAAGGCGATTCAGTGCAACCCCGACTGCACCGAGGCGCTGCGAGAACTGCGGCTGCTCGGCAAGCAGCGACGCTGACCGGCTGACGAGTGCGGCTCCGCGAACGTTTCGAGATCACCAGGCCTCTGGAAGAGATGGAGCTGGCGCTCGTGCGCGCGGCCATCGCCAACCCGGGCCTGGTCGATGCGCATGAAGAGGCGATCATTCGCACCGCGCTCTCGCTGGCGCGCCTCTACAAGGTGAACCATCAGGGGCGTGACGTGGGCGTGGGCGCCTCGCTCACCCCGTTCCGCGAAGACGTGGCGCGGCGGCTGGGGCCGGTCCTCTTACAGCCGGCGGGCAAGCTCACCCGCGCGCAGCTGCTGCCGCACTTGCGCGACTTGAAGGAGCGCACCACCAACACCCGCGATCAGCTGGTGCGGCGGTTTGCGCAGCGGCTGCCGTTCGAGGCGATCGATCGCGAGCTGAGAGAGAAAGCGCTGGTGCTGGTGATGGGCGGCGGTGGTGGCACGGCCTACGTCTACCTGGGCGCGATGTCGTTGCTCGACGAGTACGGCCTGCAGCCCAAGCTGCTGGTGGGCACCTCGATGGGCAGCATCCTCGCGTTGTTCCGCAGCCGCATGCCGCGCTTCGAGCAGGACGAGGTGGTGGGCATCGTGCGCTCGCTCTCGTGGCGAAAGTTGTTCCGCACGTTGTCGACCGAGAATCGGTACGGGGTGCCGGCGGCGTTGCGGCTGTTCCTGCGCAGCGGCATCGGGCGGTACTTCGGCGTCGACAGCCGCGGCAGCACGGGGCCGCGGCTCGATGAATTGCCGGTCAAGACGATCATCGCGGTGAGCGGCATTCGCAAGGGCAAGCTCCCCCACCCGCTCGAGTTCTACGAGAAGCTGATCTCGACCTCGCCGCGCTACCTGCTCAACCCGATGATCCTGCCGCGGTGGTTCGCGGCGATCGCCGAGTTCACCGCGCGGCCCGACATTCTGACCCGCGTGCACCTGGGCGCTGACGAGGGCACCGGAGCGTTCGACGCCCTCGACGCCGCGGGCTTTTCCAGCGCGCTGCCGGGCGTCATTCACTACGACGTGTTCCGCGACGACCCGCGCATGCACGCGCTGCTCACGCAGTACATGGGAGACAACGGCATCGCGCGCTTCATCGATGGCGGGCTGGTGGACAACCTTCCTTGCCGAGCGGCGTGGCGCGCTGTCCACAAGGGTGAAGTCGGCACCCGGAACGCGTTCATTCTCGCGCTCAACGGTTTCTCGATGAAGCTGTCGACGCCGCTGTGGTTGATGCTGGAGCGGATCGCCGAGGTGAACGTCTCGCGCAATCGGCCCTGGGCGCACCTGGTGCACGACTTTCCCAAGACGCTGAGCCCGTTGGTGATCGTGCCGACGGTGGAACAGTTGCTCGAGGCGGTGCAGCTCGGCCGCACCGCGCTCGCGTGGGACATGCAGGTGATCTCGCGGGTGATGGCGCCCCTCCCGCGGCTGGCGCCCCCACCGACCTGAAGCGTTGCGCTGCTTGCGCACATGGTGTCAAAGCTGCCGACCATGAGCTCGACCTCGAACGCCGTGCTGAAAGCCGACCAGGTGTGGATGGACGGCCGGCTGATCCCCTGGGAATCGGCGACCGTGCACGTGATGACGCACGCGCTGCATTATGGGCTGGGCGTGTTCGAGGGCATTCGGGCGTACCGGGCGAAGAACGGGAAGCTCGCGATCTTCCGGCTGCGAGAGCACATCCGCCGGTTCCTCGACTCGGCTCACATCATCTTGCTCAAGATGCCGTACACCGAGCAGCAGCTGATGGACGCGTGCATGGAAGTGCTCCGCGCGCAGGACGCGAAGTTTCCCAACGGCGCGTACCTGCGGCCGGTGGCGTTCATGGGCGACGGCGCGATGGGCCTGGGCGCGCAGAACGAGACGCGGGTGGCGATCACGGCGTGGGAATGGGGCAGCTACCTCGGTGAGAAGGGCATGAAGGAAGGCATTCGCGCGAAGGTCTCGAGCTTCACCCGCATGCACGTAAACGTGAACATGGTGCGCGGGAAGATCTCGGGGCAGTACGTGAACTCGATTCTCGCCAAGCGCGAGGCGGTGATGGGTGGGTATGACGAGGCCATCCTCCTCGACATCTCGGGTTTCGTGGCCGAAGCGTCGGGCGAGAACATCTTCTGCGTGGGCAGGCACGGGGTGGTACGCACGCCTTCGCTGAGCTCTCCGATTCTGCGGGGCATCACGCGCGACACGGTGATCTCGCTGCTCAAGGATGCGGGGCGGCAGGTCGAAGAGGTGTCGTTCACCCGTGACGCGCTCTACATCGCGGGAGAGGTGTTCTTCACCGGCACCGCGGCGGAAGTGACTCCGGTGCGCGAGGTCGACAACCGGCAGGTTGGTGCAGGCACGCCGGGGGAAATCACGCGCTCGATCCAGGAGCAGTATCACCAGGTCGTGCGTGGGCATGAGCCCCGCTACGAGCACTGGCTCACGTACGTCTGAGGTCCTGAGGCCTCGAGGTGCGCAGTCGGGGAAGGTTCGGCGACGGTGCTTTCCCGAAGAGGCCCTCGGCTTCTGACTTCTCGTTCGGCCATGAGCGAGGCGTTGTGATGGTGACGCTGGGGGCCGGGAGTTCCGCAACGTAATCGTACGATTACGTTGCAGCAGACCGGCTCTCCCCGGCGAGTCAACGCGCGTCGAAGCGAGGAGTACTTCGTCACGGAGTCACGCGCGGGGGGGCCTGCCCGCCGTTCGCCTGCGCAGCCGCGTCGCGGAAAACACCGCGGCCTTCCGTGCCTGTTCATTGGTCACCAGGTCGGCAACAACGCCAACAACTCTTCCGGGCTCTTGCCCCGGCACGCGTTGGGATGAAGCTCGACCAGCCGCCACTTCGAGAGCGTCACGTCGTCGATCAGCGCGTCGGGCTTGGGCAGGAAGGCGCTGAAGCAACCCTCGACCCCTGCCTCGGCAGCGCTCTGACGCGCGTAGTCCGCCCCGCCGCTGCTCCAACAGAAGAGCTGCACCCCCGCTGACACCAACTGCTTGATCGCCAGAACGGTGGCGTCGATCGGAAGGCGCTTCGAGCCGAAGCTGCGCATGAACGTGTCATCGACGTCGACGAAGATGCTGCGGGGAGCCATCGCGAGAGTGTCCCACGCCGGGGGCCGTTCGCTCTAGCATCGGCCCCTCATGGCGAACCGGCGAACCGACGTTCACGAGGCGAGCACGACGCAGGAGACGCCGAACCCGTTTCAACTCGAGAACCCGCGCATTCTCGAGCTGGCGCCACAGCAGCCGAACAGCCTCGAGGAGACCGGCCTCAAGATGGGCCTGCTGTCGGATCTCGCGCTGAAGTTCTTTTATTACCAGGGCCAGGCGACGGGCGCGGAGGTGGCGCAGCAACTCCGCCTTCCGTGGACCGGCGTGGTCGAGCTGGTGATCGACTTTCTGACCACCGAGAAGCTGGTCGACATGCGCGGCGGCAAGGGTTTCGGCCGCGTCTCGGTCGACTTCCAGCTCACCGACAAGGGCCGCGAGTACGCGCGCGATGCGCTGCAGCGCACCACCTACGTGGGCCCCGCGCCCGTGCCGATCGAGCAATACAACGCGCTCATTCAGCAGCAGACGCGCGAGTCACCGACCATCACCCGGAAGCAGCTCGAGCTCGCGCTCTCTCACCTGGTGGTGCCGGAGAACATCGTCGACAAGCTCGGGCCCGCGGTGAACTCGGGGCGCTCGTTGTTTCTCTTCGGGCCTCCGGGCAACGGCAAGACGTCGCTGGCCGAGGCGATCAGCGCGATGTTCGGCGGCGAGGCGTTCATTCCGCACTGCCTCGAGATCGATGGGCAGATCGTCAAGGTGTTCGATCGCCTGGTTCACCACCCGGTCTCGCTCGAGCTCGCGCGTGATGCGGGCGGCCGCCGTCAGACCTTCGAGATGGATAACCGCTGGCAGGTCTGCAAGCGGCCTTCGGTGATCGTCGGTGGTGAGCTCACGCTCGAGACGCTCGACCTCATTTATTCGGACACCGCGCGGTTCTACGAAGCGCCCTTCCAGGTGAAGGCGAACGGCGGCATGTTGCTGATCGACGACTTCGGGCGGCAGAAGGTGCACCCCACGGATCTGCTCAATCGATGGATCGTGCCCCTGGAGAAGCGGGTCGACTTTTTGACCCTGCACACGGGCAAGAAGTTCGAGATCCCTTTCGATCAGCTGATCGTCTTCTCGACCAACCTCGATCCGAAGGAGCTGGTCGACGAGGCGTTCCTCCGGCGCATCAAGTACAAGATCGAGGTCGGCAACCCCGACGAGCAGCAGTACCGCACCATCTTCAGGCGGGTGTGCGAAGCCGCGGGCATTCCGTACGTGGAGCAGGCGGTCAGCTACCTGCTCGAGCACACCTACAAGGAACGCAACCTTCAGCTCCGCAGCTGTCACCCGCGCGATCTGGTGCAGCTGGTCAAAGACGCCGCCCGGTATCGCGGTCAGCCCCCCGCCCTCTCCCGGGAGCTGCTCGATCTGGCGGTTCAGGTCTTTCTGGTCGACGTGTAGACAGGGTTCTCACCCGCTTTCTGGACCACCGCAGCCAGAGGCCTAAACTCCTTTTCGTGGCCTTTTCTCCAACTCCTCCGCCGACGGGATTCAGGGTTCGCCCCGCGCGCCGCGGTGATGCGGGCCCCATCGTGGCGTTGCTGGCCGAGATGGGGCTGGCGGCTGATTCGAACACGGTGACGTGGATCATCAGCCACCCGGAGATGGAGATCATGGTGGCGGCCGACGCGCTCGACAAGGTGATCGGCTTCATCACGCTCTCGCACCGCCCGGTGCTGAAGACCGGTGGCCGGGCGGGCAGCGTCGACGAGCTCAACG
>JAYVNA010000138.1:0-2098 GCA_043758715.1 Archangium sp.
CTCGACGTGTCGGCGACGAAGGAGTCAGTCGACGTGGCAGCCGAAGCGACCGAGGCCGCGCGCGAACGATTGCGCCTGGCGGAGGGCCGCTATCGCGCCGGTTCAGGGAGCGCGCTCGAGCTCTCCGATGCCCAGTTGGCCGCCACCCAGGCAGCCGGTCAGGAAGTGCAGGCAAAGTTCAACCTCTCGACGGCGCGCGCGGCCCTGGTGGCGGCGCTCGGTCGAAACTGAAGGCAGGTCAGCGGTTCTTTCGGATTCGCCAGATCTCCCCGGCGATGCGCGTCTGCGTGCCCTGCGCGATGTAATAGACGTAGGCGTCATCGACGGTCAGCGCCCACGCGAGTGAGATGCCCTGCACCATCACGGCCGACTTCGACCCATCGAGCTCCGCCTGCCACAGCTCACCATCTGCACCGTTGGTCGAGACGCCCGCGTTGAGCCAGTACAGCGTGGTCCCGTCGCACACGATCTGAAACGGCGCCTTCTGATTGGTGACGATCGCCACGCCGCTCCCCGCCGCGAGCGTGCCGCGCATCACCGCGTTGTCGCGAAAGTTCACCCAGTACAGCGCGCCCCCGCACTCGATCACCGACAGCGGCGTGCGCTGCCCGCTCGCGATCACCACCGGAGTTCCACCCCCGACAGGCATCGCCATCACCGTGCCCGCATCGACGTTGGTCCCCGCCTCGGCCCACACCACGTTCCCCTGCGCGACCGCCACGCTGTTCGGTGCCGCGCGCATCGAGATGCTCGCCGTCGGTGCGCTACTCGCAGTGAGCCCCTTGTGCATCACCTGCCCATCTTGCGCGGCGGCCGAGGTGCCGTAGTTCACCCACCACAGCTCGCCGTTCACCGCGATCGGCTCGGTGGCCGCGGGCTGATTACTGGCGACGGTCCGCGCCGCGTTGGTGATGACCGACTGGCACACCACGTCGCGCGCGGAGGCGTAGTTCTCCGTCCAGCACAGCTCGTCACTCGCCATCGTCAGAGTGTCGACCCGAAACCGCCCGGAGAAGCGGGTGTTGAGATCGATCGCACAACCCGCGTCGCGCTGCAGGCACCGGGTGTTCTTGGCCTGGCGCATCACCTGCCCATCGAGCCCATTGGTCGCGAGGCCGTACTCCAGCCAGTACACGCTGGTGGCATCGACTGTGAGGTCCCAGGGGTCGACCAGCTGCGCGGTGATCAACTCCGGCCGGCAGAAGCCGCCATCGCACGGCCCCGCGTCGATGGTCTCGCCCGCGTCGACGCCAGCGTCGCTCACCCCCGCGTCCTTCGCGGGCGGCGTGAGGGCTCCGCACCCAGCGAGCATCAGGACGAGCGAGAGGACCTTCCGCATGAGCAGAGCGTAGCTCGCTGTTCCCGCCTGGCGCAGGGAGAGGGAGATCAGAAGTGAATGACGAAGCACTTCTCGGCGGCCTTGAGCGGGGTGAAGCGGGGACCCTCAGCGGCCACCTGCTCCAAAAGTTCAACCTTCGAGCCGGGGTAGTGCGCGCGCAGCTCGGCTTCGGTCACCGAGAAGGGCGGGCCCTCGAGCTTGTCCTGCGGATACTCGACGGTGATCACCAGGCCCGGTGAACCCGCGGGGAGCAGCCCCCGCACGTGCTTCACGTACCGGCCGCGCAGCTCTTCCGGCAGGGCGATGAGGGCAGCGCGATCGTAGAGCGCATCCACGGGGCCCAGCAGCGCGGGGGTGGTGGCGAAGAAGTCACCCGCGAGCAACGTGATGTTCGCCGCGGTGTACCGCTTGAAGGGTCCGTGCGTGTCCACCACCGGCGTCACGCCGCGCTCGTCGAAGAAGGCCTTCACGGCCGACTCCACCCACTCCACGCCCACCACCTGGTGGCCCTGCGCCGCGAGGAAGGCGAGATCTTCGGTCTTGCCGCAGAGGGGAACGAGCACCCGCTTCTTCGCCCCCAGCACGCTGAGGTGCTTCACCAGGTGCTGGTTGGGTTTGCCCTCATGAAAGTTGATGCGGCCTTCGGCCCACCGCGAATGCCAGAAGTTCGAATCCATGGCGCACCTTACGCAGCGGGCGGTCTGGGCGAATCACTCATGACGGCGTCGAGCACCTTGTCGACCCCTTTGCGCAGCTGGG
>JAYVNA010000139.1:0-19503 GCA_043758715.1 Archangium sp.
GCGACGAGGCCCGTGGTGTGCGCGAACTCGCCGCTGATTTCCCAGACGTAGAGCCGCGCCCCACCCGCGCCCACGAAGATCCACTGGCCATCTTCCGCGCCCGCCCCGCGCGGCGCCAACTTGCCCAGCGCAGGGAGCGGCTCATCGTCGACCGCGTCACCCTGCGCCATCGACCTCGAGAGGTCTTCGCTCGCCGGGCCGAGCTTGTGCTGCGCTTCCAGTTCCTTCACGCCGAGCGCGTAGTCCCATCCGGTCGTCGAGAGTTTGGTCTCGAACTTTTTCCACTCCGCCCCTTCGCGACGGAAGGCGTGGACCAACACCGGCCGCCCTTCAGTGATCGTCGTGAGATCGAACTTCTGGTCGCCGGAAGTGATCACGCCCTTCGCGTCATCAGCAACCGCTTCCTCGAACAACGAAATCACCGCGCCCGAGCCATCGACGCCGAGCGCCTGCAGCGTATGGCCGGGCATCGCGGGAATCGGGAGCGGATCCACTCGAGGCTTCCGCGTCGACACCACGAACGCGCGCAGCGGAGCCTTCCCATCGGGTACTTCATCCGGATAGCCAGACTTCGAAGAGACCTGGGTCGAATACCCGGCGCGTTGCACGTGCGTGGGGTCGAACCACACCACCGCCTTCGAGGCGTCTGGGCTCCACCCGACGCGCGCTCCCACGCAGGTGCCCGGAAGGCGCGCGAGCACCACCGTCGTGCCCGCGGCCGGGTCGACCTGTCTCCACTCGCAATGCGCCCCCACCGGCTCGAACACCGAGAGCGTCGAGATCGCAGCGGGCACGGCGAAATCGACCACCCGCGGCGCCTCGGGAGAAGCCTTCTTGCACCCACCCACGACCACCAGCATCAGCGCGCAGCGCAGCCATCTCATGGAAGGACTGTAGATCGAGTTGCGCCCACGCTCGGCTCGGCTAACAACTGTCATCCGTGCTCCCCCGAACCCTGACCTTCATTCTCTTCTTCGCCGCCTGTACGCCTGCGTCCAGAGCGCCCACCCTGTCTGACAAGCGCATCGGCCACTGCGCGTACGTGGGCACCTTCAGCAAGATGAACGAGTGCACCGACTACCTCGGTGAGTGGAAGGTCGCCGACGCAGAGAAGGACTGCACCACCCTCAAGGGCACCTTCGAGAGCGGCACCATCTGCTCGGGCGAGGGCGCGCTGGGCATGTGCCTGCTGGCCGCCAAACCGGAGCAGAACCGCACGTACATCATCAGCACCAACGCCGGGAAGTGCGGCAGCGCGCGCACCGGCTGCGAGACCTTCGGTGGCGGTTACTGGGAGCCTTCGGCCTTCTGCGGCGGCGCCAATGACGAGCTCGTGGTGCTGGAGAATGCGTGGAAGCTGCCGAGCAAGATCTGCATCACGCCCGATGGAGGGAGCGAGGTGTGCGTGTGGAACGCAATTCACGGCGCCACCAGGGAAGGGCGCTCATTCCGGGAAGACGCGGTCTGCGACAACTCGCGCAGCGGCCGCCCGTACTACGCGAAGGACGCCGACGCCCGGTACAGCCAGACCGATGCGCGCCGCACCGATGCCACCTACCTCGCGGAAGAAGCGTGGGTGAAGTCGCAGATCAACGCGAGCTCGTGCGTGTGCTGTCACTCGAACGCGGCGCCGAACGCGGAGGCCTCGATCTTCAACATCGATCGTGACGGCAGCCTCGCCAACCAGCTCACCGATCGCGGCATCGCGCACGGCGCGGGCCTGGTGAACTCGATTCCCCTCGGCGCCTTCCCCCCGCAGGAGAACAACGGCTTCTCGAAATCTGATCTCGCGCGCCCCGATGATTCGATCTTCCTCACCACCGATCCCCCGCGCATGAAGCGCTTCTGGGTGGCGGAGCTCGCGCACCGCAACCTCACCGCCGCCAACTTCGAGGGCGTGCCGGACGGCTTCGGGCCGTTGTCCGAGCAGTATTACTGGAAGCCCGAGGCGTGCATCGCGGGTGAAGGCATCGCCGCCGACGGCACCATCACCTGGGGCCGCGGCCGCGCGCGCTACGTGTACCTGATGGAGACCACCTCGCACGCGCCCACCGTGTGGCCGAACCTCGACATGCCGTCGGGCACGCTCTGGCGCCTCGACGTGCCGGCCACCGCGGCCCCGCTCGTCTCGGGCACGGTGAAGTACGGCGTGGTGCCCGAGGGGCTCAGCCAGCACTTCCCTGTCGCGGGCGCTCCGGCCTCGCTGGTGAGTGGGCAGCAGTACTTCCTCTACGTCAGCGCCGATCAGATGTTGCCGATCACGCGCTGCCTGATCACGGCCCCTTAAGAAACCCCTTCGACTCACCGCTGGACGGGCGCGGGCCGTTTCGTTAAACGTGTTCATTGAACATGCTCAACGAAACGCCCACCGGCCGCGCCCTGCAGAAGGAAACCACCCGCAAGGCCGTGCTCGAGGCGGCGAAAGAAGAATTCGAGCGGGTCGGCTTCGACGCCGCCAACGTGCGCACCATCGCCGCGCGCGCGGGTGTGTCGGTCGGCACGGTGATGCACCACGCGGGCGAGAAGCGCGATCTGCTGCACGCGGCGCTGTTCGACGATCTCGAAGCCACGCTCAGCAAGGTCCTCGCGGAGCTGGGCGAAGGTCCGTTGGAAGCACAGCTCGGCCGCCTCACCCGCGGCATGTTCCGTTACTACCAACGCCGCCCCGAGCTCTCGCGTGCGCTGCTCAAGGAGTCGCTCTTCGCTGAAGGCCCCTGGGCCCGGCGCTTCACGGCGCAGGTGGGGCAGACCCATGGCGCGGTCGCCAGGCTGGTCGCCTCGGCGGTGGAGCGCGGAGAACTGACGCCCGGCACCGACGGCCCCCTGCTCGCGGTCGCCTGGTTCTCGTTCTTCTACTTCTCGCTGATCGGCTGGGTGCAGGGCGCGAACGGCAGTCCGGTCACCCTGGTCGAGAAGCTCGTCACTCAACACCTCGCGGGCCTTCGCCCAGCGAAGAAGCGGAGCATTCGATGATCATGTTCAAGAATGAGCAGGCGAAGGCAGTGGTCGCGAACTGGTTCGACCGCTTTCATGCGCGCATCAAGACGCCCACTCAAGCGCGGGTGTTGAAGACCTCGTTTGGCGAGACGCACGTGCTGGTGGGCGGGCCGGAAGCCGCGCCTCCGCTGGTGATCCTTCACGGGGCGATGGCGAGCTCGGCGCAAGTTCGTGCAGAACCTGCTCACCACCGACGACGACGACTGGATGCCCTCCCTCGGCGACGCGTTCCGCTCGTACAACATGAACATGAAGATCCCGATGGTCGCCAGGCCCGAGGAGCTCAAGGCCCTCACCGCGCCCACCCTGGTGATCGCCGCCGAGAACGACGTCAGCTTCCCCGGCCGTCAGCTGATGGCGCGCGCCGAGCAGCTAGAGCCGGCCCTTCTTCACGTCGTCGAGCACTTCGTTGGCCGCGCGCAGCCCCGAGAGACACGCGCCTTCCATGAAGCCCTGCCACGAATAGAACGAGTCGGTGTGCTCCCCGGCGAACTTGAGCGCGCCGACGGCTTCGCCTTCGAGATCAGCGATGGTGGTGAACTGGCCCGGCAGGTAACAGGTGTACGAGCCGCGCGAGAACTTCTGCGCGTTCCAGTGGCCCCGGCGCACCACGTACTTGCCGCCCACCTTGGTGGCGCGCGCCTTCGCCCCGGGCACCACGCGGTTGAGATCGGTGAGGAACGTGTCGACCTGCATCTGCAGCACCGTGCCATCGGTGTCCAACGCGCTGCCCGACCCGGTGTGGCAGCTGCCGCAGCTGTTGTTGCTGCCCAGCGGCGCGGTGGGATTCTGAAGCGCCAACCCGCGCGTTCCGCCGGCGTAATCCGTGAGCACCGAGAAGGTGCCGGCGCGCGAGTAGTTCGTTTCCCAGGTGGTCTGCAGGTTCGGGAGATCGGAATAGATGAGCCCGTTGCCGCCCTGCTCCACCCACGGCCGGCCGTTGAAGCCGATCATCGTCTTCACGTTCGCGCCGTAGCCCAGGGTGTTGATGGCGTTCGTCTTCTCGGCCGGAAGCCCGAGGTTCGAGTCGAGCTGCACCCGCCGCAGCGTGCTGAACGGCACCGCCAGCACCACTGCGTCGGCGAGCTCGGGCTTGGACGCGCCGTTGAAATAGAGTTCGTACTTGCCCGAGACATTCTTCGAGAGCCGCACCAACTCGGCGCCCAGATTCACCGGGCCGGGCAGGCGCGCGCGAATGTGGGTGGCGATCGCGTCATTGCCGCCGACGAGGTGAAAGCGCTCGTCGCTGAAGACGCCGTACTCGCGGAACTTCGTCGAACGATCGGCGTGAGCGAAGAGCAGGAAGTTGAGGCAGCT
This sequence comes from Archangium sp., assembly GCA_043758715.1. Classification (GTDB taxonomy): domain Bacteria; phylum Myxococcota; class Myxococcia; order Myxococcales; family Myxococcaceae; genus Archangium_A. The sequence goes on from JAYVNA010000139.1 coordinate 4,315, forward strand.
CTGCTCCGAAGGCTGAAGGCCGTATTCGGCGATGTACGCCTGCGCCATCACCTCGCGAATGAGCGGAAGCCCGGCGGCGCGCGTGTCGAGCCAGGTGCGGAAGTCGAGGTTGTCGAGGGCCACGTCGCCGGCCGAATGATTGCGCGCGGTGGGTGAGCCTGAGCAGCTCTGCAGATCGGCGTGCATCGCCGGCACCAGCTGCCGGTATTCCTCGATCACCTGCGCCTCGCTGTAGAGCTGGCCTCGGACGAAGAACTTCTTCTCGCCAGGTGCCTTGCCGAGGTCTTCCTTGAGCAGGTTGAACTCGTTCGCGTAGGCCAGCATCGTCTTGTGCAGGTTGTCGATGAGTTCACCGCCGAGCTCAGCGGTCTGACCCGGGAAGGTGTCGCGCACCGAGTACTGGCGGCCACCGACGCGGGTGTTCGCTTCATAAATGGTCGCCGCGTAGCCCATCGCGCGCAGGCGATCGGCGCAGACAAGGCCCGCCAGACCACCGCCGATGATCGCGATGCGGGGGCCCGTAGAGGCCGCGCGGCCCCGGCTCGCTCCCAGACCGAGCCCCAGGGCCGCCAGTCCCGCAGCTCCTTGAACCAGCTGCCGACGCGACACCGGTGCGCTCGCGCGTCGCTCGAGTCCTTCCGCGGTGCTGACGCCGTCACGCTCGAACTGCGTGGCGAGCTGCATGGCGCTGCGCATCTGGTCGAACAGTCTCGTGTGTCCCATGGCTTTACCCCCGGTCTCAGACCTCGAGAACATTCTGAATGAACTCAGAGTGTTATCGGGAGCAGCGCGACCGTAGTTGCGTGTGCGCTACCGAACGTCAAAAGCGCCGGGCGTGCTCGCGGATGATCCTGGGGTCCATCACGCAGGGCTGCTCGAGTCCGTCGAACGAAGGTCCGGCGGCCCGAAGGTGCGTGAGAAAGGCGAGCTCGCCTTCGACGAAGTCAGCGCCGAGCGCATCGGAGATCACGCAGGCGGCGACGAGGCGCTCTGGACTCGCAGAGGTCACGCAACGCACCGAGTTGTCGCGCGTCACTCCGATGATCAGGTCCTGGCACTGGGTGAAGACACTGCCCTTCCAGTTCGAGGTGGTGTGGTGCAACGGGACCGCCTGGTTGAAACGCGGCAGGAAGGCCTTCGTCGACTGCCGCCCCGGCTTTCCCGGCATCGACGCCGACCAGCCAGGGCCGCTCTGGGTCCGCCAGGCCCAGGGCACTTCGGGACCCGTCGCCCGCCACGGCCTCACCACCCCGAGGGTCATCAGCAGAAGCGCCCCGGCCATGAGCCCCAGCGCGACCGGCTTCGACACCGCATTCAAAGGTTCGCGCGGCGCGACCTCGAGTGGCTCGAGTCGAGCGCTCGCGTTGAGGGCGACGAATTGTTCGCCGATCGCCTCGCCCAACGAGATCGCGATCGGCCCGAGGAACAGGCCGGCGAGGACGCGGCCCAGAATGCGCCCCGCCGCGAGCAGCGCCTCGAACTCCATGGTCGCGCGCAGCGCTTCGCGATTGGTGCCCCGGTGCGCCGCGCGCAGGCTCAGGAACAACACCACGCCGATCACCACCAGCTTGAGCGGCTGGCCTCCGATGCGCTCACCGACGAGGCCACCCAATAACGCCAGCGCCGCGGCCCGCCGCCCATGCGAGGGCTTGCCCACCAACACCGCTGCGATCACGGCGAGCTGCAGGGCGGTGTCGAACAACTCGGACCACAGCGGGACGCGCGAGGCGGTGGCCGCGGCGAGGCCTTCCACCAGCCCCGAGGCCTTCGCGCCGATGCCGAACAACAGCACCGCGAGACTCAAGCGAGATCCGAGCAGGCCCGTGGTGACCAGCTCGCCCCAGGAACCGCCTGAGTGGGAAATCAGCTCGTTCGATCCGGGAGGAGTGGGGCTCACGCTGCGGGCCTCGAGCATGATCAGCGCGACCGGAATGAGACCGAGCAACGCGAGGACGGCGCCCAGCGTCTTGCCGTTGAGCCAGGCTGATTGAGCGACCACGCACAGGAAAACGAGGGTGGGCACCATCAGCAACGCAGAGCGGCGCAACAACTCATCGACGCCGCCGGGCGCGGGCCACCGGGCCAACCCTTCGGCGGTGGTGGCCGCGGGTTCATCGAGCAGCTCGGGGCGCAGCGTGGCGACCCATTGGGTGAAGCGCACGGCGAGCCAGCCGGTTCCGATGAAGGTGAGCGCCGTGCTCAGGGTGGCGTCGATCAGGTGATTCGCGCTCAAGAACCGCAGGGGGAACGCGATGAGCAAGGCGGCGAGCTCGAACAACCTCGCGCCCGACCACGCCGCCGCGATCGCAAAGCAGATGAGGGCGAACAAGCGCGCCCGCGCAGCAATGGGGTCGACGCGAGCCGTGCCGCTGAGGGCCCCCGCGGGCGAGACGGTGAGCGAGACCCCATTGCCGCTCACCAGCCATCCGCCCTCGGCCACGTTCACCTCGAGCTGCTCGGGAACGATGGCTTCGGGGTGTTTCCCCAGCGCGGCTTTCACCGCGAGCAGCGCGTCGTGGCGGGTGATCACGGGGCCTCCCCGTGAATGCCGCAGGAGACTCGGCCGCGCGCGTCCTGGGTGTAATGCCCGCCACCGACCGGGCACACCAACTCAGAAGGAGCGAACTCGTCGGGCCGAGTCGCGCCGTTGATGCGGTGCTGCCACGCATGGCAGCGCTCTTCTTCTTCGACCTCTCCGGTTGCGACAGACGGGTCGAGCGAGCTCCAACCCAAGGTGGCGACCTGCGCCGACCACTGAAAGAGCGTGGCGATCGCGAGCAGCACCAGCAGCCGGCCCAGGTGCGAGCGCAGCAACGCCTTCCCGAAACGAGCCAATGAGACCAGCGCGCCGGCCACCACGCGCTTCGACGAAGCGGTGCTCGACCAGGCGAGCGCGGCACCGAGCACCACCAGGAGGAAGAGATCGATCAGCACGCGGGCTGATCGAGTTCTACTCGGGCTGCCAGCTCTGCAGCAGCATCATGTAGTTCGCGCGCAAGTACGCCGCGGGGTCGGGGCAGGTCTCGTAGTTCATGCTGCCGCGCAGCTGCCCCAGAGACGCGTAGTCATGTTCCTCGAGCCACTGCACCAGGCCGTTCTTCAGGTTCGCCAGCTCGCCCGGGCCCTTCCTGAGCAGCAGCGAAACCACCTGCACCGCGTCAGCGCCGGTCATCAGCGCCTTCACCGCATCAGGCACCGAGTGCACGCCGCCGCTGCAGGCCAACGAGCAACCGACCTGCGAAGACAACACCCCCAGCCAGCGCAACCTCAGCGGCAACTCGGAGTTGTCGGACAGATGCAGCACCCGCTTCACCTCGAGCGCTTCGATGTCGAGTTCAGGCTGGAACAGGCGATTGAAGAGAATGAGGCCGGCCGCGCCCGCGTGATCGAGCTGCGCCGCCAGGTTCGAAAGTGACGAGTAGAACGGCGACAGCTTGACGGCGATCGGCATCTTCACTTTGGCCCTGATCGCGCGGAGCAACTCCACCGCGCGCGCTTCCATCTCGCTCGCCTTCTCGGTCGGGTCAGCGCCGATCGAGAACAAGTTCAACTCCAGCGCGCTCGCGCCCGCCTGCTCGATCAACTTCGCGTGATCGACCCAGCTGTCGATGGTGAGCCCGTTGAGCGACGCGATCACCGGCACCTTCACCGCCGCGCGCACCTTGCGGATGTGCTCGAGGTACGACTCGGGGCCTAAGTGAAACAGCTCGGGCTCCGGCAGGAAGCTGCTGGCCTCGGGGAACGTGTCGCGGTGGAAGTCGGTGTAGCGATGCGTGAGCAGCTGTTCCTGCAGCAACTGCTCTTCGAACAACGAGCGCATCACGATCGCCGAGGCACCCGCGTCTTCGAGCTTCCGCACGCCGTCGAGCGTGTCGGCCAGCGGAGAGGCGCCCGGCATGAAGGGGTGCGGCAGCTTGAAGCCCAGGTACTCGGTCGAGAGATCCATTCGCGTGTCCTCGGTCAGGAGAGCTTCGGCAACACCAGCTTCGAGAGTTGCTCGAGCACCGCGTAGTGCTGCTGCGCGCTGAGCTGAGCCTGCTTCACCAGGTGGCGGTACCGCTCGGGGTCGAGGTTCTCGGTGATGCGGAACCGCGCTTCTTCGCGCATGTAGTCGGCCACCGGGAACTTCGGCGCGCCACTGTCCAACTGCAGCGCGGGCTCGCCCTTCTCGATGCGCCGGGGATCGTAGCGATACAGCGGCCAGACCCCCGACTCCACCGCGCGCTTCTGCTGCTCGGGGCCCTTCGCCATGTCGTAGCCGTGCGCGATGCAATGGCTGTACGCGATGATGATCGAGGTGCCGGGATACGACTCGGCTTCCTGCATCGCCTTGACCGTCTGCAGATCCTTCGCGCCCGAGGCGATGCGCGCGACGTACACGTTGCCGTACGCCATCGCGATCATCCCGAGGTCCTTCTTGCCGCCGCCCTTCCCCGCCGCGGCGAACTTCGCTGAAGCGCCGATGGGCGTGGCCTTCGACGCCTGCCCGCCGGTGTTCGAATACACCTCGGTGTCGAGCACGAGGATGTTCACGTCGCGGCCCTGCGCGATCACGTGATCGAGGCCGCCGAAGCCGATGTCGTAAGCCCAGCCGTCGCCGCCGACGATCCACACCGATTTGCGCACCAGGTAGTCCGCGAGCTCCGAGAGGATGCGCGAGTCAGCATCCATTCGACCGCGCAGCGCATTCCGCAACGTCACGACCCGCGCGCGTTGTTCTGCGATCAGGGCTTCGCTCGACTGGTCTGCCTCGAGCAGGGCCTTCGTGAGCACGTCCCCGGTGACCGGCGCGAGCTTCGTCAGCAGTCGCGTCGCGCGATCACGCAGCGCATCGACGCCCATGCGCATGCCGTAACCGAACTCGGCGTTGTCCTCGAAGAGCGAGTTCGCCCAGGCCGGGCCGCGGCCATCCCGGTTCTGCGTGTACGGAGTGGTCGGCAGGTTGCCGCCGTAGATCGAAGTGCAGCCGGTCGCGTTCGCGATCAACAGGCGATCTCCGTAGAGCTGGGTGAGCAGCTTCAGGTACGGCGTCTCACCGCACCCCGCGCACGCACCGGAGTACTCGAACAACGGCTCGAGCAACTGCGCTCCCTTCACTTCCATGCGCACCCTGGTGCGATCGACCTCCGGCAGGTTCAGGAAGAACTCGAGGTCCGCGCGCTCGGGCGACTTGTCTTCCACCCGCGGGACCATCTCGAGTGACTTGTGCTTCGGGTTCGCCTTGTCCTTCGCGGGGCAGATCTCGACGCACAGTCTGCAACCCGTGCAGTCCTCGGTGGCGACCTGAATCGTGTACGCCATGCCCGGCAGCTCGGGCCCTTTGTAGGGCATTGACTTGAACATCGAGGGCTTCTTGCTGGGCAGCTCGAGCGGGTACGCCTTGGCGCGAATCGCCGCGTGCGGACACACCATCGCGCACTTGTTGCACTGGATGCAGATCGTCTCGTCCCAGAGGGGGATCTCCTGGGCGATGTCGCGCTTTTCCCACTTCGAAGTGCCGGTGGGCCAGGTGCCGTCGGGAGGGAACGCGCTCACCGGCAACAGATCGCCGTGGTTCGCCAGCATCACCGCGGTCACGCGCTGCACGAAATCAGGCGCGGCTTTCGAGACCACGGGGATGCGCCCGCGTAACGAGGTCACTTTTCCTGGAATGGGCAGCGGGTGAAGGTTCGCCAGAGTCGCGTCGACGGCAGCGAAGTTACGCGCGATCACCTCGGCGCCCTTCTTCTTGTAGGTCTTCTCGATCGAATGCTTGATGCACTCAATCGCTTCAGCGCGCGGCAGCACGCCGGAGATCGCGAAGAAGCAGGTCTGCATCACGCTGTTGATGCGGCCGGCCATGCCCGCTTCCCGCGCGACCGCCGAGGCATCGATCACGTACACCTGCAGCGCCTTGTCGAGGATCTGCGTCTGCATCTCGCGCGGCAGCCGATCCCACACCGTCTCCCTTGCATACGGCGCGTTGAGCAGCACCACTGCGCCCGGCGCCGCGAGCTCGAGCACGTCGAGCTTGTCGACGAACGCGAACTGGTGAACGCCGACGAAGTTCGCCGAGCGCACGAGGTACGAAGAACGAATCACGCCCGGCCCGAAACGCAGGTGCGAGATGGTCATCGCGCCCGACTTCTTCGAGTCGTAGACGAAGTAGCCCTGCGCGGAGTGCGTGGTCTCCTCGCCGATGATCTTGATGGTGTTCTTGTTCGCGCCCACCGTGCCGTCTGCGCCGAGGCCGTAGAAGACCGCCTGCACGCGTTCGGGGTGCGAGACCTCATACGTCGGGTCCCACTGCAAGGAGCTGTGACTGACGTCGTCGACGATGCCGATGGTGAAGTGGTTCTTCGGAGAGGGCTTGCCCAGCTCGTCGAACACCGCCTTCACCATGCCTCCGTTGAACTCCTTGCTCGAGAGCCCATAGCGGCCGCCGATGATGCGCGCGCTCTTGCCCGCTTCCGTGAAGGTCGACAGCACGTCCAGGTACAGCGGGTCACCGATCGCCCCCGGTTCCTTGGTGCGATCGAGCACGGCGATCGACTTCACCGTCTTGGGCAGCGCCGCGAGGAACGCTTCGGCCTTCCAGGGGCGGAAGAGGCGCACCTTCAGCACGCCCACCTTCTCGCCCTTCGCCACCAGCGCCTCGACCAGCTCGTGCGTCACCTCCGCGCCTGAGCCCATCACCACCACCACCCGCTCGGCCTCGGGGTGCCCCACGTAGTCGAAGAGTTTGTAGTGCCGCCCGGTGAGCTCACCGAGCTTGTCCATCACCGCCTGCACGCGATCAGGACACGCCACGTAGAACGGCGTGCAGGCCTCTCGCGCCTGGAAGAAGGTGTCGGGGTTCTGCGCCGTGCCGCGGATCACCGGACGATCGGGGTTGAGCGCGCGGGCCCGGTGCGCCGCCTCGGCCTCGGGGTTCATCAACGCGCGCAGCACGTCATCACTGAGCACCTCGATGCGGCCCACCTCGTGCGAGGTGCGAAAGCCGTCGAAGAAATGCATGAACGGAATGCGCGAGGTCATGGTGGCCGCGTGCGCGACCGCCGCCAGGTCGTGAGCCTCCTGAACCGAGCCCGAGGCCAGCTGCGCGATCCCGATCTGTCGGCAGGCCATCACGTCGGAGTGATCTCCGAAGATCGACAGCGCGTGGGTCGCCAGGGTGCGCGCCGCCACGTGCATCGCGAACGGCGTCAGCTCGCCTGCGAGCTTGTAGAGGTTGGGGATCATCAACAGCAGCCCCTGCGAGGCCGTGAAGGTCGTCGTCAGTGAGCCCGCCATCAAGGCGCCGTGCACGGTGCCCGCAGCGCCCGCTTCCGACTGCAGCTGAACCACCTGCGGCACCCCACCCCAGATGTTCGTGCGCCCCTGCGAAGACCACTCGTCAGCGAGCTCGGCCATCGTAGAGGAAGGCGTGATCGGGTAGATGGCGATCGTCTCCGTCAGCCGATGCGCGACGTGAGCGACGGCTTCATTCCCATCGACCATCAACGTCTCTTGGTGGGCCATGGTCGGAAATCACCTGCACGTCGGGCGCCGTTTTTTTGCGCTCGAAAGGCGGCCTCAGACCCGAAACCTTTGCGTCCCCAGAGTGATCTGACGCAAGCGATGCGCTCAATCCCCGGGCTCGTTGGCGACTTTCCGCATCGTCAGGGAGCCCGCGCGCGGGGCCTCGCGCAAAAACACTCGCGGCGCAAAAGCGGGCGCAAATTCGGTCCGGGGGTTGCACTGCGCAGCGTCCACAATGATCGATGACCTGATCCTCGGTTTGGGCGGCGCCGGTGGCGACGGAGTCGTCAGCGCAGGTGAGTCGCTCCTCTCGGCGGCTTCCAGCGAGGGCTACCACGCGATGATGACCAAGAGCTTCGGGTCTCAAATCCGCGGCGGGGAGTCGTCGTGCCGCGTTCGGCTCAGCACCCGCAAGGTGCTCAACCCCGGCGGCGCTCTCGACGTGATGGTCGCGCTCAACTGGGACGACTTCTTCAAGTTCGGCGCCGAGCTGCCGCTGTCGATCAACACCGTCCTCATTCACGAAGAGAAGGCCGGAGCGCCCCCCGAGACGCTCAAGGGCCGCGGCGTGGTGCCGCGCGAAGTGTTGTCAGTGCCGATCGCGGAGTTGACCAAGAGGTCAGCCGGCACCGACAAGGCCAAGACCAGCGTGGTGCTCGGGCTGCTCTCGGGTTGGTTCGGCATTCCTGCCGCCGCCATCTCGCGCGGCTTGAAGAAGAAGTTCGGCAGCAAGGGCGAAGGGCTGCTCGAGGCGAACGAGAAGGCCCTGGCCGCGGGCATCGAATACGCGCAGTCGCACCCGCTGGCGCAGACGCGCTCGATTGCGCCCCCGCGTGCCGCACCGGGATCCAAGCTGCTGTGTGACGGCAACGACATGTGCGCGGCCGCGGCGCTCTTCTCGGGCATTCAGTTCTTCGGCGGCTACCCGATTACGCCCTCCACCGAGGTGATGCAGACGCTCACCCGCGAGATCTGGAAGTACGGCGGGACGGTGCTGCAGTGCGAAGACGAGATCGCCAGCATCGGTGCAACCGTCGGCGCTTCCTTCGCTGGGAAGAAATCGATGACCGCGACCAGCGGCCCCGGCATGGATCTGAAGACCGAGATCCTCGGGCTCGCCACCATCGCCGAGCTGCCCCTGGTGCTGCTCAACGTTCAGCGCGGCGGGCCCTCCACCGGCCTTCCCACCAAGCCCGAGCAGGGCGACCTCTACCAGGCTGCGTTCTCGGGCCACGGCGACGTACTGCGCCCCGTGCTCGCGCCCACCGACGTCGAAGACACCTTCCGCATCACGGTGGAGGCCTTCAACATCGCCGAGCAGTACCAGACGCCGGTGATCATCTTGTCGGACCAGGAGATCGCTCAGCGCAAGGAAGCCGTCGACCCCATCGACACCAGCAAGATGGAGATCATCGAGCGGCTCAAGCCCACCGAGGCCGAGCTGGTCGATTACTCCCGCTTCAAGTTCACCGAGTCAGGCATCAGCCCCATCAGCCACCCCGGAATGAAGGGCGGCAATTATCTGGGCGCTGGCATCGAGCACAACGAGAAGGGCGACCCCACCTCGGGCGGCGTGATGCACGCCAAGATGAACGAGAAGCGCTTCAAGAAGCTCGACCCGCTGAAGAAGCGCGCCGACCTCTTCGAGCTGCACGGCAATGCCCAGGCCCCGTACGCCTTCCTCGCCTGGGGCAGCACCGCCGGGGTCGCGCGTGAAGCGTTTGCGCTGGCCGAGCGCGCCAGCCTCGACGTGAAGCTGTTGGTGCCCTACCTCCTCTATCCAATCGCCGAACAGGTCTACGCGGACTTCTTCCAGTCGGTGAAGCACGGGCTGGTGGTCGAGCTCAGCCACCAGGGCCAGCTGTACCGCATGCTGCGCATGTTCATCGACGTGCCCCGCGGCGTGAAGTCGCTGGCCCGCAGCGGCGCCAACCCGTTCCAACCTGCCGAGCTCGTCGCCCGGCTGATCGAACTCAAGGGGATGCCGTCATGAACGCGCCGTCGATGTTCCAGGCGAAGGACTACAAGAGCGACCTCAAGCCCATCTGGTGTCCGGGCTGCGGCGACTTCGGGGTTCTCCAGGGCCTGTATCGCGCGCTCGCGGCGATCGGCCGTCCTCCCCACGAAGTGGCGTTCATCTCGGGCATCGGCTGCAGCAGCCGCATTCCTGGCTACACCACCGCCTACGGCTTCAACAGCGTGCACGGCCGCTCGTTGCCCATCGCCCAGGGCGTGAAGCTCGCGAACCCCGAACTGCTGGTGGTGGTCGCAGGTGGTGATGGCGACGGCTTCTCCATCGGCGGCGGGCACGTGCCCCACGCGGTGCGGCGGAACATCGACATCACGTACATCGTGATGGACAACCAGGTGTACGGCCTCACCAAGGGACAGCTTTCGCCAACGTCTCCCAAGGGATTGCAGACGGTCACCTCGCCCCTGGGAAGCCTGGAAGAGCCCGTCAATCCCCTGCTCTTCATGCTCGCGTACGGCGCGGGTTTCGTGGCGCAGGCGTCTCCGGCGGACATGCCGGGAATGACGGCGCTGATCGAGGAAGCGATTCGCTACCCGGGCTTCAGCTTCGTGAACATCCAATCGCCCTGCGTGACCTTCGGCGAAGACGATCAGCAGCTCAAAGTTCACAAGGCGAAGATGAAGACGCTGGCGAGCCTGGGCCATGACCCGGCCAACCAGCTCGCGGGGATGGATCTCGCGCGCTCCTACGGCACCGAGCTCTACACCGGCGTCTTCTACCGCAACCCCAACCCGCCCCTCTCGTTCGAGGAGCTGATCAAGCTTCGCATCGCGGAAGAGTCGAAGAAGGCCCGCCCGCGCAACCGCATCCTCGACGCGTATCTGCAGAAGTGAAGGGGGCCGTCCGTGACCAGCAAACAAACTCCAGGAATCGACTTCGCCACCATCTCCATGCGCGACGCGCTCGATCTCGCCGTGTTGATCGAAGAAGAGGCGCGCGATCGGTACGAAGATCTCGCCGCGCAGCTCATCTTGCATCGCACCCCCGGCGCCGCCGGCTTCTTCACCAAGATGATGCGGGTCGAAGAGATTCATCGCAAACAGCTCGCGGAGCAGCGCGCTCGCGACTTCGGCAGGCAGCCGACCGCGGTGAGCCGCGAGATGATCTTCGACATCGAGGCGCCCGACTTCGACGAGGTGCGCATGAACATGACCCACCGCGACGCGCTCGAAGTGGCGCTGCGCTCGGAGGTCAAGGCGCACCGGTTCTTCCTCGGCGCCCTCAAGAGCGTGACCTCGGCTGAAGTGAAGAAGCTCTTCGAGCACCTCTGCGAAGAGGAAATCGAGCACCAGAGACTGGTGAAGGCCGAGCTCGATCGGCTCCCGCATGAAGATGCGCACTCGGCTGATGACTTCAGCGACGATCCCATCGCGCAGTGACGGAGCCGACATGACGTCCCTCCTCGCCTACCTGCTGATCGCCTCCACCCTGGTCTTCGTGCTGCTCGCGGTCGCGAAGATTCTCCGGGTGATCGCCACCCGCCAGTCTCCGCTCAAGAGGCAGACCTATGAGTGCGGCGAAGTGCCGACGGGCGCCACCTGGGTGCGCTTTCACGCGCGGTACTACGTGGTGGCGCTCTTCTTCGTGCTCTTCGACGTCGAGGCCGCGTTCCTGTTCCCGTGGGCCTCGATCGTGCGTGAGTCAGGCGTGCAGGGCCTGGTCGCCATCGGCTCGTTCGGGGTGGTGCTCATGCTCGGGTGGGCGTGGGCCAGCCGAAAGGGAGCGCTCACATGGCAGTGAAGACGTCGGATGACGCGGGCCACTTTCAGCACCCGCTTTACCAGGTGACCCTGCAGACGCCGGGGCTCAGCGTGGGCACCGCCGTGTTCGACGACCTGATGACCTGGGGCCTCAAGAACGCGCTGTGGATGTTCCCCATGGCGACCAGTTGCTGCGGCATCGAGTTCATGGCCGGGGCTGCCAGCCGGGTCGACATGGATCGCATGGGCGTGATCATTCGCGCCACGCCGCGCCACGCCGACGTGATGGTGGTGGCGGGAACCATCACCACCAAGATGGCGCCGCGGGTGCTCAAGCTCTGGGAGCAGATGCCCGAGCCAAAGTGGTGCATCGCGATGGGCTCGTGCGCGATCAGCGGCGACTTCTACCGGAACCTGTATTCGGTGGTGCCGGGCATCGACACGTTCCTTCCGGTCGACGTCTACGTGCCGGGCTGCCCGCCGAACCCTGAAGCGCTGATGGCCGGCATGATCAAGCTGCAGGAGAAGATTTCCCTGCAGCGCACCGGCAAGTTCGTGACGCCCGAAGTGAAGCCGGAGCTGCTGAAGATCACGAACCCCTCCGTACCGCGGCTCAACGATCCCGCCCGGCGCGCGGAGCAGAGCCACGAGCAGGAACTCTCGGCCGACAGCCCTACCGTCGACGAAGCGACTGCGCCCCTCGAGGTCGCTGCAGCGGGGCCGTTGCCCGAGTTCGCGCCACTCACTTCGCCGGACTTCGAAGGCTTGCTGAAAGAACTCGGCATCGCGGAGCTGCCCAAAGACGGTCCTCCGATCATCCCTCTGGAGCAGCACCTCGCGCTCGCTCGAAAGTTGAAGTCGATCGGCTACCGGCAGCTCGTCACCATCGCCGCGACCCACTGGCTCGCGGGCAAGGGCCGCAAGGGCGCCGACGAGGCTGAGCCCGAACACTTCGAGATCGTCTACGCGCTGCGCACGATCGGCGCAGGCTCGCGGGTGGCCTCGTGGGCGGTGCGCGTCATACCGGGGCAGCCGGTGCTTACGTTGTGCGGCGTGTTCGCGGGCGCCGATTGGCAGGAACGCGAACAGTGGGACCTGCTCGGCGTCACCTTCGCTGGCCACCCCGATCTGCGGCGGTTGATGTCGACCGAGAACTACGTGGGTCACCCTCTTCGCCGTGAGTTCCCAGCCGACGCGCACTGCGCGCCCTGGAGATGAGCCGATGACCGCCTTGACCACGCACCGCGTCGACCCGCACCTGGTGATCGAGAAGTACGATCCCGAGGCCGAGCTGATGCTGATTCACTTCGGGCCTCAACACCCGTCGACCCACGGCGTCTTCCGCATGGACCTGTGGCTCGACGGAGAGCTGATCGTCAAGGCCGTGCCGCACTGCGGGTACCTTCACCGCGCGGTGGAGAAGCTCTGCGAGAAGCTCGCGTACGTTCAGATCACGCCCATCGTCGACAAGAATGACTACGTCGCGCCGATGACCAACGAGCAGTCGTTGGTGATGATCTTCGAGGCGATGCTCAAGCTCGAGGTGCCCCGCCGCGCCCGGTGGATTCGCACGATTTTCGCCGAGCTGCAGCGCATCGCTTCGCACCTGCTGTGGCTGGGCACCTTCTCGCTCGACCTCGGCGGCGCGCTCGGGGGCGGCACCACGGTCTTCATGTACTGCTTCCGCGAACGCGAGCTCATCCTCGACCTGTTCGAAGAAGTGACCGGCGCGCGCTTTCACTACAACACGCACACCATCGGCGGAAACCGGCACGACCTGCCCGCGGGCTGGAGCCAGAAGGTGCTCGCCGCCATGCACACCATCGCCGCGCGCATTCCCGAATACGAGGCGATGACGGTTCAGAATCGCATCTTCCAGCAGCGCACCCGAGGGGTGGGCGTGCTCGACGGTGAGCTCGCGCTCGAGCTGGGCATCACCGGGCCCGTGCTGCGCGCCAGCGGCATCGATCACGACCTGCGGCGCGACGCGCCCTTCCACGCGTACGACGAAGTGAAGGTCAACGTGAAGACCGCGAAGGGCGGCGATTGCCTGGCCCGCGCCGAGGTGCGCGTCGAAGAGATGAAGGAGAGCGTGCGGCTGGTGCGCGAGCTGGTCGGCGCCGTGCCCGCGGGTCACATCAACAGCGGCAGGGCGGTGAAGCTGCCGGTGCAGACGAAGATCCCCGTGGGGCAGATCTACGTGGGCATCGAGACGCCCCGCGGTGAGCTCGGGGGTTGGCTCGTCGCCGACGGAACTCAGTTCCCCTACCGCCTGAAGATTCGCCCGCCGAGCCTGCACGCGGTGTCGGCGCTGCCGTACCTGCTGCCGGGGCAGACCGTGAGTGATGCCATCGCGATCCTCGGCTCGCTGGATCCCATCATGGGTGAGGTCGACCGATGAATGGCTTCGTTCACGGTGCGCTCTACGGCGGCCCCATCATCGTGGTGCTGCTCACCGTCACCGCGCTCGCGTTGTGGTTCGAGCGCAAGATGGCCGGTCGCATGCACAGCCGCCTGGGCCCGACCATCGTCGGACCATTTGGCTTGCTTCAGCCGGTCGCGGACGTGGTGAAGCTGCTGCAGAAGGAAGACATCACCCCCGAGAAAGCGGATGCCGCGCTGTTCAACCTGGCGCCTCCCCTGGGAGCGATCGCCGCCATCGCGGTGGCCGCGGTGATTCCGTTCTCACAGAGCGTGGTGGCAGCGGATCTCGAAGTGGGCGTGCTCTACCTGCTCGCGATTGGCGCGCTGGGCGTGTTGCCGGTGTTCATCGCCGGCTGGGGCAGCAACAACAAGTTCGCGATGCTCGGCGGCATGCGCGCGATCGCGCAGTCGGTCTCGTACGAGGTGCCGCTGGTGCTGGCCGCGATGGTGCCGGTGATCTTGAGCGGCTCGATGCGGCTCAGCGACATCATCACGTTCCAGGCAGGTCACCACTGGCTGGTGGTCTGGCCGTTCTTCCTCGGCATTCCGGCGTTCACCATCTTCATGCTGGCGATGCTGGCGGAAGCGAACCGCATTCCCTTCGACATTCCCGAGGCTGAGAGCGAGCTCGTCGCGGGCATCACCACCGAATACACCGGGATGAAGTTCGCGATGTTCTACCTCGCGGAATACGTGCACACGCTGGTCGCTTCGGCGGTCGGCGCGGCGCTCTTTCTGGGTGGCTGGGATGGGCCGATCGCTCCGGGCATCTGGTGGATGGTGGTCAAGACGCTCGGGCTCTTCGCGTTCATCTACTGGACCCGCTACTCGCTGCTGCGGTTCCGCTCAGACCAGTTGATGGCGCTGTGCTGGCGCTACCTCGTTCCAACCGGCGTGGTGCTGGTGGCGGCCTCGGCCGTCTGGGTCGTCTTCGCAGGCTGAGGGAGCCATGGGTCACTTTCTCGACGCGTTCAAAGCCTACGCCGCGGTCGCCAAAAACTTCTGGCGCGCGCCGACCACGGTTCAGTTTCCCACCGAGATTCGCCCGCGGGCCGAGCGATACCGCGCGAGCTTCGCGCTGTTGCATGAGGAGAACGGCGACGAGGCGTGCATCGGGTGCCTGCAGTGCGAGCGCATCTGTCCCTCGAAGGTCATCTCGATCAAGGGGCCGGCGAAACGCGAGTCGACGATCACCGGGAAGAAGCGAAGTTACGCCGATGACTTCACGCTCGATCTGACGGCGTGCATCTTCTGTGAGCTGTGCGTGCAGGTCTGTCCGACCGACGCGATCGTGATGACGCGGGAACAGGAGACGCCGGCGTACTCGCGCGAGGAACTCGTGCTGACGATGCCGAAGCTCTACGCGAACGAGAAGAACAAGACGCGCGCGTGGGGCGATGGAACGAAGTTGATGGAGATGCAGGCGATTCCGAAACCCATCGTCCCCCTCTCCCCCACAGGGGAGAGGGCTGGGGGTGAGGGGCTAACCACCTCTGCACCTGGCGCAGTCGCACCTGAAAAACCTGCCGATTC
>JAYVNA010000140.1:0-6695 GCA_043758715.1 Archangium sp.
TCGAAGCTGAACGCCTCGGCGGCGAACGCGTTCGCTGCGCACACGAGCACCGCGGTGATCAGGACGCTTCCCCTCGCACGGTGTCGCAAGTTCATCGGCTCCCTCGCCCTGACGCGGCGTGACGAGGGTGAGTAATGAACGGCGTGGGGGGCCGCCCCGCGAAGACCGGGGAGGAGGCTCACCTCTTCCGGCCCCATCGATCGCCTGAGGTGAAGAGTGATTGCCTCTTTCGGGGGCCCGCGGTGTCTGATGCGTCACATGGCTCGCGCGTGCTGGGGACTGCTGGTGGTGGCATGGTGCTGCGGCTGTCCCGCGCCGATCACGCCCGAAGTCGATGCGGGGTCGACCGCCGATGCGGGCGTGGCGGTCGACGCCGGAGACCCCACCGCCGCCCTCTATGATCCGATGCGGCTGATCAACGTCGACTTCCGGCCGCTGCCGCGAACGACGATCAAGAAGAAGGGCTTCATTGGCTCGCTCTCGAACACCCGGCCCTCGCTCAAGCTCAAGTTCGACAGCTTCATCGTCGATCAGAACGTCTCCGGGCTCGATGCGCTCACCCTCAACAACGCCCAGCAGGACCCCTCGGTGATCCGCCAGTGCCTGGGTTACGCGCTGTTCGCCGAGGCCGGGCTCATCGCCCCTCGCTGCAACTACGCGCACGTCAGGGTGAACCGGGTCGACCTCGGGGTGTACGTGAACGTCGAGGCGATCGACAAAGACCTGCTGCGGCGGCGCTTCGCGCGGGCGAGCGGCAACCTCTACGAGGGCACGCTGAGCGACTTCACCCCCACCTTCCAGCGCACCTTCGATCTCAAGGGCGACAACACGAATCGGACGGACATCGAAGCCGTCACCGCCGCGCTCGGAGCACCTGACGCCGAGCTGCTTGCGCGATTGGACCCGCTCATCGATCTCACGCAGTTCATCGACTTCTGGGCGATGGAGACCCTGCTGCGCCAATGGGACGGCTACGCCAGCAACACCAACAACTTCTTCATCTACGACGACCCCACCAGCGCGAAGTTCGTCTTCATTCCCTGGGGCGCAGACGCGGTGCTCAGCGCCGCTCCCGGCAACGCTGACGGTGTGCTGCAGGCAGGTCAGCTCGCGCAGCGGCTCTATGGGTTGCCAGAGACGCGGGCCCGCTACCTCGCGCGCGTGCGCTTCCTGCTCGACACCGTGTTCGACGAGGTCGCGCTTCGGCGGGAGGTCAATCGCATGGAAGCGTTGGTGACGCCGCGCCTTCACCCGATTCAGCTGGCGCAGTTCGCGACGGGGCTGGCCGACGTGCGCCGCTTCATCGATCAACGCCGCGCGAAGCTGCTCGCGATTCTGGCGAACCCTCCCGCGGCGACGGGAATGCCGCGGCCCTCCCCCTGCCTGACGCCCCTGGGCCACGTGAGCGCGACGTTCGCCACCACCTGGGGCAGCATCGCGGCGCCAAACCCGTTCATCACCGGCAGCGGCACCCTCGCGATCACGCTGCTCGATGGGGGCCTCGTGCCCACGGTGGGCGTGAGCAGCGGCGCAGGCATGGACTTCGGCGGCAACGATGGACCCCGCGTCGGCGTCAACGTGTTCGCGGTGCTCACTGATGGCGGGGTGAACGCCGCAGCGGTGCGGGTGATGCCGGGGCTCTACGCGCCCACCGGACCTCAGGCGTTCGATCTCTTTCAGCGCTTCGGCGTCACCTTCGAATTTCAGAACCAGGCCGTGGTGGCGCAGGGGCTGATGGGCAACGGCACACTCGAGTTCACCGACGCCGCCACGGAAGACGGCGGGGCGGTCTCAGGTCACTTCGACGCGCAGCTGTATCGTTGGCCCTTCGGCGGCTAGCTAGCTCAAGGCGCGTAGTAGTTGTCGAGGCGCGAGTTGCCGCCCAGCGAGAAGTACTTCTCGTCGTTCGAAAACGAGCCGTCCTTCAGCTTCGCTTCGGGCACCCACGCGGTCTTGCCGCTGTAGGGGTCTGACACGAGGTACTTGCCGTCGCGGTAGTCCGTCATCAGCAACGCGTGGCCGACGTCTTTTCCTTCGTACGCGATCGAGATCGGCACCGGGTTGCCCGCCTGCAGCCGCTCGCGAATCGCCTTGAGGCCCTGGTCCGACTGGCCCGCGGCGATCGGGTGCTCGTTCAAGTTGTTGCCAGTGAGCTTGAGCGCCGATTCTTCGTTGGCGCCCTGGGCTTGAGCGGCGGCGTGCAGCTTGTCGATCGCCGCGCCGTCGAGGTCGGGCCGCAGTTGCTGGACCTTGTCCTTCGCGGGCTGGAGCAGCGCTTGATCCGCCTTCGTGAGCTGCTTGCCCTGCGTGTACTTGAGCAGCGCGCTGATCTCCCCGGGAGGAATGGTGACGGGCGGGGGAATGCCGCCCTTGGTCTGCGAGTCGAGGTTCGCCTTGAGCAGGTTCATCAGCTCGGCGCCTTGCGCGCCCTGGCGGCCGACCGGAGTGCCGGTCTGACCGGCGGTGTTCCTGAAGACCTGCTGCTGCTCCTTGTCGATCTCGCTGCCCTCGGGAGCGGAGAGACCTTCTTTGTTGAGCTGCCGCGCGTACGCCGGGTCGGTCTCGGCGTGCGTCATCTGCCCGACGGTGGGCGCACAGGTGTTCTCCATCGACTGGCGCAGGCCATCGTCGCTCTTCGCGCCGTCGATGTCGGTGACCGTGCTGGTCGTCATCAACTCAGCGCGCTTGAGGCCGCGAATGTCTTTCGCGAAGGCCTCGACTTCCTTCATCGCGCCTTCGGCCTTCGCGGGGTCCGCCAACCGGTCCTGCCGCGCCGCGACGGCCTTGAGGATCAACGCGCGCTCGGCTTTCGGATCAGCGCCGGCCGCCAGCTTCCCGTCGGCGCCCTGCCCTGCTTGATCGAGCAACCTCTTCGTCTGCGCATACGAGCCCGCGTCCATGTCGACGAGCGTCTTGGCGGCGCGCACGGCTTGATCTTTTCCCAGCACCCCGCGTTCACCGCGATCGCTGTCGGTGCGGCGGTCAGCCACGCCGTCGATGAGCGCCGACTGGATCTCGGGCGAGATGCGGCCCGTGCCGCCCTTGCTGGTGAGCTTCACCTTCTCGACCTCGTACTGAGCGCTCACCGCGGCGCCCTTGTTCGGGCTCGACCAGAGGTGCTTCGCCGTGTCGACGGACTCCTTGACGGTGGCGACCTCTTCTTTGACGAAGGTGTCGGCGGCGTTCACCACCACGCGCACCTCTTTCTTCACTTCAGCGACTTCTTCGCTGACCTTCTTCTCGACGCGGTCCACGAGGCCCGTCGCTGCAGACTTCACCTTGGAGGTCAGGTCGCCGATGAATCCCATGTGCGCATTGTCTGCGAGAGCAGGCGATTTGGTGCCGGATCATCGGCCGCGGTGATGTCGGACAAAGTCCGCCATCGCCGAACCCCGCGAAGATCCTACGCGAGCAGGCGCAGCCAGACTTCGGGCGTGACCACGATCGCCCCCATGCGCGCCACCAACGCGGCGTGCGCTTCTGCACCGGCGCCCCCGATGACCACCTTGGTTTTGGGGTTCACGGCCCGGTGCAGCACCGTGAGCACGTGCATCAACTGCTTCTCGTCGATCGAGTGCACCTGCGCGAGCGCGACGACCTCGGGCTCGAGCTTCTTCACCAGGTCCGCGAGCTCATCGACCGGCGTGCGCGCACCCAGGTACGTCACCCGGAAGCCGGCGTCGCGAAACCGCAGCGCGGCGCCGAGCAGGCCGATCTCGTGGTCTTCGTCGGGCAGGCAGGCGCACACCGCGTGGCGCCGCGAAGGCGCCATCACTCCGCCCTGAATCAAGGACAGCAGGCGCGAGCGCAACGCGTGGGTGATCAAGTGCTCCTGCGCCGCCGACAGCTTCCGCGCGTGCCACATTTCTCCCACCGCGCGTTGCAGGGGAACGATGAGCAACTCGAGCGCGGCCACCGGCGAGATGGTGGCGAAGGCCTCGTCGAGCACAGAGAAGATTTCCGGCTGCTGATCACGCCTCGCCGCGTCGAGGATGCTGTTCATCCAATGCTCGATGCGGGGGCCGTCGACGGCAGCGGCGAATTCGCGCCCGATCTTCAGCTCGCGGCGCAGCGCCGGCAACATCGGCACCACCTCCGAGATGGAAACGCCCTGCTGCACCAGCTGCTTCACCCGGCGCAGCAACTCGACGTCGCTGGCGCTGTAGGCCCGGTAGCCGGCGCCGGTGCGCCGGGGCTCGATGATCTTGTAGCGGCGCTCCCACGCGCGCAGCAGGTTCTCCGAGAGGCCCACCATCTCGGCGACCACGCTGATTCGGAACAAGGGCTCACCCATGGCCTTACGCACTCCGTTTGAAACCGTTCAACGTTTGAGCGCTCATCACCGCCGCGGCCACTTCCTGAAGCGCAGTGGTGAAGCTTGAGAGCGGCCCCGGAGGGTGCGACGGCCCCACCTCCATCAAGAGATCCGGCTGTTCGTCTTCGAAGAACGCGTACCGCAACCCCACCGGCACGCAGTTGACGCCCGAGCGCTTCGCCAACACTTCGATGCCGCGCTCGAGCGTGAAGGGCGGCGCCGCGTGCGGGGTGAGCACGCCTTGCGGAAAAATGATCACCACCGAGCGCGGGCGCTGCAGCAACTCGCGCGCGACGCCGAGCGACTCGACCGCCGAGCGCGCGTCCCCGCGGCGAATCGAGAAAGCGCCGAGGCGGCGCAAGAAGCGGTGCCTGGCCAGGTGCTGCTCTTCCATCAGGCAGTAGCCGTCTCGCCCGGTAGAAACACAGAGGTGATGCATGGCGAAGCCGTCCCACCAGCTGGGGTGGTTTCCGTAGAAGATGAGGCTCTGGTCGTTCGCGGGCAGCTCGCCGCGCACCCACAGCCCGCGAAAGTCGCGGCGCAGCCGCCAGTCGATGTAACGCGCGGTCACCCAGCCCAGCGGTCCGCCTTTCTGAGGCTCGATCAAGAGACCACCTTGATGAAGCCACCCGCGTGCACCCGCAGCCGCCGGCCGCGCCAGGTCACGTGCCTCCGCGCCAGCGAGCTCGCGAACGAGACCAGCAGCAACACTTCGCCCGCGAGCCATTCCCACAACGCTGCGACGCTGAAGCCTGAGAGCCGCACCGAGAGCGCCACCCGCGACAGCAGCATCAGGGCCGCGCCGGCGAGCAGCACCGGGTGACCCGAGAAGCCGGACAGCGCGAGCAGGGGCAAAGTCGAGGCGAAGAGCAACGGCACGCTCGGGTAGAGCCCGGGCCGATGCGCGCGCAGCACCTGCATCCACCGGGTGATTCGCTGCACCGCCCCGCGCATCGACTGAGGCGCCGCGGGCGTGTTCGCGTGAATCCTCGCCAGCTCGACCCGATGACCGCGGGCGTGCAGGCGCCGCGACAGCTCGAGGTCTTCGCCGATGCAGTGGGTGAGCCGCGGCAACTCGGCGATCGCTTCGGGACCCAGCGCCATCACCTTGCCGCACACCGCGGGAGCGCCCGCCGACATCGCGTCGAGCGCGACGAAGGCGTGATGCGTGCGCGAGAGCAGGCCCCGCACCGCGTGCCCCGCCAGGTCGAGTGCCCCTTCGGGAACGGGGGCCGCCGTGCAGAGCGCCGCTCCTGCGCGCACCGGCCCCGCCACCGCGTCGAGCAACTCGCGCGTCACCTCCACGTCGGCGTCGGCGCAGATGACGAGTTCGCCTTCGTGGGCGAGCGTCGCCAGGGCGTAGGTGAGGTGACCTGCCTTGCGATTGGCGCAGGGCGGGTCAGAAGGCAGCCACTCACCGCGCACCGAGCTGGGCGGGCGAAACGGCGCGAGCACCACCTGCCTCACCCCCGCGGGGAGAGGCACCGAGAGGTTCTTCACTTCGCGCGCGGTGGGCTCGTCGAGCGGCCTCAACAACAGCACGCGGGCCTCGAGGCTCACGGGCAAGGAGGGCCGCGCGCGCCCCAGCCGATAGAGCGTGATCAGCGTGAACATCGTGGCGAAGACGAGCCAGGTGGCGATCAGCGCCGTCATGAATGCGCCTCGCTGCGCATGCGGAAGTTCGCCATCCACCGCACGAAGGGGTGATGGAAGCGGCGGAAGTCGGCGACTTCACCCAGGGTGTGATCGCCCTCGCGCTCAGCCTCGAGGCGCGCGTAGAACGGTGACGACTCGAGCACGCGCGGCTGGGCGCCCTGGTAGTCACCGGGCAACTCGAGGCCCCAACCCGAACGGCGCAGCTGCGGAACACTCGCTTCCTGCCGGGCCACCGAGATGGCGCCGTCGCGTGCCGTCACCTCGATCGCCGGAGCGCCGGGCGGCTCGTAGCGAATGCGCGTCTCCTCGGTGCCGTGCGTGCGCGCCCAGCGCCAGCCCCGCAGGGTGCCGCCCAGCTGCTCTTCACCGTGATTTCCGTCGTGGTACGCGCGACCCGCCACGTCGAGCCCGAGCGAAGGCACGCAGAGCCGGGCGCGCGCCCGCGGCGCGATGGGACGCCACCAGTGAGGCAAGCCCGGCACCAGCTGCACCTCGGGCCCGGGTTCTCCGTCGAGCTCGAACTCGAGCACCGCCTCGGTCGCGCCGCCCCAGGGAGCCGCGAGCTCGGACACGCGCACTTCGGCCACCCTGGCGCCGTAGGTCCAGGTGGAGCGGCCGATCTGCAGCACCCTCTTCGACGGGCTGAGCTGCGCGTTCGGGTATTCGGTGAGCGCCCACTGCTTGCGCGCGCCGTGATCGTAGAGCGCGAAGTTCACCGCGCTGT
>JAYVNA010000141.1:0-47692 GCA_043758715.1 Archangium sp.
GCGTAGTTGTGGCCCGTGTGCCCCCCCAGCGCCGAGCTGACCGCGGACAACGAGACGGTCTCGGGCAGGTTGTAGCGATTGAGGAAGTTCTTCCACACGTCGCCGTCGCGGTAGCCCTCGTCGACCGCGAGTGACTGCGCGAAGACGATCATGCCGGCGAGCTTCGAGTCTTCGGGGGTCAGGCGCAGCTTGCCGCCGTCCTGCATGAAGCGGTTGAACTCGTACGCGGTGGTGGCGCGCATCGCCTCTTCACTCATGTGCGAGTAGCGCGCGTTGACCGTCATCACGTACTCGGGCTTGCCGTCGCGGCCCTTCTGCTCGGTGAAGCGCACCACGTCTTTCGGTTCACCGGGCTTGGGCTCGTGCCAGCCGCCGGCGATCACCTTGGAGTCGGCGTTGGGGCCATCGAGGATCCCCGAGAACTCGGAGAGCGTGTTCACCATGTTGGCCGAGACCAGGATCTTGGTGCCGTCGAGCACGGTGGCCGGGCGGTCCTGCTTGACCGGCTGGAACTCGCGCGCGGTGTCTTCGGGCACCTTGAAGGTGGAGTAGTTGAAGTGTTTGTCGAGGTAGTCGGCCTGGCCGTCGTTGTCGCGGTCGAGCACCTTCTCGCGAACCTGGGTGGAGATCGGGGTGATGTAGTTGTCCCAGGTGCGGCCCACGCCGATGTCGGCGGCCTTGTTCATCGCGGTGTGCAACGCGGTCCAGTCGTTGCGCGCGGCCACGCCGTTGACGAGCGCGATCAACGCCTGGCCCCCTTCACCGCGGGTCATCTGGCCCTGGGCGTCGGTGTAGAAGTTCGAGGCCGCGTAGGTGGTGACCACCTGGGCATTGCCGTACTTCTCCTTCACCCGGTCGAGCACGCCTTTGCCCACGCACAGGTTGTAGAAGATCAGCTTGCCGTCGCCGGCGTCGGGCGTCTCCGGGCCGTTCTTCACCGAGGCCGTCATCGCGCGGCCCCAGTTCGAGTGCCCGTCGTAGCCGACCATCTGAACGTTCTTGTCGTTCATCGGGTTGAGAATGTCGGTGCCGCCCTGGTGCACCTGAATGCTGAACTTCGTCTCGCCCACGCCCGGCTTGTTGAGGGTCGCCTCGTAGGTGGTGACGCCGTATTCGTTCTCGGTGCCCACGGGCTTGAAGCCGTTGGTCTTGAGGAAGGTGGTGAAGCCCTTCCAGAACTCGCCCTGCCCCACCGTCCACGAGAGGTTGACGGTCTTGTTCCCGTTGGCGAACCACTTGTCGTACGGCGGTGAAGTCGGCGCGAGCTGCTTGAGCAGGGTGTCGCTGATCGCCTTGACGTCACCGGACTGCGCGGCGGGCGCGTTGCTGAGGTGGAAGATGAGGCTCTCGCGCAGGCGCGGATCAGTCTCGGCGCGCACGAGCGCTTCGTAGGTCTTCACCGCGGGGCCGCGCAGCTCGGGCTCGCTGCTGGCGTTGATCAGGTCGAGCAGCACGGCGCCCGAAGAGGCCCGCAGCTGAAGCGCCTGCTGCGAGGTCATCCCCGCGGGAGGGGTGCCATCGGCAGGCACGCGGGCGATGGCGAGCTTGAGCTGATCGAAGGTCTTGCTACGCAGGTCCTTCGAGGCGTTGCCGAGCAGCGGCGTGCGCGCGTTGTCGGCGGCTTCGGCCGCGCGGAACACCGCGTCACCCAGCTCGAGATCATTCTTCGGCGGCGCGCCGTTCGCGTTCACGGTGAAGACGCCGCTGGCGTTCAGGTAGATCGGGCGCTCGGCGTTGCTGATGTCGAGGTTGACGGTCTGCGAACCAGCCGGAGGAGGCGGCGGCGGCTGGGGATCGAGCAGGGCCTTGATCACGTCGAGGGCACCGGCCTGAAAGGTGTCGGCGTACTTCGTCATGATCGCCTGGAGATCGGCCTTTTCCTGGGCGGTCACCACGCCGTTCGCTTTCGCCTGGGCGACGATGGCCTTCGCTTCATCGGCGGTGAATTTGCGATCGGTGACTGCGGCTGCGCCCATGCGTCGAATCGTGGTGGTCATGCGATTGGCCCCTGGCTGCGAGTGCGGAACAGGCGCTTCTTAGCAAGAGATCCAGCCGAGGAGGCTTGATCAACGATCCTTGGTTTGAGGCGAGGCCTTCATCAAACGCGGCCGCTGTCCCCTTTTTCAGCCGCCCCACGACCTTGAGCACGACCGCCTCATCTGCACAGTGTCCGGCGCATGACCGCCCACGCGCCCGGAAGCATCAACCCCGCTGACCTGAAGGTTCTCGAGCCGGTGAAGACCTCGTCACCGGGCGAAGTTCGCAACGTGGTCTCAGCCGCACGCTCGGCTCAAGTCGCCTGGGGTGCGCTCTCACTCTCTTCCCGCGCGGACTCCGTGCGCACGTTGGGTCAGGCGGTGCTCGCGAGGGCCGACGAAGTCGCGCGCGTGATGGCGATGGAGACGGGGCGCTCGATCACCGAGTGCAAAGCGAGCGAGCTGACTTCCCTGCAGCCGTACATCGAGACGGCCATCGTGGTGGCGAAGGTCGCGCTGGCGCCGACGAAGGTACGGCTCTCGATGCTCGACTTCCCGGGCAAGAAAGGGGTCACCGAAGCCGTGCCGCGCGGAGTCATCGGCGTGATCGCTCCGTGGAACTACCCGCTGGGAAATTTCTGGAAGTCGCTGTTCCCCGCGCTGCTCTCCGGCAACGGCGTGGTGCTCAAGCCTTCCGAACACACGCCCCGCACCGGCGCTTTCCTCGCGACGATCTGCGCTGAGGTGTTTCCCCGCGGGCTCGTGGGCCTGGTGCAGGGCGGCAGCGAAGTGGGCCAGGAGCTCGTCGATGCCGCCGACGCGATCGTCTTCACGGGGTCCGTACCCTCGGGCAAGAGAGTCGCCGCGCGCGCGGCAGAGCGGCTCATTCCCACCTCATTGGAGCTGGGAGGCAAAGACGCGGCCCTGGTGCTCGCTGACTGCGACGTCGAGCGCACGGCCCTGGGCGTCGCGCAGTGGGCAATGCACAACTGCGGTCAGAACTGCGCGGCCATCGAGCGCGTGTACGTCGAAGAAGCGATCGCCGATCGGTTCGTCGAAACGCTCTCGAAGGTGGTGGGAAGGCTGCGCGTCTCGACTGGCGACAACGAGAGCGATCTCGGCCCGCTGCAGAACGCCGCTCAATTGGACCTCGTGACGAGGCACGTCGAACAGGCGAAGGCCCAAGGCGCGAAGGTCACCGCCGGCGGCGCGCGCGTGGGACCGGGGCTCGGCTTTCAGCCCACCGTGCTCGATCGCTGCACCGACGAGATGGCCGTGGTGCGCGACGAAACGTTCGGCCCGGTGATCGCAGTGGTGCGGGTGAAAGACGCGGAGGACGGGCTCAAGCGCGCGAACGACTCCCGCTACGGGCTCAACGGCTCGGTGTGGACCCGCGATCTTACGAAGGGCGCAGCGCTGGTGCGGCGCATGGAAGTCGGTGTGGGCTACGTGAACAACCACGGCTTCGCCGGCATCCTCGCCGACGTTCCCTGGACCGGCGTGAAGGACACGGGCCCCGGCGTCGCGGCGAGCGCGCACAGCTACGGCGTCTTCACCCGGCCGCGCACGGTGATCGTCGATGGCAGCAAGGCCCCTGACCCGTGGTGGATTCCCGCGAACCCCGAGCTCACGCAGTTCGTCGACGCGCTCATCTCGCGCGGGCGCGGCGGCGGCATCGGAGTGCTGCTCAAGCTCGGTGGCCTGGTGAAGAAGCGCGTCACGGCGATCAAGGCCCTCGCGCGCTGAGCACCTGTGCACTGCAGTGAACAGGCGCGCGGTTGCACCAGAGAACTGGAGTGCGCATGAGCCAGATCACGCCCGCTGACACTGCAAGTCAGCGAAACGCGAAACGGCACCAACCCTGCACAGCGAGGCGGCTCCCCCTCACCGAAGGAGCCTTGCATGGTTCGCTTGTCTACCCTCAGTATCGGCGCGCTCGCGCTTTCCGTTGCGTGCAGTCCAGCCAACGACACCGCGCGGCTCTCTCCAGGGCGGTCGGGGCTCGCGGTCGAGCTGGTCGATGCGCCGACCCAGCAGGTCCGCGAGATCAACGTCACCATCGAGAAGGTCACCGCGCACAGCACCTCCGCGGGTTGGGTGACGATCTTCGATCAGGGCCCCGTCACCGTCGACCTGCTCACCCTGCAGACGCGCGTGATGCAGCTGGGCTTCGCCAATCTCCCGCAAGGAAAGATCACCCAGCTTCGCCTCTATCTGACCGAAGGCGGCACCCAGAACGTGGTGCTCCCCGACGGCACCATCGCGCCGCTCAAGGTGCCCAGCGGCGTGCAGTCAGGCATCAAGATCAAAGGGCCGTTCGAGCTGAGCTCCTGTGACATCACCACCGTCACGCTCGACTTCGATGGGCACAAGTCGATCTGGTACCACCCGACCGGCAACGGCGGCGATTGGATCCTGCGGCCGGTGATCCACACCAAGAAGGTCCGCTCGGCCTCGGCGCCGTGCGACGGCACGCCCACCGGCGGAGGCCCTGGCTCGACCGGCGGCGGCAGCGGTTCACTCGACGCCGGCGAGATCATCGAGGTCGGCGGTGGCGGCGGCGCGGTGCCCGGAGTGGCCTGCACCGTCGGCACCCAGTGTCTGTCGGGCGCGTGCAACGCTGGCACCTGCAGCCCGGGCGCGCAGGGCACGCCGTGCAACGTCGGCGCGAACTGCGTGAGCGGAGTCTGCGGGGCTGACGGCAGCTGCACTGCGGCGATCACGCCGGCTCCGATGGGCGTGGTGGGCAGTGCTTGTACCGTGGGGGCCCAGTGCGTCTCGGGCGTCTGCGCCGCGAACGTGTGCTCCGGCGGCTTGCAGGGTCAGCCCTGCAACGTCACCGCTGATTGCGACACCGGTTACGTGTGTACCGCCCGCGCCTGCGAGCCCGACCTGAACTGAAGTGCTGCAAGGGGGAGTCCGCCGCTGCATCCACGCGGCAGATTTCCTGCCATCTTCACGGCCGTGTCGTCGCCGTCAGCTGACCAGGTCGTGTTCGCCCAATCTGTCGAGGGTTTGATGGTGCGCGCGCTGGGGGGTGACATTCCTCCCGCCCTCGTCGAGCGCCTGCGAGGCATCGGCGTCGACCTCTCGAAGAAGCTGTTGCCCGCCTACCCGGTGCGCGTGTGGAACGAAGTGCTGGAAGCCACGGCGCAGACGCTCTACCCCGGTGAGCCCCTGCCGCTGGCGACGCGGAAGCTCGGCGAGCGAATGATGGAAGGCTACCGCGCCACCTTCATCGGGCAGGCGGTGATGGCGATGGCGAAGATCGTCGGCCCCCGCCGCGCGCTGATGCGGGCAAGGCAGAGCTGGCGCAGCGGCAACAACTACACCGACGTGCAGGTCGAAGAGTTCAGCCCCACCGAGTTCCGCGCGATCTTCAACGAGTCGGGCGTCTCGCGCTGGGTCAGCCAGGGCCTGCTCCTCGCGGGCCTCACGTTCGCGGGCGCGAAGGAAACCATCGTCGAGGTGGAGTCGTTCACCCAGACCGAAGTGATCTACCGCGTCAGTTGGAAGTGACTCGCTTACGGCAGGTCGCTGCGAAACAGCTCGACGAACAACACCTGGCAGGCCTTCTCGAACAGGCGCCCTGAAGCGACGAGGCCTCCGCAGTGAGACGGCTCGCGCGCGAAGGTGAAGCCTGCGCACTTGCCGAGCACTGATTCCCAGAATGGCTCGCTGCCCCGCGGCATCACGAAGTCACGAATGAGCTCGAGCGACCAGGGCACCACGGTGGTCGGGTCGGCGTCGCTGGGGGTGGTGAAGCAGTCGAGGTCGACGTCGAGAATGATCGAGCTCGCGCGTTCGATCGCCTCGTGTGCCTGTTTCCCCTCGGGCGTGGCGTGGGCGGTGCCCCACTCTGCCGAGATCAGATCGAGCGTCGGGGCGCAGATGAGATCGTTGCGCGCGATCACGGCGCCCACCGGCTTGGCGCGCGCCACGATGATCGCCTCCGAGATGATTCCCCCGCTCATCGCGGCGAGCACGTGATCGTAGTTGCGGTGATCGCACTTCTCGCGCGCGTGGAGCTCGAGCTCATCGACGCTCAGGCCGCGCGCCGGGGGATGCACGGGAGGCACGGTGTCGAAGTGCCGATCGAGGGTGAGCAGCAGCGAGGGCCGCGCGCTCACCTCCGCCCAACAGGGCAACGCGAGGCGATGCGGGTCGAATACGAAGCCTCGTTTGGGTCCGCGGCCGTCGATGTCGAGTTCGATGATCCCTGCGCGCTTCATAGGTAGCTCATCGCCTGCCACCACAGAGGCACGGTGACAAGGCTGAGCGGAATGCCCACGGCGATCAGCGCGGAGGCGAGCCCGGGCGCGAGGCGGTTGTCGGCGGCCACCACGCCAGCGGTCACCATCGGGCCCATCGCGGCCTGGGCGACGACCACTTTGTCGGTGAAGCCCAGCGAGCCGCGGAACAGCAGCAGCAGGCCGAGCACCATCGCGGGTGCGAGCAGCAGCTTCCAGGTCAGCCCGGTGGCGATGCGGCGGCCGTTGCCCGAGAGCGAGGACAGATCGAGCTGCCAGCCGATGCCCGCGAGGGCGAGCGGGCTCAACATGTCGGCGAGGCGGTTGATCACTTCAGTGACGGGCAGCGGAATGACGACTTCGCGGAGAGAGATCGCGAGGACCAGGGCGATGATCGCCGGGGATTTCAGCAGTCGAAAAAACGTTTTGCCCTCTCCCCGACCCTCTCCCCCGCGGGGAGAGGGAGCGACGGGCGAACGAGACAAGTGGGCGGCGAAGGGCATCGCGAAGAGGAACAACGCCAGGAAGCTGCCCAGCTGATCGACCACCGCCGCGGGACCCAGCCCAGGCTTCCCTGCGATCGCTTCAATCAGCGGCAACCCGACGAACGCGGTGTTGCCTAGACCACAACACAGGGCCAACGCGCCCAGCTGCTCACGCGAACCGCCCCTGCGTACGAGCAGCAGCGCCAGGCCCGCAGGCACCAGGAAGACCAGCCAGAGGCTGGCCGAGGAACCCAGCATCGCGGCGTCGAGCTTCACGCCGTGAATCGAACGAAACACCAACGCCGGCAACGACACGAACATCACCCACGCGTTGACCGCGCGGTGGCTGTCTTCAGGGAGCGCCCTGGTCCGGCGCGCGAGCACGCCGGCGAGAAAGCACACCAGCAGCAGCACCAGGTTGGCCACTCATTCGACTCGCGTGCTGTCGTCCCCTGCTTCTCGTAAGCCCTTACTCTTCCGGGATCGGCTGCGGACCCGGCACGATGTGCGCGATGTCCGGATCAACCGCATTCGGGTCCTTGGGGCCGCGGGCATCCTTCTCCTTCTTCCGCTCCTCCAGCTTGGCCGCCTTCTCCTTCTTGTGTTCCAGGCGAGCGAGCTCTTTTTGCCGCTTCGAGGGTCCGTTGAACATGGGCCGACTCCTTTTTCGAGTACTTGAGAGAGATCACCTACATGGTTCACTGAGGGAGGTCTAGCGTCCCTGCAAGGCGGCTACCTGAGCGGGTTGAGCAACGAGAGCAGCGCGTGCCCGTAGCGTTCCCGTCGCTTCGCCCCGAAATACGGAACTTTTTCAAAGCCCTCCGCAGACTCCGGAGGCGAGGTGGCCAGGTCTGCCACCAGGCCATTCGAGAGCACCGCTGAAGCGGTCACCTTGCGGCTCGAGGCCTCGCCCTTGCGCCACTCGAGCAGGGCCTCTTCGCGCTTCTTGCGCTTGGGGTCGCGGTCCTTCTTCTCGTCGGGCGCCTGCAGCGTGCCCGCTTTCACCTCGGCCTGAAGGCGCGTGACGAGACTCATCACCTCATCTCCGTGCGCCCGCACGAAGGCCCCGCGAACGCCTTCGAGCTTCACCATCACCCGCAAATCGGTCGGGGGCCGGGTGGCGATCGCCGCCAGCGCCATGTTCGAGAGCATGCGGCCCATCGGCAGATCTTCCGCCGCCGCCCACTCGAGCCGCTTGCGATGCAGCGCGTGCGCCACGTGGAAGGCCACCACGAATTGTTCCCGGCTCAGCCCCTGGCGGGGCAGCTTGGGTTGATAGTCGGCGGCCGGGTCGGGGCGCGCCGCGGCGTCGTCGCACATGCGATCGCAGTCGAGCAGCACCTCTTCCAGAATGTCCGCGCTCACGCAGGCCTCGCGCACCCAGCGGCCCACCTCGCACAGGTAGCGCACGTCATCGGCGATGTACTCGCGCAGCTCCGGCGGCAGCGGGCGAATGGAAAAATCGGACTGCTGGTGTTCCTTCTTCAGCGTGGCGCCGAGCTTTTCTTTCACCAGGTCGACCAGCCCCACCTTGGGCCAACCGAGCAAGGTCGCCGCGCGGTGCGTGTCGAACAGCCCGCGCACCCGAACGCCCTCTTCAGCGAGGTACTGAAGATCGCCCTGTGCGGCGTGGAAGAACTTGGTGATCGCCGGGTTCTCGAAAGTGGCGGCGACAGCCTTGGGGCTCACCTCCGGAACCAAGGTGTCGAGGAGGAAGATCTCGCGGTCGGTGCCGAGCTGCACGAAGCACAGCCGAGCGCGAAAGTGATGCATCGAATCAGCCTCGACGTCGACCGCGACCTCCGACACGGGGGCGAGCGCCTGCAGCACCAGGCCCATCTGTTCAGCGCGGGTGACGTCGAGAGTGGTCATTGAGGAAGGAGGCACGGATACGCCACTAGCAAAAACCCCCGATTGTGGGCTATCGGCCGCGCAGAGAGGGCCGGGGGGTTCTCTTCAGGAGTCATCGTGGACGACCTCAACCGACTGGAGAAATCGCTCCTGCAGCACGTCGGCAAGGCCGTGCACGACTTCTCCCTCATCGAGCCGGGCGACCGCATCATGGTGGCCATTTCAGGGGGAAAAGACTCGTACACCATGCTCCACCTGCTGCGGCTCTTACAGCGGCGGGCCCCGGTGAAATTTGACCTCATTGCCGTCAACCTCGACCAGGGCCACCCGGGCTTCCCTGCCCAGATGCTGGAGAGCTGGCTGCAGGAGAACGGGTACACCTACAAGCTGCTGAAGGAAGACACCTACAGCATCGTGCTGGACAAGCTCAAACCCGGCGTCACCCAGTGCAGCCTCTGTTCCCGGCTGCGGCGCGGCATCCTCTACAACGCGGCGGTCGACCTGGGTTGCACCAAGATCGCTCTGGGCCACCACCGCGACGATCTCATTCACACCCTGCTGCTCAACCAGTTTTTCGCCGGCAAGACCGCCACCATGCCGCCGAAGCTGCACAGCGACGACGGCCGGAACACCCTCATTCGCCCGCTGGCCTACGCTCCCGAGACCGAGATCGCCCGCTTCGCCGAGCTGATGAAGTTCCCCATCATTCCGTGCGACCTGTGCGGCTCGCAGGAAAACCTCCAGCGCCAGCGGATCAAGCGGCTGGTCGACGACCTCTCGAAAGAAATTCCCATGGTGCGGAGCTCGCTTTTGTCCGCCATGGGCAACCTGCATTTGAGCCACCTGCTCGACCAGAAGCTCTGGTCGGCGCCGACCGACGCCCTTGCGCCGGCCCCGCTGGTGAAGCTCCAGACGGAGACGACCGATGCCGCGTAACGCCCTGACCCAGGCCCGAACGGATCGAAACGCTGCCCTGCTCGACACCATGGTGCTGGCCGCCAGCGCCGACGGGAGGATCAGCCCCGACGAGCTCAAGGAAGTGCTCAGCCTCATCATCGAACGCCCGGAGTTCGAAGGGGTGCGAGCGCAGGAACTCTCGGCGATGGTGGAGGCTTCGGCCAAGCGCCTCTCGAACGGCCGCTCGCTCGAAGACCTGCTGCACGGCATCAAGGAACGGCTGCCCAACCACCGCAACCGCCTGCTCGCTTTCGGGCTGGCCACCGCGGTGGCGCTCGCCGATCGCAACGCCACCCGCGAAGAGCTGGGCCTGCTCAAGACCTTCCAGGCGTCGCTGGGGCTGACCGAAGAAGAAGTCTCGAAGGTCTTCGTCAACGTCGAGGCCGGTGAGTCGCTCGCGGAGGTGCTGGGCGAGCCGCTCGAACAGCTCTACGCCGAGACCATGGTGCTGGTGTCGGCCGCCGACGGTGAAGTTCGCCAGCACGAGCTGAGCGCGATGATGGAAAACCTCGCCGGCGACCCGGTGTTTCAAGAAGCGTCGCTGGAATCGGCCAACCAGTACCTGCGTGAAGCGGTGACGAACCTGAGCACCGAGGGGCTGCCCCAGCGCCTGACGGTGCTCGCGCACGGGCTCTCCACGCACGCGCAGCGGGCCAAGGCCTTCCGTCTCGCGGTGCGCATCGCCTACGCCAGTGGCAAGCCCTCACCCGCCGAGCTGCGCATTCTCGATCTGCTGCAGGCCACCTTCGGGTTGGCCGACGATGAAGTCGCTCGCATCACGGTGGAGAGCTGACGTGACCTCGAAGCCCCCCCGCACCCACGTTCGTTTCGCGATGCCGTCCTCTCTGGGCAAAGACATCGACGCGCGCGCGCAGCAGTTGAAAGAGCACCTCACCGGCGCGTTGGGCCGCGAGACCGAGGTGGTGTTGCCGGCGACGTATGAGCAGCTGGCGCGCGAGCTGTTGTCGGGCAAGGTCGACGCGGCGTGGGCGCCTCCGTTCGTATGCGCGCGCATCGAGGCGATGGGCGTGCGGGTGCTGGTGCGCGGGGTGCGTGACGGGGCTTCGGCCTACCGCTCGGCGATCCTCACGCGCAAAGACAGCAACGTCACCCTCGATACCCTCAAGGGCACCACCGCGGCGTGGAGCGATCGCGACTCGGTCGGCGGCTTCCTCCTGCCGATGGCCTTTCTACGGGAGCGCGGGCTCGACCCGGCCAAGACCTTCCACGCGCAGGACTTCGTGGGCAATTACCGCAACGCGCTCGAAGCCGTGCTCGATGGGAAGGCCGACGTCACCAGCATCTTCGCGCCGGCCGCCAAAGAAGGCGCTCCCGCGGCGACCGGCCTCGCGCAGCTGTGGCCCGAGAAGGAAAGCGCCTTTCGCGTGCTGGGGTTCACCGAAGAAGCGCCGAACGATGGTGTGGCGGTCTCGATGGGCACAGCGTCAGCGACGGTGACCGAGCTCGAGAAGACGCTGCTCTCGTTGCACCTGACGCCCGCGGGCGCGGCGGTGCTCAAAGACTGCTTTCACGCCGACAAGTTCGAGCTGGCGCCGCGCATGGGCTACCGCGCGCTGTACCGGGTCGCACTGGCGAGCCTGTGAAGGAGGCCCTCGGCGCGTTGCTCGGCACGCTTTCGCCTCCGGTCCGCCCGGAAGGCGCAGCGATCAGGAACGCGGTCGCCCGCAGCTGACGCCCGGCGCGGCGGTGCTCACAGACTGTTTCCGCGCCGAGGAGTGAAGCGGGAGGTTGACGCTTCACTGGTGAACAAGTTCGGGCCGGCCCCACGCATGGGATCCAGCACGTCTACCGGGTCGCCCCGGCGCGCAGCCTGAAGAGCCGGCTCGGGGCCGTCAATGACGTGCCCGCGCGCCCTCGAGGTCGCATTTGAGAGGTGATGACTTCCGACCTCGATCCCCGCCTTGAACGCCGCGAAACCGACGAAAGCCTCAGAGACGAGCGTGAGAGGACCGACGACGAACTGCGCCGCAGAGAGACCTCCCTGGGAAAGGTCACCGACGCCGTCGTGGATAAGGCGCAGCTGCGCGCGCGCGACAAGCTCGAGGTGGCTCGCCACCGGGAAGACGAAAAGCGGCAGCGAGACAATCCCCCGAAACGCGACGAAGGGACGCTTGGGCGTCAGCGCGCGCAGGAGGACAAAGTGCTCGCAAGCGAGGAGGTGACGTTCAAGGACGCCGTACTGGCCGAGAGCCGGGACCGGACCCGCGCTCTGTCGCAGTTACTGCGCCTCGAACGTGAACGAACCGACGAGCGACTCCTGATTGAGCGAGCCCGCGGCGATGCCGGCATGCTGGCCCGAGACGACTTCATGGGCATGGCCACCCATGATCTGCGAACGTTGCTCGGCGCCATCGCGCTCACCCTGGAGACGCAGGCGCGGAGCAGACCCCCGACTGACGACGCCACCGCCCAGCGGGAGCTGAGGACCTCCCAACGGCTGCAGCACCTCACCGCGCGAATGAACCGGCTCATCGGCGATCTGGTCGATGTCTCGGCCATCGAGGCGGGCCGCTTCACGGTGACGCCGGCAAACCACGAACTCGCGGCGCTCCTCCACGGGTCGATGGAGGCCTTCATGCCCGCGGCGGTGGCGAAGGGAGTCGTGCTCAGGACGAGTGGCATCGCGGCCGGGCTCAGCGCGACCTTCGATGACGAGCGCATTCTGCAGGTGCTCGCGAACCTGATCAGCAATGCCATCAAGTTCACCCCCCGGGGAGGGGAAGTGACCCTTGGGCTCGAGGAGGTGGAAGGCGCGCTTCGCTTTGCCGTCGCGGATACCGGGCCGGGCATCGCGCAGGAGCACCTCGAGGCCATCTTCGAGCGGTTTTGGCAGGTCAAGGAAGGCGATCGTCGCGGCCGCGGGCTCGGTCTGTTCATCAGCAGGCGCATCGTCGAAGCGCACGGCGGCCTCATCTGGGCCCAGAGTGAAGAGGGGCGGGGCAGCACTTTCTTCTTCACGTTGCCGCCCGCGTCGAACGCGGCGATGTGAGGCCCGCTTGCGTCAGCGCGGTGGTTCGGCAGCAAGCACCTCGCGCAGCGCCGCGAAGTCTTCGGGCCGCGCGGCGGCAAAGCCGGTGATGCGCTCCATCGTCAGCGCGTTCGCGGCCGGAGGCTTGTACGAGAGCAACGCGCGTTGCAGCGCCTCGATTTCTGCCCTCGAAACACCCGCCCCCGCCACCATCGCGTCTTGCGGGGAGCGCCCGGTGACGGCCACCTGCCGCAGCGAGGTGACGTCGACGCCCTGGGTGACGGCGCTCGCGAACGCGCCCGAGTAGGTGCCGCCGGCTTCACACTTGTGCTCGAGCAGATCGCGCAGCACCTGCAGGTGATTGCCGCTGAGCACCACCGTGATGTCCTTCTCCCAATCAAGACCGGCCTTCTGCATCGCCAGCCGGGGAAAGAGCGCGCCCGTCGTCGACTCGAGATCGGGCACGCACAGGGTCTTGCCCTTGAGGTCGGCCACGGTGGTGACCTTCGAGTCTTCGGCGACGAGCAGCACCCCGTCGGTGCCGGAGCTGCCTCCCACCACCTTCACCGCCAGCGTGCTGATGCGCGGATCTTTGAGCTGGGTGCGAACGAAGAGCGCGGGGGGCAGTGAAGCGAACGGCACCCCGCCGTCGAGCAATTGGCCTGCGAGGTCGTGGTAGTTGCCCGCGTAGGCGAACTGAACGGGGCGCCCCGTTTGCGACTCGAGGTGAAGGCGGAGCGGCTCGAGATCCTGCGCCATCACCGCCGAGTCCAGAATCGGAGGCCAGGCGACGCGCAGCACCGCGCCACTTTTTCTGAGCACCAACCACCCCGCCGTCGCGCCGATGAACAGCGCCGCCACCGCCACCAGGCTCGCCAGCCGCACCTGAGCGGCGGGCAGACCCAAACGTCTCGAGGCGCGGGCGGTCAACGAGGCCCGCGGCATCGTTTCGCTGCGGCTGACGATGCGTTCCTTCACCCGCTCGGGCACCGCCGCCGGCTGAAAGCCATCACGCTTGGCGCGTTCGACGGCGCTCCTGACCGTGACCTCGTGCGCCTCGAGCGCGCGCCCCATCACTTCCGAGACGAAGGCCCCCACCTCGTCGGGGCCGTGCTTGAGCCCGGAGGCCTCGGCCGCGGCTTCCAGCTCGCGTCGCAGCACGTCGGCGGTGGGCTGACGCTGCGAGGGATCGACGTGCAGCGCCTTCATCACCACCGCGGAGATCGCCGCCGGCACGTCCTCCCGGAAATCGCTCGGCGGCCAGGCATCGCCCGAGGTGATCGCCTGCATGGTGGCCAGCTCGTTGTCGCGCTTGAACAGGCGCTTCGAAGTGAACAATTCCCACGCGACGATGCCGAGCGCGAAGACGTCGCTGCGGCGGTCGAGCCGGGTTTGCAGCACCTGCTCGGGCGACATGTAGTGCACCTTGCCCTTGAGCGCGCCGGTGCGGGTGGTGTCGATGCCCAGCTCGGTGGCCTTCGCGATGCCGAAGTCGAGCAGCTTCACGTGACCTGCGCGCGTCACCATCAGGTTGTGCGGCGAGATGTCGCGGTGCACCAGGCCCAGGGGCTTGCCGTCGGGGTCCGTCAGCTCGTGAGCGGCGTGCGCGCCCGCGCAGGACTGAGCGACCAGGCCCACCACCACGCCCAGGGGAATCGGCTTCTCGCTCTCGACCACCGTGCGCACCAGGTCGCGGAAGCTCGCGCCCAGCACGTGTTCCATCGCGATGAACGCCGAGCCTTCGGCCTCACCCAGCTCGTGAATCTGCACGATGTTGGGGTGATTGAGCCGCGCGACGAAGCGGGCTTCCTGCAGGAACATCTCGCGAAAGGAACGCTTCGCCGCGAGGTGCGGCAGCGCGCGCTTGATCACCACCAGCCGCTCGAAACGATGCGCCCCGCGTTCGAGCGCGAGGAAGATCTCCGCCATGCCGCCCACGTCGAGCCGGTACACGAGCTCGAAGCGGCCCAGGGTCACACGCGGAGAATCGGGGGAAAGCGGGTCAGCCATCGGGACGGCCGCAGCGTACGCGCAGCCGTGCCGTCGAGGGAGAAACGCGCGTCAGCGCGAGGCGAGGAAGCTGGCCGGCACGACTGGGCTGCACTGGAAACCCACGCCCGAAGGCAGCTTCGAGCAGGGCTCTTCTTCCAGGAAGAACGCCGGCGTCATCAACATCGAAGACTCGAGCGTCTCATCGCCGCGCGTACCGTCAGCTGACAGCGATGCACGGGGCGCGGCGTTGCCCACCATGAACACCAGCGCAGCGGCGGCGGCCATCGCAACCAAAACGCGCGGCCAGGCCCGGGGCGGCGGCTGCAGCCCACTGCGGGTGGCCACGCCCTTCCACAGCTGGGCGACTTCGTCCCGGCCCGCACGCTGACGGAACATCGCCGACTCGCTCTCGAGCCAGTTGAGCTCGTGGCGGCACCGCGCACAGCTCCTGGTGTGGGCGCGCAGCTCGGCGGTCAGGGCGGAAGAAGCCTCTCCCATGGCGACCGCTTCGAGGTGGGCAGTTCGTCCGCAACGCGTCATTGAGCGACCCCGTCAGCAGCGGAACGCTGCGCGAGACAAACTGAAGCGAAGCGGAGGTTTGGCCGAGGTGGAGCGACCCAGTTCATGGACGTTCTCCGGTCAAGTGAGGCAGCAGGTGAGCGCGCAGCTTGAGACGCGCGCGGTGAATCTCGTTTTTCACGGTGGGAATCGACCAGCCGAAGGCGGCGGCGATGTCCTCGTAGGCGAGCCCGTGGTCGAGGCGCATCAGCAGCGCCGCGCGGCGATTCTCGGACAAGGTGGAAATCGCCTCGGTGAAGTGTTTCTCGAGCTCGGCATCGAGCAGCACCCGCTCGGGATCAGGCGAAGGAATCACCGCGGTCGGCGTGCTGTCGTCATCGTCATCGAGCACGTCGTGCTGCCGCACCCGCATCGCCTCGAAGGCCACATTGCGCCCGATGCCGAGGATCCACGGCTTGAAGCGGTCGCGATCGGTCAACTTCGCCAGCTGGGCGTGGGCGCGCGCGAAGGTCTCCTGGGTGGCGTCATCGGCGTGATCGCCCTGGCGCAGCAGGTCTCG
Organism: Archangium sp.; assembly: GCA_043758715.1. Classification (GTDB taxonomy): domain Bacteria; phylum Myxococcota; class Myxococcia; order Myxococcales; family Myxococcaceae; genus Archangium_A. Next base: position 15,579 of record JAYVNA010000141.1, read on the forward strand.
CAAGAAGCGCCGCACCGCCACCACGTGCCGCTCGAACAACGCCTTGAAGGCGGCCGATTCGCCGTTTTGCGCACGCCGCACCAACGCCTCATCGGGCGTCTCGGGCGTGATGGCAGGGGTTCGTTGAAGGAGGCGAAGCACGGACACGTTCACCATGCGCCTCGAGGGCTTCTGGTTTCAACCGTTTCGCAACCCCCTGACTTCAGGGCGTTTCAGGCGACCGCGACCACCCGATTTCGCCCCGTCAGCCCAGCGTCGGAGCGGGCGGAATCGGCGCGGTCCCATGCGGCCTCGATCGTCTCGTCACCCAGGCGAATCGAGGTGACGCCGATGGAGACCGTCCCGGAAACAGGCGTCTCACTCAAAATCGAGAAGGCGGTCGCGGCGAAATCGACCCGCAGCGCCTCCGCGCGTTCGCGAGCCGCTTCGAGATCAGCACCCGACAGCGCAACGACGAAGTCCTGGCCCTCGCAGCGGCAGGCGAGGTCAGCGCCTCGGAGGATCTTCCGGATCGCACCTGCCAGCGCGATCAACCCGGCGTCGCCGACCGCCCGGCCGTGTGTCTCGTTGACCTGCTTGAAGTGATCGAGGTTTATCGCCAGTAAAGAGATCGGCTCCTGGTGGCGCACGGCGGCGACGAGGTCGCGGCTGAGCGTCTCCTGAAAAGAGCGGCGGCTGGAAAGCTCGGTGAGCGGGTCGCGCGGGGCGCCTTCGCGCAGCTGCACCTTGAGCAGCTCGACCTCCGCCACCCTCAGCACGAGCTCGGCACGCGCGCGCTCCAACGCCTCGTCGGCGCGGCGGCGATCGGTGATGTCCTGTTTGATCGCGACGAAGTGGGTGATCCGGTGGTCGTCGTTCACCACCGGGGCGATCGACTGCTCCTCCTGGTAGAGCGTGCCGTCCTTGCGGCGATTGATGATCGTGCCCGTCCAGGTCGCGCCCGAAAGCACCGTGTTCCACAGCTCGGCGTAGAACTCCGGGCCGTGGGCGCCTGACTTGAGCGTGCGCGAGTGCTTGCCGACCAGCTCCTGCTCCGCGTAGCCGGTGATGCGGCACGCCGCGGGGTTGAGCCAGGTGATCACCCCGAGACGATCGGTGATCACCACGCCGTTGGCCGCCGAACGCAGCGCGGTCGCCTGCACCCTCAACAGGCTGCCCTGCATTTCCCGGCTCGTCATGTCGCGCGCGGAGGCGGCCACCCAACGCCGGCCTCCGTGCTCGAGCGGCGTCAACGCGATGTCGACGGGGACCTCGCGCCCACTCTTGTGCAGCGCCGTCAACGGGAGCCCCGCACCCATCGCGCGCGCCCGCGGCTCTATCCCATACGCCTCGCGGTGCTCTTCGTGTCCCTCGAAACGATCGGGCACCAGCAGCTCGATTCGTTGCCCCTCGAGCTCGAAGGGCAGGTAGCCGAACAACTGCAGGCAGGCGTCGTTCGCCAGGCGGATCACGCCGGTCTCGTCGGCGATCACCACCGCGTCAGACGAGCTCGTGAACAGCGAGTGGAACAGCTCGCCGGATCCGTTCATCAGGCAGGCTCAGCCGTGCTCAACAGAAAGTCGGCGAGCGCCTGGGCGCGGCTGATCAACGTCTCGACCTCGATGTACTCGTCGGGCGTGTGGAAGCCCTTGCCGCGGGGACCCAGCGCATCGAGCGTGGGAATGCCCATCGCCGCCGCCGTATTGCCATCGCTGCCGCCGCCCTGGGGCGCCGCTTCATCGGCCGCCAACCCGTGCGCCTTCGCGCAGGCCGCGTAGCGGTGCAGCACCGCGTCGGTCCCAGGGAGTTTTTCCATCGGCAACCGCCCTGCCCCCGGCTCCACTTTCACCTGCGCGCCCTCGACCCCGAGCGACTCCGCCGCCTGATGCAGCGAGCTCCACAACTGATCGGCGAGCGCCTTGGTGGGGAAGCGCAGATCGAGCTCGGCCTTCGCTTCGGCGGGCACCGTATTCTTCGAGGAACCACCGTTGATGGTGCCCACGTTCACCGTCACGCCGGTGGTCTTGTTCGAGAGCTGCTGCGCGCGATCCACGAAGCGCGACATCGCCCAGATGGCGTTGACGCCCTCCCAGTAGGCGTTGCCCGCGTGCGCCGGCTTGCCCGTGGCGACGGCGCGCGCCGAGCCGGTTCCTTTTCGCTGCGTGACGATGGCGTCGTTCGCGCGGCCCGATTCGAAGACGAGCGCGAACTGGCAACCCGGCAACAGGGTGCGCAGCAACGGCGCGCCCTCGGGGGAACCGACCTCTTCATCAGAGACGATCACCAGCTTCACCGGCGCGATCGCGGAAAGCCCCACCGTGCTCGCCACCGCCTTGAGCGCCCAGGCGATCACCACCAGCCCGCCTTTCATGTCGAGCACGCCGGGCCCGCGGCGCAGCACTCCGTCGACGCGGTAACCCTCGAACAGGCCCGGAGGAAACACGGTGTCGAGGTGACCGATCAGCGCCACCGGGGCCACCGCGCGTTGCCCACTCGACTTGAAGACGAGGTGATCGGCGAAGCGCTCACTGCCGATGCGCTCTCCTTCGAGCCCGGGCATGGCGAACACGTCCTCGAGCAGGCGCACCACCTTCTGGCCTCCGTCGCGGTTGGCGGTGAAGGAATTGATGTCCACCAGGGCGGCCAGAGCGGCCTCCATCGCGGGGAGCTGGGTGCGGAGCCAGTCGGAGGCGTTGCTCATGAGTGCCCGAATCTCCCATTATTTCGAGCGGTTGCAACCGCAACCGCCAGCCCGAGGTAGCCTGATGTGGGTGCGTCAGATAAGGGGTGCCGCATGCTGCTGCTCCGGGACGTTGCAAGGGGGGACCTCGCAGGGCTCAAGCGACTCGCCGCGACGCTCAACAGCGTCAACCTTCCCAACAATGAGAAGGTGTTGTCGACGTTGATCGAGAAGTCGATCCACAGCTTCTCGGGGAAGATCGAAGACCCGTTCAAGCGTGAGTACTTGTTCGTGCTCGAGGACTTTCGCAACAAGACCATCATCGGAACCTCGATGATCATTGCGCAGCACGGCACCAAAGACGCACCGCACATTTATTTTCAGGTCACTGATTCCGAGAACTACTCGGCGAGCATCGACAAGCACTTCAGGCACAAGGTGCTGTCGATTGGCTACAACTACGACGGCCCCACGGAGATCGGCGGCCTCGTCGTCGACCCGCCCTACCGCAGCGGCACCGAGAAGCCCGGCAAGCAGCTGAGCTACGTGCGCTTCCTCCTGATGGGCATGCAGCGCCCCCTCTTCCGCGACCGCGTGCTGGCAGAGCTGCTGCCCCCGCTGATGGAAGATGGCCGCTCGCTCTTGTGGGAATCGATCGGCAAGAAGTTCACCGGTCTCGACTACACCGAGGCCGACAAGCTCTCGCGGCAGAACAAAGAGTTCATCAAGGAGCTCTTCCCCTCTTCAGACATCTACGCGTCCCTCTTCACTGCGAAGGCGCAGAAGTTGATTGGCGAAGTGGGCCCGAACACCAAGGGCGTGCAGCGCATGCTCGAGCGCATTGGCTTTCGGTACTCGAACCACATCGATCCGTTCGATGGCGGGCCGCACTACGAAGCGAACCTCGGCGAGGTGTCGCTGATCAGGCACTTCCGCACTGCGACCGTCGGCAAGGAGCCGTACGATCTCGAGGCTGAAGAGGTGCTGATCGGGGTCACCCGCGAGAAGGGGCCCAATCGGTTCCGCGCCGTTCGCACCCAGGTCCGGTACGAAGATCAGGTGGTCTTCTTCCCCAAGCCGGTGCGCGAGCTCCTCAAGGTGAAGCCAGGCGACAAGGTCTCCATCATCCCCTTCGAGTAGTCGAGCTGCGCCGGTCCGCGAATGCGGACCAGCCAGGACCGGAGCGCAGCGGAGGCCTGGGCCAAGGCGCGGCGACCAGAAAGATGGCTCCAAAAGCCTACATTCCGGCTCGCGCGCGATTCGTTAAGGTGTGCGCACTCCCGATGACCGCAGCAATTTTGCTCAGCCTTGTGCTCACTCAGAGCGCGCCTTCGCTCGGCCAGGGGCGCACGTTCGTGACGGCGCTGCAGTCCGGTGACGTCTCGAAGGTCTGGCAGAAGAGCGGCACCGCGCCCGGTCAGCAGTTCACCTCGCTGGCCGCGCTGCAGAAGTTCGCAGCCGGTCTGCGCAGCTACGGCACCGAGTCGAAGCTGGTCAGCGAAGGGCTCTCACAAGATCGCAACGGCAACACCGTCTACACCCGGGTGTGCGCGGTCTCGAACTGGGCCCGGGGCATCGAGATCTCGCTGGTGATGGACGCGCAGAGCCGGCTGCTCGCGGCCAGCATGAACTTCGCCACCAAGGAAGCGCCCACCACCTACGGCGCCTATCGCTCGCTGGTGAAGCTGCGCCTGCCGCTCGAGGAAACCTGGCACGTGCTCTGGGGCGGCCGCACCTGGGACGACAATCGCCACGCCTCGGTCTCCGACATGCGCTTCGCCCTCGATCTGCTGCAGCGCAAGAACGGCAGCAGCGCCGAGGGCAAGGGCCTGCTCAACGAGGACTACTTCGCCTGGAACCAGAACGTGCTCGCGCCCGCCGATGGGGTGGTGGTGGTCGCAGAAGGCGGCGTGGCCGACAACCTTCCCAACCGCGCGGTGGGCGGCAACCTCTACGGCAACCTGCTGGTGATCGACCACGGCACCGATGAGTTCACCCTGCTCGGCCACCTGCGCCAGGGCTCGTTGCTGGTGAAGCCGGGCGATCGGGTGACCCAGGGCCAGCGCCTCGCCCGCGTCGGCAACAGCGGCATGTCGACCGAGCCGCACCTTCACTTCCAGTTGATGGACACATCTGATTGGCGTTCCGCGCATGGGCTCCCGCTGCAGCTGCACGACTTCGTGCGCAACGGCACCCTGGTGGATCGCGCCGAGCCGCGGCGGGGCGATGTGCTCACCCCTGTTTCGGTCGAAGCACACCGCTGAAATCGTGAAACGGTTGTGAGCGTGGAGCCGCGCCGCTATCTGGGTGCCGCTTCGTTCATTTCCAACCTTTGAGGAAAAAACCATGAATCGTCTTTTGCTCTCGTCGTGTCTCGTTGCGGCCTCCGTCTTCGCCCAGGCGAAGGACGCCGGCGTCGCTGCCAAGCCTGCCGCGCCTGCCAAGCCCACCGCCGCCGTGACCTTCAGCGAAGGCATCGCGACGCCTGAGTCGGTGCTCTACGACGCCGAGACTGACACGTACCTGGTCAGCAACATCAACGGCGCGCCGGTCGACAAGGACAACAACGGCTACATCACCGAGCTCTCGCCCGACGGGAAGGTCGTCAACGCGAAGCTGGTGGAAGGCGGAAAGAACAAGGTCACCTTGAACGCCCCCAAGGGCAGCGCGATCAAGGACGGGGTGATCTACGTCGCCGACATCGACACCGTGCGCATGTTCGATCGCAAGACCGGCGCACCGAAGGGTGAAGTCGCGCTCAAGGGAGCGACCTTCGCGAACGACGTCGCGCTCGGCCCCGACGGCAACATCTACGTCTCTGACTCCGGTCTGAACGCGAAGTTCGAGGGCACTGGCACCGACGCCATCTGGGTGATCTCCGGCAAGAAGCCGACCGCGAAGGCGCTGATCAAGAGCAAGGACCTGCACGGCCCCAACGGCCTGCTGGTGACCAAAGACGCGGTTCACACCGTGTGCTTCGGCAACAACGAGCTGCTCACGTTCGATCTGAAGGGCAAGAAGGTGGGCGAGCCCACCAAGCTGCCCAACGGCGGGCTCGACGGCCTCGTGATGGTCGGTGACGAGCTGCTCGTGACCAGCTGGGGCGGCAAGGCGATCTACCGCGGCAAGCTCGGCGGCGAGTTCAAGGAAGCCTTCGGCGAGCTCGAGGCGCCGGCTGACATCGGCTTCGACAGCAAGCGCAACCGCGTGCTGGTGCCCCGCTTCCAGGGCAACGCGGTCGAGGCGTACGAGCTGAAGTAAGGCCGGCTACGAGGCCAGCCAGATCTCCTCGAAACGAACCTGCGGCGGCGTCTGGTGCAGCCGCAGCCCCTGGAGTTCCTGGCTGGCCGCTGCATGGAATCGCTCGTGGTACAGCGGCACGAGCACGCAGTCTTCGCGCACCAGGCTCTCGGCCTTTCGATAGAGCTGCTCGCGCAAACCCGGGTCGATCGACACGCGCGCTTCGTCGGTGAGGCGATCGAACTCGGCGTTCTTGTAGCCAACGTCGTAGTAGCTCTGCGCCTTCGAGTTGAGCAGCACGTAGAGGAAGTTGTCGGGGTCGGCGACGTCGGCGATCCAGTTGCCGCGGTAGACCGCCAAGCGGCCTTCGCGCACCCGCTCCCAGAAGTCCTTGAGCTCGACGTGCTCGAGGTCGACCAGCCCGGCATCGGTGAGCGGCTTGAACAGCGCGCGATCTTCCTCGCGGGTGTCGCGATCGGGTGCGTACTGAATTGTCACGCGCACCCGCGAATGCCCCGCTTCGGTGAGCAGCCTCCGCGCCAGCGCGATGTCGGTACGCGGCTCGTGCACCCGCTCACTCTCGAGCAACGACGGAGGGGTGAGCGACTTGGCCACCCGCGCCCCCGGATGAAAGGCGTCGACCAACGCGCGCACGTCGAGCCCCGCACGAATCGCGCGACGCACCCGCACGTCATCGAAGGGCGCCGTCTGGGCGTGGAAGGCGAGGAACCACACAGAAGGCGTGTTGACCGTCAGCGCCGAGGCGGGGTCGAGGCCCACTTCCTTCAGGTTCTCCGCGTGGAGATACGAGACCAGCTGCACCTTGCCCGCGGTGAAGGCGTCAAGCGCCGCGCGGCGTGATTGGTAGAGCTGGAACTCGAGGCGCGCGAGCAGCGGCAGGCCCGGCATGTAGAACGTCGGGTTCCGCTCGAGGGTGACGCTGTTCGCGGTGTTCGACGCCAGGCGAAACGGCCCCGTGCCCAGAATGCGCCCGCCGTCGTGCCGGGTGATGCCGGTGGGCGGCAGCGCCAACAAGCGCAGGAAGAACGCGCGCGGCTCGTCGAGCCGGAACTCGATGGTGTGTTCGTCGAGCACCTCGATGCCCGCCACGCTAGTGGCTTCCCCCGCGAGGAAGGCCGAGGCGCCGGTGATGTCCTTGAAGAGCACCGCGTCTGGCGCGCCCACCTTGGGATCGAGCAGCCGCTCGAAGTGCGTCTTCACGTGCATGGCGTTGAGCGCCACCCCGTCGGGGAAAGTGACGCCCTTGCGCATCGCGAAGCGGTAGCGGCGGGCGGTGCGATCGGCTTCCCACGACTCCGCCAGGTCCGGCACCAGAATGCCGTCTTCGTAGCGAACCAGCGTCGAGTACATCGCCGCCGAGACCTCGGTGATCTGCAGGTCGATGGTGAAGAGCGGGTCGAGCCCGCGGGTCTCGTCGAGCGTGAGCGCGCGGTGCAGGCCGACCTGCAACGTTCCGCCGGCGCGCGCCTGGGGCAGCTTGAAGCGGAAGACCTCGCCGCCGAGCGTGTCGGCCTCGTGGCTGAGCTGTTCCACCATGCGGCTCAAGGTGTCGCCGATGCGCACCACCCGCTGCGCGTCTTCACGCACCTCGGCGACCTCTTCACTGATGGCCGCGTCGCCCTGCTTGAGCACGGTCTGCGAGACGCGAATTTCGTCGATCGCCGCGGTGAGCCGGAGCACCGAGTCGGACAGCTCGCGGCCGGTGGTGACCTGGCCATCGGCCTGTCCCGAAGCCTCCCGCGCGGTGCGCGACATGTCCTGCATCTGCTTGACGAGGTCACGGCCCTGCGAGGCTTGATCGCTCGCCAGGCGCATCACCTCGTCGACGCGCTCCGTCACCTGCTGGCTGACCGCCACCAGCGACACGCTCTGGGTCTCGAGGCGCGCGGCTTCGGCCTGCGTCGCCTCCACGGCGGTGAGCGCGCGCTGCGAGGTGTACTGAATGGCGCGCAATGCATCGGCGGCCTTCTCACCCAGGGTCACCCCGGCGGCGGCTTCATCACGGCCCCGGCTCACCAGCTCGACGGTGCGTTCGACGCCTTCACGCACGGCCTTCACCTTCTGGCCGATTTCGCGAGTGGAACGGCTGGTCTTCTCGGCGAGGTTCCGCACTTCGGCGGCGACCACGGCGAAGGCCTTGCCGCTCTCACCGGCCTGGCTGGCGATGATGGCGGCGTTGAGCGCCAGCAGGTTCGTTTGATCGGCGATCTCCTGGATCACCTCGACTACGCGGCCAATCTCCTGGCTGCTGACGCCGAGCTCGTCGACCAGGTGCGCGGCCCGGCTCACCGTCTCGTCGATGCGCTTGATGCCCTTGAGCGCGTCGCCCACCAACTGCGCGCCCTGCGTCGCGGTGGCAGTCACCTCGCGCGCCAGGTCGCCGGTCTCATCGCTGCGCCTTCGCACGGCGTCGATGCTGTCTTCGGCGAGCGAAACGGCCTCGCGCGTCTGCACGGTGAGGCGGCCCACGGTGCTGCTGGCCTCCATCACCATCACCGACCGCTGGCTCATGGCGTCGACGCGGGCAGAGGTCTTCTCTGAAGCCGTGTTGAGCAAGGTGAGCGCTCCGGCCACGTGCTCGATGCTCTCGGTCATCTCGGTCAGCGAGGTGGTGGTCTCCCGCGCGAACGACTCGAGCTGCGTCACCCGCTTACCGCTGCCCTCGAGGCTCTCGCCCATGCCTGAGACGGCCTTCTCACTGCGCTCCACGGCGGCGCCCTGGCGGCGAGCAGCGTCGAGCACGTTGCGGGCCTGTTCCTCGACGCCGCGTGCAGTGCGATGGAGAGAACTGGTCACCCGCTGCACCTGCCAGAGCGCGCGTCGCAGGCTCAGGGCGAGGCGTTGCAGATCGGAATCGTCCTCGCCCTCGCTCACCGGAAGCACGGTGAGGTCGCCCTCGGCGAAGCGCTCGATCACCTCGCGCCGACGCTCGGACCTGCGGGTGCTCAGCTGGAAGAACGTGAGCCAACCGCCGAGCGTGAAGCAGGCGACGGTGGAGAAGCACAACGCAAACCAACCGACGAAGGTGCCGGGTTGGCCCGTGATCGCGAGCATCACCAGGCCGGAGAAGAGGCCCGTGAGCAGGCCGCCCGCGGGGCCGAAGAGCAACAGGTACCAGCGGTTGGCCATGAGTGCGCTGGACCCTATTCGCGCAGGGCGCCAGCGTCACTTGTTCACGCTGTGGCACACTCGCGGCCGTGTTCGCGCTGGTGCTCAGCCTGCTCGCCGCTGCCCCCGACGAATCGCGCCGTTTCGTGCTCGAGGTCGCGGGGATTCCGGTCGCCCAGCTGCGGGTCTCAGTGAACGGCGACCGCTACCTCTACGAGTCGACGCACTTCCTCGAAGAAGGTCCGCGCACGCACCGGGTGCAACTGCGACTGAAGAAATTGACGCCTCAGCCGGAGGTGCTCGCGTTGCTGCACCCGCCCCCACCCGGCTGCGTCGAGGTGCTGGAAGAGCGCACTGCGGCGCGCGAACAGCTTTGCGTCGACGCGTCCGACGGGCGAAACGCCGCGGGGACCATCGCGGGTGAAAAGTTCAGCGCGGACTACGACGAGGCCGGTGCGCTCAGCCGCATCACCGTGGGGTCGGCGAAATGGTTCGCGGCGGCCACCCCCACGGCGCCCCCCGTTCAAAGTCCGTTCGTGAAGGGCGTAGCAGTCCCCGCGGGCCCGCTGCGGCTGGACCCACCTCTCGAGGCGGCGCGTTGGTTGGCCCGGGCGCCTGAGGGTGTGGGCGCTCCCGATCGCGTGGGGCGGGTGCGATGCCTCGTGCTCGCGCGGGAAGAAGCGGCTCGCCGTCCGGGCTCGCATGTCGCCGTCGGCGTGGTGATCGAAGACCGGCGCGCGTACCCGCATGCCTGGGTGACCGGAGCTGATGGGAACGCAGTCGATCCTTCCGTGCTCGAGGGTGATTCCATTCTCGAGTCGCGCCGGTATCTCGAAGTGCCGGCCGAGCAGGCGGGAACGTTCTATCTCCGGCTCTTCGATGGCGTGCTCAAGCTGAAGGCGAAGTGATGTGGCTCGGAGTGCTCGCGGCGGCCTTCATGCTCGGCGTGGCGCTGCGCGTTGATCGCGTCGGTCGCCGGATCCCGCGCTTTCCGACCCGCCCTCTCACCGGCGTGGTCCTGGGCGCCCGCGTTCACGCTGACGGCAGCCCGAGCCCCGCACTGATCGATCGCGTTCGGGTGGGAGTCGCCCTGCTCAACGAAGGTCGGGCGCAGCGCCTCATCCTCTCAGGCGGCTCGCCGGACGATCGGCCGACCGAGGCCTCGGTGATGCAGCGATTGGCGCTGGAGTTCGGGGCGCCCGCGGAAAGCCTGGTGCTCGAGACGAAGAGCCGATCGACCTTCGAGAACGCAGCCTTCACCGTGCCGTTGCTCGGCGACGAGCGGGAGATCATCCTCGTGAGCTGCGACTTTCACCTCGCGCGCGCCACGGCTCATTTTCGTCGACGGGGCCTGACGGTGTGGCCCGTGCCTTCACCGCGCGCGTTGGCCACGGGCGCTCGCCTCATCGTCACGTTCAAGGAACTGATCGCCCTGGTGCGGCGCCCCTGGCTCATCGCGAAGATCTGACAATCGGGGCCTGCCTTCATTGCCAATCTGGCGCGGGGGAGGACTGGTCCCGCGTCTCCCCGGGCTGAACGGCGCAGGTACGGCAAGTGCACCGCTTCGACCCGTGACCCTGTTCGAGTTCTCCGTGTTCTTCTCTGTCGTGTTTGGGGCCGGCACGGGCGCGTTCGCCGGAGCAAGACACGGCGCCCTGGGGTTCCTGTTCGGAGGCGTCGCCGGAGTGGCCATCGGCTTCGCCTGCTGCGTGCTGGCGATGAGCCCGATGGCCGTGGTGAGCCGAGGGCACTCCACCGGGCTTCGCGCCTGGCTCGATGGCCTGGTGGGCGGCGTAAGCCTCTTCATTTTCGTACCCGCCGCTCCGTTCGGAGCGGGGCTCGCGGCGTGGTGGTTGGTTCGGCTGGTCTAGAATGTCGTTCGCAAGTCAGACCGCGGGCACAGCGAGCAATCCAGCGCTGACGCCGGCGAACGTGGCCGCCGCGACGATCAGCCACAGCACGACGCCCAGAATGATCGGCCTGAGGCCCACCGCCGCCAGCGCCTCGCGCGAAACCCCCGCGCCCACCAGGAACAGCGTGGCCACGAGCACCTGGCGCGCCACCACCGCGACGATCTTCCCCGCGGGCTGCAGCGCCGGCACCCATGTCACCAGCGCCGCCACGAGAAGAAACCAGAGAATGAACCAGGGCCGCTTCGGTTGCTCGCCCGTCGCCGGAGCCTCTCGCTTCCAGAAACGCGCGAGCACCAGGGTGGCCGGAATGATCCACAAGGCGCGCGCGAGCTTCACGGTGGTGGCGACGGCGAGAGACTCCGCGCCAAATTGCATCGAGGCGCCCACTACCGAGCTGGTGTCGTGAATGGCGAGCGCGCTCCACAACCCGAACTGCTGCGGGCTCAGAGAAGAGAGGTGACCCATCGCGGGGAAGGCCACCAGCGCCACCGCGTTGAGCAGGAACACCACCGCGAGCGCCACGCTGCTCTGGTGTGACTTCGCGCCGATCGCCGGAGCCACTGCCGCGATCGCGCTGCCACCACAGATCGCCGTGCCGACCCCGATGAGCAGCGAGGTGGTCGCCTCCGTCTTCAACACCCGCGCGAGCACCAGCGCGAGGGCGAGCGTGAGCGTGAGACTCAACAGCGTCTGCCCTACCCCCGCGGCGCCCACCCGCAACACCACGCTCAAATTCATCGCCGCGGCGAGGCCCACCACCGAGCCCTGCAGCATCCACGTCTGCAGCTTCTTGCTCTCGGAGGCGAAGGGGTTGCCCCAGGTCACGGCGAAGATGACTCCGCTCACCAGGGCGATCGGCGCGCTCACCCAGGGCGTGAGCGACAGCAGGCCCAGCAGCACGAACACGACTCGCCGGGCGATCACCTCCAGTTCGACCTTCCGTCGAGGTCCTCGACCTTCGAGTAGCCCGCCTTGAGCAGAATCGTGCGCGCACGCGAACTGCGGCAGCACACGACGATCTCGCGGTTGCGATCGACCGGAAGCGAAGCGAGCGTCGCTTCGAGTTCGTTGAGCGGCACGTTCACCGCGCCTCGACCGTGACCTTCGGCAAACTCCCCCGGCGAACGCACGTCGAGCAGGAACGATCCCTGACTCACCTTCACGTCCGCCAACACCCCGGTGATCGTCGGGTGGGCACACGCCGTGAAGAGGAGCAACGACAAGGCGAACTTCAAGGGCGATCGCTCCGGGTCCCGTTGACGCCCTGAGGTGTCGGCCAGCCCGTGCGCGAGAGCGGGAGCGAACCCAGATTGTAGCTCTCGAGCACCACCGAGCCATCCGCCCGCCGCACCGTGACCACCAGGGCCGAGGTGGTGAAGTGCGCCGCTTCCACCGCGCCTGAAATGGCCGGCAACCGGCACACCGCCTTGCGCTCACCGTCGGCGAACAGCGCGGCCACCGTCTGCGCCCCTCCGTCCAGGTCCGCGCGCATCACCGCGAGAAACGCGCCCGGCCGGGTATCGACCAACGTGGTGCTGAGCATGGTGCCGGGGAACGCGGGGGTGGCGACCGGAACCTCCCAGAGCAACTCGCCTGAGAAAGGGTTGAACGCCGCCACCCGGGTCACGTCATCGGGCCGGCCACACCCCGCGTCCGCGTCGCAGGTCAGGAAGAACACGTCGCTCGCAGTCGCCGAGCTGAGGGTCTGGTCATCGAGAAAACGTGAGACGGGCAGCGTGCTCCAGTCGAAGAGCACCAGCCCCGCATCAAGGCCATCGGTCGAGAGCCGGCCCACCGGCCCGAGGATCGCCTCGTTGCGCACCGCCGAGAGCGCCGTGGTGGTGATGCCGGTGGTGGCCACGTCCTGCCGCTCGAGCCCGCCATCGTCGACGAACGAGAGCCGGGTGAGCACCCCCGCATCGGCGTTCCACGCGAAGAGCACCTCGCCCCGGGCCATCGAAGCAGGCTCCTCGAGCGCGGCGATCGACTGCACGCCCCCGTCGGCCCACGACTGCACGCCGCCATCGGACCAGAACAAGATGCGATCGCGCTCGATCACGACCAGTGAACGGGGCGCCTCCAGCAAGAGCGAATCGCGCAGCGCGCCCGTCATCGTCGAGCGCAGCTCGAGCCCGCCATCGCGCCGCAGCAGCACCCCTTGCGAATTGACGCCCAACACCGTGCGCGGCGCGTCGCCTTCGTAGTCGCTCGGCTGCCGGCCACCGTCGCGCTCGAATCGTTCGAAGCCGGTGCCGGTGTACGAGGTGAGCCCGCACGTCAGCTGCGCGCGTGTGCCAGCGTCCAGGCCCGCATCGTCATCACCTGCATCGACCGGCCCCGCGTCGCCTCCGCCCGCATCAAGCGCACCGGGGCCGAGGCACATCGAAAAAAACAACGTCGCGCCCGAAGAGGCGAGCGGGCGCGAGGGCTCACCCTCGAGCCGGGCGGACCAGCTCGGTGCCCATTCCGCCTCGGTGATGCGCGTGCACGCCTGGTTGTGACACTGCGCTTCCGGCAGACACGCAAACGCGGGTGAACACGGCAGGCCCTCGGGCGTGGGCTGCTTCATGCACATGCCCGAGAAACAGAAGTTCACCTCGGTGCAGTTGACCGGCCCACATTCGGTCAAATCGGCCGCGGGGCCTTCGCCACAACCCAGGCGCGAATCACAGGTCGCCACCTTGCACGCACCGGCCGGCCGCGGACACACGTGGGTGGTGTGAATGCAGCCGATGTCCATCGCGCAGGCGTCGTCGGTGCAGACGTCGTTGTCGTCACAGCGGCGCGCGACACCCAGGCAGGAACCTGAACGGCAGCGGCCCTGCTCGAGGCACACGCTCGCGGGATCGCACGGGGCATCGTCGGCCGCTTGCGACTCGATACAGCGATCTTCCTCGAGGGAATAGACCGACACCACGCACTCGGCGGAAGGCCTACAGTCAGGAGGCCGCACGCCCACGCCGTGCAACCGCAGCTGCGCCGAACGATCACCGACCGTCAGGGTCAGCAGCCCCTCTGCATCGGTGTCGGTCGCGCGGAAGGACACCGGCACCACCACGTCGCCACCTCCGGGAACCTCGGCGCTGGTCGCCACCGAGAAGGGCGCGGCGGTGCCCAACGTGACGGTGATGCCCGCGCGCGTGGCCGCGGTGAGGGTGATGGTCTGCGTCTTCGTCGCGCCTTCGAGCACCCGCCCGAACTCCAGTTCAGAGGGCTGCACGCGCAAACCCAGCTCGATCGGCTCGACCGGCCCCGGCTTGCAACGGCATCCGCCCACCACGACGAGCAGCAGCAGCAGCAAGGAGGCGCGGCTCTTCATGTGCGCGACTTAGCCTGACGGCGCTGCCAGAGGAACCGGGCCAGCAGCACCGTCACCAGCGCGCCCACTCCGAAAATGCAGGCCGTCCTGAACGTTCGGAGGAAGGTGGCGATCGCCTCGGCGTTGTCCCCCACCGCCGCGCCCGCCCCCAACAACACCGTGTTGAAGGTGGCCGCCGAAAGGGTCCCCAGCAGGAGCGTCCGCCCCAACGGCACCTCGGATGCCCCCGCGGCGATGAAGACCACCGCGCGAAAGCTGGGGAGGAACCGGTTGGTCAACAACAGCCAACCACCGCGTGTGCGCATCAGGGTCTGCGCGCGCCGAATCGTTCCCACCTCGAGCCCGAGAATTCTCGAACCTTCGGGCGCCAGCCGAATGCGGCCCGAGAGCGCCCGGCCCAGCCGCCACGTGGCCGCCATGCCGATGACGCTGCCCGCAGTCAGCAACAGGAACACCAACGCGATCGAATGATTTTCCCGCGCCGCCCAGGCCCCGCCAAGCACCACCACGGTGTCTCCGGGAAACGGAGGAAACACGTACTCGATGAAGGCGGCGACCCCGAGGCCGGGGTACCCCCACGCCCCCAGCAACTCGATGAACTCCGCGCCCGCAGCCATCAGGCGGTTCTGACAGCACTTCAGGGCGCGGGGAAACTCCCGCTGGACGCCAGCAGCTCGAGCCTCGCCTGGCGTGCCGTGTCCTCCGCGAGCGCGGCCGTCACCACCGCGTCTCGCGCGCGCCGCTCGGCGTCGATCACCTCGAGGTTGGTGGTCGCGCCCGCGTGGTTTGAGACGTTCGCCAATTCCAACGCCTCGGTCGCGAGCTTGGCCGCCTCGCGCGCGGCCTGCAGCGCGGCATCGGCGTGCGTGACTTGCTGGAAGGCGGTACCACTGCGCCCAGCGCGGCGTGTTCACCAGCGGCACGCCGATGAGCACGTTGGCCGAGAGCTGGTCTTTGTTCGCCACCACCAGATCCGCGCGCAGCCGGTCTCCGTCGAGGCGCGTGTAGTTGGCGCCCGCGCTCAACGTGGGCAACCAAGGCGCCCGGGCCTGCTCCACCTGCGCGAGCACACGGGCAGCGTCTTGCTCGGCGACCCGCATCGCCGGGTTGTGGGTCAGCGCGCGTTGCACCGCGTCTTCGAAGCTCACCGCGGAAGGCGCCGCGCTCAGCAGCAGCGCCAGCATCGGCTCACTCATGGGCCACCTCCGCCGGCGCTTCGTCTTCATCTTCGTCGACGGCCCGGTTCGCGAAGCGATCGAGCCAGGTGTAGAGCACCGGCACGAAGAAGAGGGTGAGGCTCGTCGACACCGCGAGTCCGCCGATCACCGCGCGCGCCAGGGGGAGATTGGTCTCGCTCCCCTCCCCGATGCCCAGCGCCATGGCAAAGAGGGCCCACCAGGGTGGCGATGGTGGTCATCAGAATCGGCCGCAGCCGGGTGCGCCCCGCTTCCACCGTCGCCTCGGGCGCGGTCGAGGTTCGCCATCGCCAATGCAGAGGCCGCCTGCTCCTGGCCGACAGCTGATCGGTGAGCTCGGAATGCCGCACCAACGCCAGCAGCTGGCCCTTCTTCACCAGGTCGCCGCGGTCGACCAGCACCGCGTCGAGGTACCCATTGTCTTCGACCCGACGTCCGCTGAGACGATCGGCCGCACGCCGACCGGCGCACGCACCAGCACGGGCGCGTCCACCATCTCGACCGGAGCGGCCACCACCAACGGCGCCGGGCGCACCTTCGGCCCCGCACCCTTCTCCGGACACCCCATCAAGAACACCAGCACCACCGGAAAGAGACGCATCGCCGCCGAACCTCGCGCCGCCACTGCGACATCATTGTTTTATACAATGATTGCTTGCGACACCGACATCCACCGCGCGATGCTGGGGACAAATGACCACCGCTTCCCGACGCCTCGATCGCACCGAGCGGCTCGCCCGCGCCGTGGGCCGCCTGCGTCGCACCATGACGGCCCGCGCCACCACCGTGATGGAACAGCAGGGCTCGATGTTGGTGCACTGGCAGTTGGTATCTGCGATCGCGCGCGAGGGGCTGCACTCCCAGGTCGCCCTCGCGACGCGCGTGGGCATGGATCCCGCGGGGACTTCGCGCTCCCTCGACGAGCTCCAGCGCCTGGGCCTGGTGAAGCGCGAACGCGACGGCGATGATCGCCGGAGGGTCAGCGTGGCGCTTACCGCCAAGGGCCGCCGTTGGTACGACCGCATGCGCGATCACGTGATGCGTGAGCTCGAGCCCGTCTTTGCGCCGCTCAGCAACGAGGAAGCGCGCACCCTCGAGGCGTTGCTTTCGCGCCTGGCCTGAGCCGTCACTCGTCGTCGTCGGGGTCCTGCAGCGAAGGGTCGGTGTAGGCGCTGCCGTGACGGTGGCTGCGCCCCCAGTCCGACAACCTTGGCGCCACGGTGGTGACGAAGAGCCCGAAGACGAGCACGAAGATCAGCAGGTAGGTGGCGGGCCGTGAAGGCCGGGCCCTCCACGCCATCAGCCGTTCCTTGCGGCGCTGAAAGCCCGGCGCGCTCAGGTATTCCTTCCACGCTTCGTCTCGCATCAACGCGGCCGACGAATCGTCGCCCAGCCCCTGCATTGCCTTCGCGAGCAGCACCCGGCCGGTGATCGTGCCCCGGCGCGCCTTCACCAGCGCCTCGAGCGCCGCCTTGGCACCACCGAAGTCACCGCGCGCCAGCCGCTGCCGGCCGCGCACCAGGTGAATCTCGCCGACTCGAAATTCGGGGTTCAGCTCTTCGGCGTGCGCCAGCAGCTTCTCGCCTTGGTCGACGTACCCTGCCTGGAGGCACGCCTCGCCCATGGTGAACACGCTCTGAATGTCGTCGACGCCGGTATCGAAGTTGGGCCGCAGCACCTCGACGGCCTTCTTCCCCTGACCCCGTTCGACGTACAGCTGCGCCAGCTCGAGCCGGGTGCGGCCATCGTGGGGGTTGCCGAGCAACGTCCTCTCGAGCTTTCCCTCGCGGCGCCAGCGCATCACCCACCGGAGAGGATCGGGGAGAAACCCCAGGGTGAACCGATCGACCACCAGCCAGAACACGATCAGTGCGATCGCCGAGCCGAGCGGACTGCCGGTGATCGCCGACAAGATGATCCACTGGAAATAGCCGCTCATTCCCACCCCGCCCTCCCTACATCAATCTGGCTGCGATCGCCGAGTGCACGTCGAAGCCCGCATCGGTCAGCGCCAGCCGGCCCCCTCGCCGCTCGGCCAGCCCGGCGTTCACCAGGTGCTTCACCGTCAGCGCCCTCGACTCGGCGCTCTGACCAAAGGCCGCGCACACCGCCTCGAGCTCGACGCCGTTCACCAGCCGCAGGCCCATCGCCACCCGCTCTTCGAACAACTCGAGGGAGGTGAGCAGCTCGCGGCTCGCTTCGGGAATGCGCCCGGCCTCGACTTCCACCAGGTACTTCTCGGCGCTGCGCTGGTTCGAGTACCGCAACGGCTGCGCTCCGTTCACGAAGCCCGTGGCCCCGGTGCCCACCGCGAGGTACTCGCCGCCGGTCCAGTACAGCGCGTTGTGCCGCGAGTGAAAGCCGGGCTTGGCGTAGTTCGAGATCTCGTAGCGCTGCAGCCCCGCCGCCCCGAAGACGTCGCGCACCACCCGCTGCATTCGCACCACCGTCTCGTCGGGGGGCAGCTCGACTTCGCCGCGCGCCAGTTGCCTGGCCAGGGGCACTTCTTCGGCCAGCGACGCCTTGTCGAGCGTGAGCGCGTACGCCGACAGGTGCTCGGAACCCAGGGCCACCGCCGCGCGCGCGTCCGACTCCACCTGCGCTTCCGTCTGGCCGTGCACGCCGTAGATGAAGTCCATCGAGACGTTGTCGAAGCCCGCGGTTCTCGCCGCCGCGAAGGCGCGCTGCGCGGTGGGGCCATCGTGCGCGCGCCCCAGGGTCGTCAGCGTGCTCGCCTCGAAGCTCTGCACCCCCATCGAGAGCCGGTTCACGCCCGCGGCCCGGTAGTCCACGAAGCGTTCGGCGTCGGAAGCACCGGGGTTGGCCTCGAGCGTCACCTCGCACCCGGCCGCCACGTGCAGCTTGGCGGAGATCGCCTCGAGCACCGAAGCCACCGAGCGCGGAGCCCACAACGAGGGGGTGCCGCCGCCGATGAAGATCGAAGTCACCTCGCGCCCCGCGAGCTGCTGCGTCTCGAGCCGCTGCGAGAACTCGCTCAAGATCGCGCGGGTGTACCGCTCATCGGGAATCGTCTTCGCCGCGGTGCTCGCGAAGTCGCAGTACGGGCACTTCGAGAGGCAGTAGGGAAAGTGCACGTACACGCCGAAGCGCGCGGCCTCGAGCCCGGTATGCACGTCGACCGGCGCCCGGGGAGCCACGATTTACTTCCTCGGAGCGGCGCCCTTGAGCTGCGCCTCCAGCTTGGCCACCTTCGACTTGAGCGAGGCCACCGCTTCGATCGCCGTCTCCGCCGACATCAGCTTCTTCTTCAAGTTGGCGTTCTCGGTCTTGAGCTTTTCCAGCTCGGCGCTCGAGGCCCCGTTGGCCGGCTGGGCCATCAGGTTGGTCGCCGTGGGCGCTTCGTCCTGCTCCTCGAGTTCCTGAATGCGCAGCTTGAGCTGAATCTCCTGGGCCTGCATCTCGCGGTACTCCTGCTCGATGCCCGACATGGCGCGCACCCGCTGCTCCAGCTCGGCGGCCTTCGCCTCAGCCGCCCGCAACTTCGCGTCGCTGCCCGCTGCGGGGCCGGCCGACTTGGCGCGGGCCTCCGCCTGGGCTGCGCGGGCTTCCTGCTGGGCGGCCCTGGTCTCCGCCGTCTTCGCGCGATCGGCCGTCTCCTTGAGCTTGGCCTCGGCCTGGGTGGCCCGCATCTCGGCCGCGTGCCTCAGCTCGTCGGCTTCCTTCGCGGCCGACTGGGCCCCGCCGGCCTGCTGCTTCGCCGCGCCTTCGAGCTGCTTGACCTTCGCTTCGAGCTGCGCCGCGCGCTGGTTGGCCTGGTTCACCATCGCCTGCAGCTGCGCGCCTTGAGCGTTCGACCCGGCCGCCGCCTGCTGCGTGCTCGAAAGCGCGGCCCTCAGCTGCTCCACCTCGTCGTTGACCGCGCCATTCTGAGAAGAGACCGCGTCGAGCGTGCCCTGCAGCTCAGCCACCTCGGCCTGGGCCGACGAAGCGCGCCCTTCCGCCAACTCGAGCTCTGACTGCAGCCGGCCGATCTCCGCCTGCTGCCGCTCCATCGAGAGGTGAAACTGCTGAAGGTCGGTGTGCCGGCTCTCGAGCTCGCGGTTGCGGGCGTTGAGCTCGCCTTGCGCCACGTCGAGCGAGGCCTGCGCCTGGCCGGCCTGCGCGCGCAGCTGCTGAACTTCGCCCTGCAACGCCGTCAGCTGGGTGCGCGCGAGGCCCTGCGTTTCCCGCAGCTGCGACTCGAGCGAGCCGATGCGGTCCGCCTGATCACGCTGCGAGCGCTCCAGCTCGGCTTCGAGCGCTTCGATGCGGCCCTGCTGCTCGTTGAGCGTCTCCTGCCGGCTCGAGAGCTCGGCCTCGAGCGCTTCTTTCTCACCGCGCGCGGAGCTGAGCTGGCCTTCGAGATCGGTGTTGGCGCCCTGGCGATTGGAAAGTTCACCTTCGATCGCCTCCTTCTCGCCCTTGAGCTCGCCCACCGCCTGCTCGAGCTCGGTGACGCGCGCTTGCGCCTGGTCGAGCGAAGACTTCGCCCATTCCTGCTCGCTCTCGAGCCCCTTGAGCTTCTCTTCGGCAGACTCGGCGCGCTGCTTCTCGGCCTGCAGCTCGAGCACGTGGCCGTCGATCTCACCCTTGAGGCGATCGACTTCCATCGTCTGCTGCTGCGCCTCTTCGGCGAACTTCGAAGCCTGCGACTGGAGCGCGTCGTACTGCTCCTTCGCCGCGCTCAGCCGCCCCGCCAGCTCGGTGACCCGGTCTTGCGCGTTGCCCAGCGCCTCTTTGACGCCGATGAGCTCGTCGGCCAGCTGCTGGCGCGAGCGGCGCTCTTCGTCCAGACGGTTGCTGGCGTCGCGGAACTGCTGTTCCACCTCGGCCAGCGCGTTGGTCAGATCGCGCCGCTCGTTGTCCGCTTCCGCGAACCGAACGACGAGATCCTCCATCTTCTTCTCGGCGGCGTCCGCGCGGACGGTGTCCTTCTCCAGCATGTCCTTGAGCAACTGGACCTGCTGGGGGTACTCGGCCGCGCGCTGCATTTCGACCAGCGCCAGCTCGAGCTGGCCTTTCATCTGGGTGGTGATCGCCCGCAGCTGCTGCGCTTCGAGATCGACCGCCTGGTAGAGCGCGCGCCCGCGGCCGAGCGCCTCGTCCTTCCCCTTCATGATCCCGCGGAAGACCTTCAGCTTCTCTTCGGCATCGACCCCGACCGGAATGCGCGGCTCGGCCGGCTCCTGAAAGGGATCGCCGGGAGGCGGCCGGTGAAACGAATTGGGAATCGTGGGAATCGCGAACGCCGGAGCAGGTTGAAGCCCCTGAAGTGCTCCCAACGACGGCGACGCATTGGGCGGAACGACCGCGGTCCGCTGATGAAGAGGCTGGTGCGGCGAGATCGCCGCGTGCGCACCCGTCTTCGGTTTCGGAGGCAGCGGCGGAGGCCCCGCGGCCGGCTTGCCCGCCATCGGCGTCGTCTTCGGGGCCACGGCCGCCGGCGCAGCTGTCGCGGCCCTCTGCGGGGCCGGAACCTGAACGGAAGCCTGCCTGCCCGCCTGCGCGGGAAAGAGGGGCTCATCTTCTTCCAGCTCGCTTCGCAAGCTGGCGAGAGGATCAAGGTCGTCGGAAGTCATGGGGAAGAGCGCAGCAGATGCCCAGTCTAACCCCTTCCCCCGCGAGCGCGAACTTGAGAGCGTGCCTGCAATGACAGCTCGCTACAGGTTGACCAATGGACTGACCGTCGTGCTGGAACAGCAACGGCAGGCCCCAGTGGTCGCCTTCCAGGTTTGGGTCAAGGTGGGCAGCGCCGACGAAACCCCCGAAGAGGTAGGCCTCGCCCACCTCCACGAGCACATGTTGTTCAAAGGCACGGCACGGCGTGGGCTCGGGGAAATCGCCCGTTCCATCGAGGCCCACGGGGGTGAAATCAACGCGTGGACGAGCTTCGATCAGACCGTCTACCACGTGGTGATGGCCAGCCGGCACGCCTGGCAGGGCCTCGACGTGCTCGCCGACGCCGTGCGGAACTCGAGCTTCGACGAAGGTGAGCTCACCCGCGAAATCGAAGTCGTCTGCGAAGAAATCAAACGCAGCCTCGACATGCCCTCCCGCCGCGCCTCGAAAGCCCTCTTCGGGGAGGCATTCAAGACCCACCCCTATGGGCGTCCGGTGATCGGGTTCGAAGCGAACGTGCGCGCCCACACCCGGGACGGCGTGCTGGCGTTCTACGGCAAGCACTACCAGCCCTCGAACATGGTGCTCTCGGCGGTCGGCGACTTCGACGAGCCGACGCTGCGCGCGCAGATCGAAGAGCTCTTCGGGGGCGAATGGGCCCGGGCGCCCAGGCCCCCGCTCTCCCGCCCTTCCGAGCCCGACTTCCACGGGGTGCGGGTGGCCCTCGCGCGCGATGACGTGAAAGACGCGCATCTGCACCTCGCCTTTCAGATCCCCGGGGTCGAACACGCCGACACCGCACCTCTCGACGTGCTGGCAATGCTGCTGGGCCAGGGCGACGCTTCCCGTCTCTCGCTCGAGGTGCGCCGCAAACGATCGCTCGCCCGCGACGTGAACTCCTGGGCCTGGACGCCGCGTGAACGCGGCCTGTTCGCGGCCTCCCTCACCACCACCCCGGCCACCCTCGCCGAAGCCTTCGAAGAGACCGTGCGCGTGATGGCCACCATGACGCGGGTGGAAGCAGAGCGCGACGAAGTCGAGACCATCAAGTCGCTCATCGAAGCGGAGGCCGTGTACCAGCGCGAAACGGTGCAGGGGCTCGCGCGCAAGCTCGGGTACTACGAGTCGATGGCGGGCGGGCTCGAGCGCGAGGCCTCGTATTACGAGGCCATCAGCCAGGTCACCGCCGCGCAGCTCCGCGAAGTCGCCGATCGCTACTTCAAGTTCGAGGACGCGGTGGTGACGGGGCTGCTGCCGACCGAAACCCAGCTGACCGAGACGCAGGTTCGCGACGTGCTCACCCGGGTGTCCGCGAACCGGCCCGCCACCCTGCCCGCCCGGCAGATCGCGGCCCCCACGCCCCTGCGCCTGGTGGGCAACCTGAAGAAGGCCCGGCCGGGCATCACGGTCGAAAAGCTCGCCAACGGGGCCAGCCTGATCGTCCGCGAAGAACGTTCGGTGCCGCTGATGGCGCTGCGCGCGAGCTTCCACGGCGGCGTTCGCTACGAGACCCCCGAGCAGGGTGGGCTGACCTCCCTGCTCTCGCGCACCCTCACGCGCGGCACCACCACGCTGGGCGCGGAAGCGTTCAGCCACCTGGTCGACTCCATGGCCGGTTCCCTCTCGGCCATCGCCGGCCGCAACTCGATGTCATTGCGCGGCGAGTTCCTCAGCAAACACTTCGAGCGGGCCTTCGAGTTGTTCGCCGATTCGCTCTCGAACCCGGCCTTCAGCGACGAGGAATTCGAGCGCGAGCGCCTTCAGCAACTGCAGGACATCGCCAGCCGCGATGACCGCCCGTCTTCGCTCGCCTTCGAGCTCTTCGCGCGCACGTTGTGGCTCGCGCACCCGTACCGGCTCTCGACCCTGGGAGAAAAGGCCACCCTCGAGGCGCTCACGCCCGACGCGCTGCGGGGCTACCACTCCAGGTGGATGGATCCGTCGCAGATGACCCTCGCGGTGGTGGGCGACGTCGACACCGAGACCGTGCTGCAGCGGGTGACGGCAGCCCTGGGCGGCACCCGGGCCCAGGCCGCCGCCGCGCCTCAGGTCGCCGTCGAGCCGCCCAGGACCGGCCGCCGAGAAACGCGCCGCGCGTTGCAGAAGGCGCAGACCCACCTGGTGCTCGGCTTCCCCGGCGCCCGCATGACCGACCCCTGGAGACGCGGGCTCGAAGTGATGCAGACCCTGCTCTCGGGCCAGAGTGGCCGCCTCTTCATGGAACTGCGCGACAAACGCTCGATGGCCTACAGCGTGTCCGCGATGCTGATGGAAGGCATCGATGCCGGCTCGTTCAGCGTCTACATGGGCACCAGCCCCGAGAAGGTCGAGGCGGCGCTGGCGGGCATCCGGGCCGAGCTTGCCAAGCTGTGTGACGAACTCGTCAGCGACGCCGAGCTCGCGCGCGCGAAGGAACACTTGATCGGAACCCAGGGCATCGGGCTGCAGCGCAACGGGGCGCGCGCGGGCGTGATGGCGCTCGACGCCTGCTACGGGCTGGGGGCCGACGCGTTCTTGAAGTACCCCGAGGAGATCGCGGCGGTCACCGCGGAAGACATTCGCAGCGCCGCGCGGCGCGTGATCGACTTCGAGCGCGAGGCGTTGGCGGTCGTCGGCCCCGCGGTGTGAAACGCGCTCAGCGAGAGGACAACCAGCGGGTGCGGAGCCGCTCGGCCCGCGCGCGCCGCTGAACGTCTTCGCCGTCGAGTGAAGCGGCCAGCGAGGCCGCCCGCAGGGCCAGCTCGAGCCTGCCCTGCCGCTCGAACACCGCGGATTGCCCGGCCACCTTGTCGGCCAGCCCGCGTCGATCTCTGTCTTCCGGCAGCTGCGCCGCTCCCAGTGCGCCAAGGGCACACCGCCAACGCGAGAGCCCACGTTGCACCTGCTCCTCCATCACGTCGCGTTCGAGCTGGGTGAGCAGTTGCTCGGGGCTGATCGACAGCAGGGCCAGGCGCCCCTCGGGACAGCGGGGGTCGTCATCGGGCGACTGCTCGGCCAACCACCACGCGCCGGGCCCGGGGCTCATCGACGCTGCCAGCCGCGGCATTCCCTCGACGGCGATGCGCAGATCGACCACGTCAGGCGGGCCTTCGCTCACCAGCAGGTCTTCCACCGCGAGGCTGGGCCGGCCGACCACCACCACCCGCCCGCTCGGGAAGAGCGTGGCTGCCTCGACGGCATCGCTCCACGCAATTAACGGCTGGCGCACGCCCCGCGTCGACAGCTCGTTGCTGAGCTCCGGCCTGGCGGCAACGGGGCCGGCCACCGGCATGATCGGGCTGAGCGAGAACGAGGTCATCGTGGCCAACGAGAGCAGCAGCACCAGGCTCACGAACGCGAAGCCGGAAAGCGAACGTTGGGAGGCTTCGACGCCGTCGAAGCCCGTACGAGCGGCCGACAACCCGTCCCCCACCAGCATCGCCAGCAGCGGCACGCAGCCCAGGAACAAGGTGCGCGCCGAATCGGTCCAGTTCGCCAGCACCAGCGTCATCAACACCCAGGCCAGCAGCGTGCCGCCGCCGCGCAGATGAAAGCGCCGCCACACGCCGGCGACCAGCGCACCCGCCAGCGCCGCGAAGATCCAGCGCGACTGCCGGGAAACAAAACCCAGAGTGCCGTCGCTGCCATCTGACGAAGGGAGCAGCCCTTCGAACGGCAACGACCCCAGC
Organism: Archangium sp.; assembly: GCA_043758715.1. Classification (GTDB taxonomy): domain Bacteria; phylum Myxococcota; class Myxococcia; order Myxococcales; family Myxococcaceae; genus Archangium_A. The sequence continues at coordinate 40,322 of JAYVNA010000141.1, forward strand.
ACCAGGAACCGGAACCCGAACACCAGCGCCGCGATGAACAGCCCCGTCACCAGGAAACGCAGCGCTTCGCGAACCCCCGGCCGGCCCTCGATCCGCGCCGCCACCCACCAGGCGGGCACCGTGACCAGCAGCAACCAGATCGCCGAAGGCCTGAACAAGCTCAAGGCCCCGATGGCCATCGCGGGCGCCGTGCTGCGACCCGTCGACAGCCCGCGCCCCGTCACCAGCACCACCACCGCCAACGCCAACACCCAACCGGTCGAACCGCTGCCCAGCGCCGCGGCATCGGCGGTGGCCGTCACCAGGCTCAGCCCCAGCGCAGGCAGCACATCTTCGATCTGCACCGCTCGCCGCCACACCAGGGCGCCTCGCAGCGCGACCGCGACCAACGAGCAGCCCAGCAGCAACGCCGACAGCCGCGGCAGCCACGCTTCGATGCTCCCGCCGAGGCGAAGCACCAGCGCCTGCACCCCGAGCCAGACCAGGTTGGCCGGCCCCGGCGAAGCACTCGACCATTGCGTCAACCGCAGCCCCAGCCCGCCCACCAGCGAACGGGCCAGCACCAGCGACTCAGCTTGATCGGCCGACAAGCCCCCGGGCTGAATACTGAAGCGCCACAGGAACATCGCCAGCGCCCCGACCAGCAGCGTCCAGAAGCCGAACACCTCGGCGGTGCGGGCCCGGTTGCTCACCGGTGGGTCCAGACCGAATCGTAGGGGCAGGTGCAGTCGGTCACCTCGGGCTCCGGGTAGGTGTACCGCTCGCCGCGATAGCTGCGCAGCACGGTCTGGGTGGGCGCATTCTCGATGACGTAGCTGGCCTGCAGGGTCACCTTGCCACCGCCCCCTGGCAGATCGACCGCCAGATGGGGCACGGCGAGGCCCGAGGTCCACCCGCGCAGCTTTTCCAGAATCTCCACGCCCGTGGCGATGGGAGTGCGCAGGTGCTCGCAGCCCTCCGCGACGTCCATCTGGTGCAGGTAGTACGGGCGCACCCGCATCTTCAGGCACGCGTGGTTGAGTTCTTTGATGATGCGCGCGTCGGAATTGAGCCGCCGCATCAGCACCGTCTGATTTTCCACCGGGACACCCGCGTCGACCAACCGCTCGCAAGCGACCCGCGACTCTGGGGTGATTTCTTTGGGGTGGTTGAAGTGCGTCACTACGAACAGCGGCGCGTGTCGCCGGAGCACCTTCGCCAGCGCCTCGGTCACGCGCATCGGCAAGGTCACCGGCATGCGCGTGCCGATGCGAATGATCTCCACGTGGGGAATTGCGCGCAGCGGGGCGAGCAGCTGATCCAATCGCTCATCTGAGAGCAGCAGCGGGTCGCCTCCGCTGATCAACACGTCCCTGACCTCGGGGTGCTCGCGGATGTACGCGATGCCCTGCTCGTGCGCGGTGCGGGTCAGTTCGGCTTCGCCGCCCTTGGTGATGCGCCGGCGGGTGCAGTGCCGGCAGTAGACCGAGCAGGTATCAGTCGCCAGAAAGAGCACCCGGTCGGGGTACTTGTGAACGATCGCTTCGACCGGGCGATGAGGGTCTTCTCCCAGCGGGTCCGACAGCTCGCCGGGGCGAATTCGCGCTTCGGCCTTCACCGGAATCGACTGCATGCGCACCGGGCACAGCGGGTGCGCCGGGTCGATCAACGACAGGTAGTAGGGCGAGACGCCCACCCGAAAGAGCTTCGCGGTCTCGTCCAACCCCGCCCGCTCGTCATCGGTGAGCGGCACCGCCTTCGCGAGCCCCGCCGCGTCGTGAACGGCGTGGCGCATCTGCCACCGCCAGTCACCCCACTCCGCGTCGGTGGCTTCGGGAAAGAGCGCACGCCGCCGCTCCGCGGGATCCGCGGGCCGGCTCAGCTCGAAGGTCGTCCCGGGGGAAGTCACGGGGTCGCCTTTAGGCGTGCACCGAGTGAGAAGGCGTGACCCGCGCCGCGTGCTCGCGCCAATACGCCTGACCTGCCTCGGGGAGATCCGCGACCGGGTCGTAGTACTCGTACTGGCGGTTGAGCGCTTCGGGGTCGTTCATCTCGATCCCGTTGCGGTAATTCTTCGTCCAGTACGAGATGCCCTTCTCGCGATCGTAGTTGGCGACCTGGTGCACCCAGCGTTTCCCCACGTACGGCACGTCGCACACGATGCGCGGCGTGGCGAAGCCCGGCATGTACCCCATGATGTCGTGCTGGAGCTTCTGCGCCGTGCCCACCGAGACCCGCCAGTGCTCGGAGTTGGGGATCATGTCGCACATGTAGAAGTAGTACGGGAGGATCCGCGCGTGATCGAGCAGCATGAACGAGAGCTCGAGCAGGTCGCGTGAAGTGGCGTTCACCCCGCGCAGCAAGACGCCCTGGTTGCGCACGTCGCGGAAGCCCACCTCGAACAACATCTTCGCGGCCCGGCCCAGCAACGGCGTCACCTGGTTCGCGTTGTTCACGTGCGTGTGCACCGCGATGTCCACGTTGCGATCAAAGGCCTTCTTCCCGATGCGCTCGAGCGCCGAGCGCACGTTGTCCTGCAGCCAGTGCTGAGGAATGCCCATCAGCCCCTTGGAGGCGAGGCGAATGTCGCGAATGTTCGGAATGTCGAGCAGCTGAGTGACGAAGCTCTCGAGCTGGCCGATGGGCACGTTGGCCACGTCGCCACCCGACACCACCACGTCACGAACGGTCGGCGTCTGGCGCAGATACTCGAGCATCTTGTTCCAGCGCTCGGGCTGGGCGATCGAGAACTTCAGCTTCTCGACCTGCGGCACGTCGTTGCCCACCAGGTCCATGCGGGTGCAGTGACCGCAGTACTGGGGGCAGGTCGACAACAGCTCCGCCAGCACCTTGGTGGGGTAGCGGTGCGTGAGGCCTTCGACCTTCCACATCTCGGCTTCGTGCAACGAATCGCGCGAGGCCATCGGGTGGTTGGGCCACGCGGTGTTCCGGTCGGCGAACGCCGGCAGCATGTAGCGCCGCAACGGGTCGGTCCAGAGGTCCTCCGTGTTCATGGTGTTGACCATGTGAGGCGTGATCAGAATCGACATCGTCGCGCGCTCGCGCTGATCGCGATCGATCGATTCGGCGAGCGAATCAGGCAACAGCGCGCCAAGCGCGGCCTTGAGCTCCTTGAGGTTCTTGATGGTGTTGCGCCGCTGCCAGAGCGCGCTCTCCCAGTCCTGCGTGGACACGCCCTGAAAGCCGGGAATGCGAGTCCAGTCGGGCTCGACGAAGGAACGCGTGAGCGGGTACGTGAAGGGCTGCGCCTCCGCGGCGTTCACGGGGGCAGGAGCTGAGGGCGATGCGGTCGTCTGCATGGCCCACCTATGCCACGGGCCGCTGACTTCTTGAAGCCTCGCCGAGGCTAGATCTCGCCCTTGACCACCAGCGGCTTGTCCTTGTTCGCGTCGGTGACTTCGAACTCCTGGGGAGCGGAGCTCTTGCCGTCGAGCTTGAAGACCACCTTGTGCTTGCCCACGCTCAGCTCGAGCGCTTGCGGCTGCGGCACGGGCGTCTTCTTGCCGGTGTTCTTCCCGTCTACCCAGACTTCGGCGCCGGTCGGCTTGGAAGCGAACGCCACCTTGCCCATCACCTTGCTTTTGGGGGGGTCCTTCTTGGGAGGAGGATCGGCCTTCGGAGGGGGATCCTTCTTCGGCGGGGGATCGGCTTTCACCACCACGACCGGGTCCTTCTTGGGCGGGGGGTCGGCCTTCGGAGGCGGGTCGGCCTTCGGCGGAGGATCGGCCTTGGGCGGGGGGTCAGCCTTCACGACCGCCACCTTCACCATCGCCAGCGTCTTCTGGAGCTTCTCCTTCTTGTCGGAGTTCGACAGGGAGAACGTCTGGCTTTCGAAGCCCGCCTTCTTGGCGGTGAACTCGTAGGTCTTGTCGATCGCCAGGTCCTTCACGGTCACTGGCGTCGTGCCGCGCGGCTTCCCGTCGAGCGAGACCTCAACCCCGGGCTCGTCGCTGCTGATCACCGCAGTCCAGAGCGTGATCGCAACCGGCTCGGGATTCTTCGGTTCCGGGTTCTTGGTGTCCGGGGGGGTCTTGACGTCGGGCGGCTTGGTGGCGGGCTCGGTTCCGGGGCCATCGGGCTCGGCACCCGAGCGCTGGAAGGTAACGTTGATCGGAGCCGTCTTGCCGGGCTTGAGCGAAATGGGCTTCTTGGAACTCAGATAGCCAGGCGCCGAAGGCTTGAACTCGAGCGTGTACTCGCCCGGCTCGAGCTCGATGGCCTTGGTCGGTTTGTCGATGCGAATCTGGCCGGGGTTGATCGTGACCGAGAAGGGCACGTCTTTCGGAGTCGCGTTGATGAAGACCGCGCTCTTGGGGCCGCCGGTGAACTTCACGGCCGCCGCGATGATCACCACCAGGGCCAGCACGGCGGTGGCGGCGATGGCGATCAGCAGGCCCTTGCGCTTCCCATCGGAAGGAGGGGCCGCCTTGGCCGCGGGCTTTCGGACCGGGGGCTTGGGCGGCTGTTTGCGCTGAGGGGTCGGAACGCTGGTCGGGTCGGCCTCTTCCTGTGAAGGGGCTTCCTCTTCGGCCTGCTCAGCTTCCTCTTCAGACGGGTCGAGGTCCTGCTGCTCGTCCTGTTCCTGATCCTGCTCCTGATCGTCCTGAGCTTCCGGGTCGGCTTCTTCGGCCTCTTCGCCCTCTTCCCGCTCGTACATGCGGGTCTCGTTCTTCGCCGCGAAGGGCGAAGGGCCGATGCTCGTCGCCCCGCCCACGGGGGCATCGCCGATCACGATCTTCGGCTTGGCGTTGCTCTTGGGGGGAATGGTCGAGTCGTAAGCGCTCTGCTCGCCGGTGCTGGCGTCGGAGCCCACCTCGAGCGCGGGGCGGAAGCCCGTCATCTCGATGGGGCGCAGGTCATGCGACCCGGTGTCGTCATCGACCAGCGAGCTGCGCGGCTGGGGCACCAGCGTCTCGTCTGCGGGGAGATCGCGCAGGCTCTTGAGGCTGCCCCGCGGGCTGCCCGCCGGCTTGAGATTGTCCTGCGTGGTGGAATTCGAGGTCGGCGCCGCCGGCCGCAGCTGCCGCGCCGCGGGGGCGGTCGGCTCTGGCTGCTGGGAGGCGAAGGGCGAAGTGCCCACCGCGGTGGCGTTGTCGGTGGCGTCGAGCGACACCATCACGGTGCGATCCTTAGCGCCGTCCATCTCCGCCAATTCCTCATCAGTCGGAGGCGGAATGTCGATCTTCGCGCTCTGCAGCCCCATCGCGACCGCGCCTGAACCGGTGGCGACGGCGACGCCCTGGGTGTTGCGGCGCGGAGATCCCGAGCCTGAACCCGAGAGGGCGGAAATCGCGGCGGAGGGCTGCGCGGTGTTGCGGCGCGGGGCCGGAGGCGGCGCGGGCCTGGTGGGGGGCGCGCTCACGGTGGAGGCCTCGACCTGGTCGGGCTTCTCGACCGAAGCGAAGCGCTCCATCTTTTCGTTCTCGCGCAGCACGTCTTCGGCGAACGCGTCCTTCATGAACGCGCCGAGGTGCTTGCCGGAATAGATGGCGTCGCCCGCGAGGAGGAACCGCATCAGGTCCTCCTGCAGGTCGCTGGCCCACTGGTAGCGCTCCTCCGCTTCCCGGGCGAGCGCCTTCATCACGACCTTCTCGAGGCCGGCAGGAATGTTCGGGTTGAATTGGCGCGGCGTCGGCACTTCGGCGTTGCGCACCTTCTCGAGGGTGGAGAAGTCTGACTCACCGACGAACAACTTCTCGCCCGTGAGCATCTCGTAGATGATCACGCCCACCGCGAAGATGTCTGAGCGCCGGTCAATCGGCAGTCCGCGCACCTGCTCGGGGCTCATGTAGCCGAACTTGCCCTTGAGAATACCCGCCTGGGTCTTCTGGCTCCGGTTCGCCGCCTTGGCGATGCCGAAGTCGATGATCTTCACCTCGCCTTCGAACGAGATGAGGATGTTCTGGGGCGAGACGTCGCGGTGAATGATGAACAGCTCCTGACCGCGCGCATCCTTCTTCCGGTGCGCGTAGTCGAGCCCTTCACAGATCTTGGTGGCGCAGTAGACGGCCATCGCCGTCGGCATGATCTCCTTGCGCCGGCGAAACCGTTCGAGGAGCGAGCGCAGGTCCTTGCCTGGCACGTACTCCATCGCGATGTAGTAGGCGTCGTCGTGTTTGCCGAGCTCGTGGATGTGAACGACGTTCGCGTGATTCAGCTGAACGCTGATCCGCGCCTCATCGATGAACATCGTGATGAACTCTTCATCCTCCGCCATCGTGGGGAGGATCTTCTTGATCGCGAGGATCCGTTCGAACCCCTCGACGCCGAAGGCCTTGGCCACGAACACCTCGGCCATGCCACCCACGTTGAGGCGCTCAAGGAGCAGGTACTTGCCGAAGAGGCTGGGCTTCTTCATCAGGTCAGTCGCTCAGACGCTCGGGCCGTGGAAACAGGTGCAGCAGGGGCGGCCAGAGAGAGAAAAACGATAGTCGTCTCGCGGAGGTAGGTCAATCAGCCTGGTGGCCACCTGGGCAGGTAGCCTCCCGGTGACGCCTCGAACGCGAGGCAAAAAAAAGCCCCCAACCTCGTTTTCACGAGGTGGGGGCATAACATCCGGCAGCGACCTACTCTCCCGCGCGGTTTCCCGCGGAGTACCATCGGCTCTGGAGGGCTTAACTTCCGTGTTCGAGATGGGAACGGGTGTGACCCCTCCGACATAGCCACCGGAATTCTGGTTAGAAAGAGTGCATACGAAGGGTAAGGATTCAATTTTGAGTTTGTGTTGATTCATCTGCGCAGTGCCCTCCTTGGAAGGCAGCGCTGCAGGGGCCTCGACCTCGATCTCGAGTCAACACCAGGCCCGAAAGCCTGCGTCATCGAGATAAAAGGTAAAGCAAGCCGAACGACCCATTAGTACCGGTTAGCTCAATACATTGCTGTACTTACACACCCGGCCTATCAACGTCGTAGTCTACAACGGGTCTTCATGGAGCTTACGCTCCGGGAGGCCAATTCTTGAGGTCGGTTTCCCGCTTAGATGCTTTCAGCGGTTATCCAATCCATACATAGCTACCCAGCGATGCAACTGGCGTCGCAACTGGTACACCAGAGGTATGTCCAACCCGGTCCTCTCGTACTAAGGTCAGAGCCTCTCAAGCCTCCTACGCCCACAGAAGATAGGGACCAAACTGTCTCACGACGTTTTGAACCCAGCTCGCATACCGCTTTAATAGGCGAACAGCCTAACCCTTGGGACCTGCTCCAGCCCCAGGATGCGATGAGCCGACATCGAGGTGCCAAACCTCCTCGTCGATGTGAACTCTTGGAGGAGATAAGCCTGTTATCCCCGGAGTACCTTTTATCCGTTGAGCGATGGCCCTTCCATTCAGAACCACCGGATCACTATGACCTGCTTTCGCACCTGCTCGA
>JAYVNA010000142.1:0-19445 GCA_043758715.1 Archangium sp.
GGCACCGTGCTCACCTTGCAGAACATGACGGTGAACGAACTGATCGTCGCGCGGGCCCTGGTGCCCAAAGGCACGGTGAGGGTGCTGCTGATGCCCAAACGCGAGCTGTGGAACGAGAGCGCCGCGCGGGAAAAGCTGCTGCAGGCGTTCGCCGGGCTCGATCCGAAGACCTTGCCCTGAAACTCATTTTTTTCCGATGAAGCGCTTGATCGACACCTTGCGAAAGCCGGTCCACAGCTGGCGGACCACCGCGGTGCTGAAGAGGAAGATCGTCGCCGCGATGCCGAACACCCCGAGCACCGGCACGCCCCAGACCTCGAACGGCTTGTTCGCGAAGGCGATGAAGGTGCCGATGATGAAGCCGCACGCGCACAGGCCCGCGAAGGCCACCACGGCGAAGGCGCGCAGGCTGGCGTTGAGCTCCGCCATCTGATCGCCCTTCACCGTCACGGTGAACTTGCCTGACTCGAGGTCGAGCAGAATCTGCTGCAGTTGCACGGGCAGATCGGTGGCCGCGCCCTGCAAACGAAGCAGCGCCTTCATCACGCCGCCCTGCAGCTGGGTGGGGTCGTACCGCTCGGCGAGCAGCTTCTTGGCGTAGGGCAGGAAGATGTCGTTGATCGGGAGGTCTGGGTAGAGCGAGCGCAGCACGCCCTCGATCGCGATTGACGCCCGCGAGAGGATCGCGAACTCGCGCGGGATGCGAATCTTGAACTTCACCGCCAGGTTCAAGATGTCCGCCAGCAGGTGGCGGGTGTTCACGTCCTTGAGCGACGTGGGCATGTACGTGGTGAGAATCGCGTCGATGTCGGTGCGAAACGCCATCAGGTTGGTGCGCGTGTCCGGGGTGCCGAGGCGATAGAGCAACCGCGCGACCGATTCAGAATCTTTCAGGCCGATCGCGAGCACCAGCTGCACCAGGGTGTCCTGCATCTGGCGCGTCACCCGGCCCACCAGGCCGAAGTCGATCAGGCCCAGCACCGGCCCCTCGAGCACCAGCAGGTTTCCCGGGTGGGGGTCACCGTGAAAGAGACCGTCTTCGAAGAGCTGCTTGAACGCTCCCTCGAGAATCGTCTTCGCGATGGTCTTCTTGCCCTCTTCGTCGAGGTTCGCGTGCGTGAGGTTGGGCGCGTCGAAGTACTCCATCGTCAGCACGGTGCGCGCGGTCAGATCTTCGTAGACCTTCGGGATGCGCGTGTGGGTGATGCCGACGTAGTTCTTGTAGAAGGCCCGAATGTTCGCGGCCTCGTTCAAGAAATCGAGCTCCTCGTGCACGGCCTTGTCGAACTCTTCGATGATGCCGGTAGGCGTGTAGACGCCGACTTCTTCGATCACCGCTTCGAGCGCGCGCGCGAGGTAGTGCAGCACCGAGAGGTCAGCACGCAGTTGTTCGGTGATGCCGGGACGCTGCACCTTGACGATGACGTTTTCGCCTTCGCGGGTCTTCGCCTTGTGCGCCTGGGCCATCGAGGCGGCGGCGACGGGCTCCGGGGTGAACTCGCCGAAGACTTCTTCGAGTTCCTTGCCGAAGGCTTCCTTCACCACCTTGCGCACCTGATCGAAGGGCACCGGGGGCACCTTGTCCTGCAGGGTCTCGAGCTCTTCGATGAACTCGCGCGGCAGCAGATCGGCGCGGGTCGACATCACCTGGCCGAGCTTGACGAAGGTGGGACCCAGCTCCGCGAGCATCATGCGAAAGCGGCGGGCGACGGTGGCCGCGCGCACGCCTTCGGCCGCTTCGGGGGTGCCTTCTTCTTTCTTTCGAACTCCGCTGCGGTCGAGGAGATCGACGAAGCCGTACCGCGCGGCGATCAACGAGATCTGCCGGAGGCGGTTGAGGTCCTGAAAGGCTTCTCGAATCACCCGCTCACCCAACCACGGGAAGGGTGGGTGGGCAATTCACGGAACGGGCGTCGTCGACCGGGCAGGCGTCACTGCGCGTCGTTGAGGCGATCGAGCGCCATGCGCTCTTCGATGTCTCCGATGATCTCGGCGAAGGCCAGTTGCTGGGTCGAGGCCTCCGCGGCCACGGGGGCCTTCTTCTTCGGAGGCAGGGGCTTCTTCGCCGGCTCGGTCTTTTTGGCAGGCGCGGGTTTCTTCGGGGGCGGGGCGGCCTTCTTCGCGGGCGCGGACTTCTTCGCGGGGGCCTTCTTCGCCTTGAGGACCTTCGCCTTGGGCTTCGCCTTCGCCTTGAGCTTCTTCTTCGTCGCCATTCCCAGAGCCTCCTTCAGTTCGGCGCGCTTCGTCAGCGCAAAGTGAACGGCACCGCCGCCGTGAGCAGCAGAGGGACGGCGCGAATCACGGGGTCCCTGCGGTGATCCGGTAGCGGTAGACAGGCGTTCGATAGAGGTCTGCGGCGATGCGGGTGGCTTCGGGCTGCTGGCCTCTCCAGGCGAAGGTGTGGCTGATCACGATCGTTCCCGGAGCGAGCTCGGTTTCGAACTTCGGCCCCAGCTGCGTCATCGCGCCGGTCCACAGGTATGCGAGCACGAGCTTCGCGTGACGCAGATCGGCCTGGTGAAAGTCGGCGAAGCGGAGGGTGAGGTTGGGGCGCGGTTGAAGGGTCAGTCGCAAGCGGCAAAACAAGAACGGAAACGGCGATCGTTCCCAGGCGATCACCTGCGCTCGCGGACACCTTCTCGCGACGGCCCAGGCCAGGGTGCCCCAGCCGGCGCCCAGCTCGTGCACCTCGCCCTCGAGGTCTTCCGGAATGAGGGCGAGCACCTCGCGCTTCACCTTGCCGCCGGTAGGCATGGGCGAGATGCCGAGACTCTGCGTGCTCCAGAAAATCGAGAGCAGCGCCACGCAGGCGATCGCCAACACGGTGAGCTCGACGAAGAACACGGGCGCCCCGAGTCTCCACGCGTGGGGCGCGCATTCCCAGTAAACCTTTCAGCTCCACGCAGCGCCCTTCAGAACGGCGCTACAACCGGCGCGTGCTGACGGTACTGGTGGTGATGCAGTTGGCGGCGGGTGACGGTCGAGGCGAAGGGCCCTCGCCGGTGACGGCCGCTGAACGCCACGAGACGAGGCTGCGAGGCGCCGTTCATCTGGCGGGCGCCGTCGGTTTCAGTGGCTATGCCGCGGGCGTGGGCCCGGGCGTCTCAGAGGAGCTGGGCGCCACCTGGCAAGACACCACCTCCCTCGTCGTTCGACTCACCGTGTGCACCATCGTGCTGGTGCAACTGAGCTCGCTGGGCGTCGGCCTCGACTTTGCGTTGTCAGATCATGTCAGCCTCGGTACGGGCCTCTCGCTCAGCTTCCTGGGAGCCCTGGTGGCGCAAGACCTTTCTTCAGCGCTCGGGTTGTTCGTTCCTGTGCGGCTGGTGATCGCGCCGCTCTCGCGGGAACGAAGCGAGCGCCGGAGAAACGGGCTGTCGATCTTCTTCGAGGTCGCGCCCGGCGTTCGGCTGCTGGGCGGGGGAGTCTATGCCCCTCCGAGCTCCGTCCCAGTGCCCTGGTTTTCGATGACCGGCGCGCTCGGCATTGGCTGGGCATGGTGGTGACCCTCGGGCCCGTGAGCTCCCTTTGCACCTGGGGATTCCCGCCGGGGTGAAGCCCTCATGGTCCCCGCCCCCACGAGCACGCTGGAAGACTTCCCGTTCCAGGCCGAGGTCAAAAACGGGCGCTGGCACGCGGCTGCCATGCAGAAGCTGATCGCCTCCGCGGGTATCAAAATCGTCCCCGATGCGTGGTCGAGCGACGGGTATTCCACCGCGAGAGACTTCATCGACCTCGAGCGGGTGCGCGTGGGAATTAGCGTGCTCGGCTTCAAGGAAGGCCGAATTCTCGTCTCGTTCGCCGCCTTCGACGAGCAGGGCCGGCTGCTGGGCTGGAGCGCGAAACCCGTTCAGTACGCCCTTTACCCGCCGGGCCAACGAACCGACATGGGGTTTCGCAACCAGTACGTGAAGCTCGACCCCCCGATGAAGGCGCTGCTCGCCCCCTTCGTGAGAAGGCCGAGACGGCGCCCACCCCGGCGCTGAGCCACGAGAAGGGCGCGACGATCTGCACGGCCGCCGCGAGCCCCGAGGGGCGGTTCCTGTTTTCCACCGGGCACGATGGGGCGCTGTGCATCTGGGACTCCTTCACCGGCACCCGGTTGCACCGGATCACCACAGTGGGCGGGCGCGGCCTGGAGTTTCTCAACTCGATCGCGGTCAGCCCCGACTCGAAGAGCGTGGTGGCGGGGCGCGCAACTTCAAGCGCTTCGATCCCGTCAGCGGGAAGCTGCTCACGGTCTTCACCGGACACCCCAAAGGCGAAGTGAAAGACCTCGCCCATTCTTCCTCGGGCAAGACGATCGCCTCCTGGAGCGCGAGCGTCGTTCGCGGCGGCGACAACTCGGTCGCCTTGTGGAACCCGAACACGGGGAAGCGGCTCGCGAGCTTCGCCATCAAGAAACTCCAGGGCAGCTCGATCGCGTTCTCGCTCGACGAAAAGTCGCTGTTCGTGTTCCTGCAATCGCAAGCAGGAAACCAGGTCACCGAGCTCCGGTTGCCCTCGCTCGAGCCGGTGATGAACGGGGTCCGCAATTTTCCTCCGTATCGCTGGGGAGCATTTCCCGACGGCGGCCAGAAGGAGCTGGGCGCTGCGCTCTCCGCGCTGCGGGAGGTGCCGTTGAAAGGAAGCTTCGCGAAGGCCCGGGTGCTCTTGAAGAAATTCGGTGCGACGAAGCGCCTGGGTGAGCTCGAGGCGTTCGAGAATGAGTATCGCGCTGCGACGCTGCTTGCCCAAACCGTCGAGGCCCGAATCTGGCCGCCCGAGGTCCCGAAGCTCCCGAAGCTCCCGAAGCTCGAGGGGCCGTATGCACCCGTTCAGGCCCTGTTGCCGAACCCACCCCGCGTGCTCGGCCTGTTCGATCGCAAGCAGCTGGTGGTGTGGGACGCGAAGACTGGCAAGCGGCTGCTCCCGAACCCGTGATCGAAGGGGGCGGCGAGAAGATCTCCCAGACTGCCTCGTAGAAGTTGGTCGCGCCGCGGAAGTCCGGGCGGGTCCCGAGGAAGAAGGGCGTGTCTTCGGCGCGGATGGTGGCGACCCCGAAAAAGGGCCTGAAGAACCAGGCGGCCTGGCTGCCCACCAGCAACGTGAGCGCGAGCCAGCTGCCCACCACCACCGCCCCGCGCCCACCGCTCAGCTGCGCCTTCTGCATCAGGCCGCGCGTCTGGCGCCAGAGCGCGGTGAGGCCGCTGACCGCGATCAGCACCACGTTGAAGCCCAGAAAAAGCGGGTACTCGTGCAGCCCCGCTTCGGTGGGGCGCGCGTGGTTGAGCGAGAGAAAGAGCCCCACCGGTGAAAGCGAAGCCAGCATCACGGAGGTGTCGGCGAAGAGCGCGAAGGTGAGCGCCTGCACCTCGGCGAAAGCGAGCCGCGCGCCCGCGAAGCTCGCCACCAGGTGATACGCGACCGCGCAGATCGCCGCGGTGAGCAAGAGCAACAGGGGGAACTTGAGGAGGTTGTGCAGGCCGAAGGTGAGGCTGTGCGCGCAGCCCACTGAGAAGCCGTAGACGGCCGCCCCGCCGATCAGCGTGAGCAGCTTCTTCACAGCCCCAGCGCCATCGCCAACCGCGCGGTGATGAACACCAGCAGCACCAGCCACCCTCCGAGCAGCACCTTAAAGGTCGGCTTGAATTCCCTCAGCAGGCTCACCGCGTGCTGGGACCGGAGAAATTGGGTCACCCCGGCTGCGAGCGAAAGGCACAACAACCCCAGTGCGATCGCCCCGGCGCTGATGAACGAGCCTTCTTCCATGGTGGCGGCCAAAAACCAGATGATCGGGAAGAAGCCGAAGGTGAAGAGCGCCGCCACCGAGGAAATCACCAGCGCCAGGCAGAGCGTCTGGGCCAGTTGCAGCCGCGAGCCGATGAACGCGCCCACCACGTGCAATGAGGGGACGCAGATGGCGACCGAGCCGAGCAGCAGCACCGCCACCCGCCAGAACTTCGCCAGGCCCAGCACTGCGCCGAAGGGCAGTGCATACAGCAGCGTGCCGGCCGCGAGCGAGCCCACCAGCCACCAGAGGTGTTCATCGCGCGCGATCTGGGTGTGCAGCTGCTCCCGCTGCATCAGCACCAGATCGAGCAATCGATGGGGGTACCAGCGCGGCGCTTCGGGGACGGGGCTCTGCGGCTCGACCATGGACCCAGCGTGTCCCCTTCTGAGGCGGTGGTGCGCGGGCCCCCGCCGAGCGGTCGCTGGCTGAGGCCAGGCGGTCGCGCATCGAGATCGAGTTCTTCCGAGGAGTTGGCCGGCTCTGGAAGGGGCGTGTCGTACCCCTCTGGTACACGCCCTGATCATGGGTCTCGCGCTCACAATGCTCGGGTTGATCGTCGGCGGTGCGCTGGGGTGGCTGCTCGCGCGCCGTTCCCGAGAAGGGGCCGCGCGGGTGATGGAAATGGAACTGGCCACCACCCGGGCCCAGCTGGCCGCGCGCGACACCATGCTCGGGCGGGTCGAGCAGCAGCTCGCCGGGCTGACCCGCGACGAAGAACAGCTTTCCGCGGTGCTCACCACGACCCGCGCCGAGTTCGCTCGCGCCGACGCCGTGGGGCGCATGCTGGCCGCCCAGGTCGATCAGCTGCGCACCACCGAGAACACGCTCACCAGCCAGCTCAAGCAGTCCCAGGCTCAACTCGCCCGCGCCGACGCCGAAGCGCGCGCCGGGCTCGAAAGACGCGAGGCCCTCGAGAAGTTGCCCGACCAGGTGAAGGAACTGAGCGAAGCGCTGGTGCGCACCGAGTCGCTGCTCGACGCCGAACGCGCGCGCACCGAAGAACGCGCGACTGAGTTCGAACGCTCCCGCCAGGCGATGCGCCTCGAGTTCGAAGCCCTGGGCCAGAAGCTGCTCGAAGAGAAGGGCCGCACCATGCTCGAGCAGAATCACAAGAGCCTCGAGGGCCTGCTGACGCCCGTGCGCGAGCGCTTGAAGGAGTTCGAGGAAAAATTTCAGGTGACCGCTGATCAGGAAAGCCGCGATCGCGCCTCGTTGCTCGAGCGCCTGCGGTTGCTCGCCGAGACCCAGAGCAAGCTGCATGAAGACGCGGCCGCGCTGTCCCGGGCGCTGACCGGCGAATCACGGGCCCAGGGCGACTGGGGCGAGCTGGTGCTCGAGAGCCTGCTGGCCACCGCCGGGCTCACCGAGGGCCGCGAGTACGAGCTCCAGGTCGACCACCAGAACGAAGAGGGCGGCCACCGCCGGCCTGATGCGCTGATCTACCTGCCGCCCAACCGCGCCATCGTGATCGACGCCAAGTGCTCGTTGCAGGCCTTCGTGGCCTCGACCCGCGCCCTCAACGAGGAAGAGCGCGAGAGCGATCTCGACATGCACGTGCAGTCGCTGCGCACGCACGTCAAGTTGCTCTCGGCCAAGGACTACCAGTCGGTGCTCAAGGAGAGATCGCTCGACTTCGTGTTTCTTTTCGTGCCCAGCGAAGCCGCCTTCCACGCCGCCCTCTCCCGGTATCCCCAGCTGTCCGAAGAGGGGCTGAGGCAGCGGGTGATGGTGTGCAGCCCCACCACCGTGCTCGCCACCTTGCAGATGGTGCATCACGTGTGGCGCAGCGAACGGCAGACCCTCAACGCCCAGCGCATCGCCGAAGAGGCGGGGAAGATGATCGACAAGCTCTCCGCCGCCCTCGAATCGTTCAACGAGGTGGGCGAGCGGCTGGGCCAGGCACAGAACGCGTTCGAGGCCGCCCGCGGGCGCCTCTCGACCGGCAAGGGCAACGTCTTGAGCATCGCCAACAAGGTGCTTCAGCTGGGGGCCCGCGCGAACAAACCCGAGAAGCTGCTCGCCGCCGAAAAGGTGATGGACGCCGAGCCTGACACCGATGACGACGCCCAGGCCCAGCTGCAGTTGGAGGCTGGCCTCTGAAGCGATCCAAGGGGGGACACGCGTGCTAGACGACTTCGCGGTGAGCGCCGCTGCTGAAGAGATCATTCCCCTTGAGATCGTCGACGCGTCGACCCTGACGCCGATGATGAAGCAGTACCTCGAGGTGAAGGCCCAGCACCCCCACGCCCTGCTGTTCTTTCGCCTGGGCGACTTCTACGAGCTGTTCTTCGACGACGCGATCAAAGCGGCCGAGCTGCTCCAGATCACCTTGACCTCGCGCGCCAAGGGCAGCGACCGGGTGCCGATGTGCGGGGTGCCGTACCACGCGGCCCGGCGCTACATCGCCCGCCTGATCGAAGCGGGCGAGAAGGTCGCCATCTGCGAGCAGCTGACCCCGCCCGGCAAGGGCATCGTCAAACGCGACGTGGTCCGGGTGGTGACTCCGGGCATGGTGCTCGACGACGACGTGCTCGAGGCCCGCGAGAACAACTTCCTGGTGGCGGTGTTGCCAGCCGACGGGGAAGACGAGTGGGGCGCCGCGATCATCGACGCCAGCACCGGGGAATTCGCTGTCATTCAGCCGGGCCCCTTCTCGGCGGTCTCCGACGAAGTGTCGCGCGCCAGCCCGCGCGAGCTGCTCGTGCCCGAAGGCTCTGAAGAGAAGCTCGAGCCGCTGCTGCGGGTGTTCGCCCGCCGCCCCGCGCTCGCCTTTCTCGGGGCCGATGCCTTCGATCTCAAGCGCGGCCGACAGCTGCTGCTCAGCCATCTGGGGGTGCAGTCCCTCGAGGGTTTCGGGGTCGAGAAGGCCGGGGCTTCCTTAGGCGCCGCGGGCGCGGCCCTGCGCTACGTCAAGGAGACCCAGAAGAGCGCCGCCGGTCACATCGATCGCATCAGCCTGCAGTCGCGCGGCGGAGCGATGGTGATCGACGAGGCCACCCGGGCCAACCTCGAGCTCGTGCGCACCTTGAAAGACGGCGCGCGCAGCGGCTCGCTGCTGGGCGTGCTCGATCGCACCTCCACCTCGCTGGGCGCCCGCAAGCTCTCGCGCTGGTTGACCTCGCCCCTGGGCGAAGCACGGGCCATCGCCAGCCGCCTCGACGCGGTCGAAGAACTCTTCTCCAAGGCCGCCCAGCGCGAGGGCCTGATCGCCACCCTAAAAGAGGTCTCAGACGTCGAGCGGCTGTGCGGCAAGTTGTCGCTCGCCTCGGGCGGCGCCCGCGACTTGAGCGCGCTGGGCCGCTCACTGGGCGCCATGCCGAGGCTCGCCGCCGCCCTGAGCACGATGCACAGCGATCTGCTCAAGGCCCTGGTGGGGCCGCTGGCTTCGGGAAACCTGCTGGAGCTGGGGAAGACCCTGGCGAAGGCGCTGGTCGATGAGCCGCCGCCCGTGCTCGCCGACGGCGGCTTCATCAAGCTGGGGTACCTCGCCGAACTCGACGCGCTGGTCGAGCTGTCGACCAGCGGCAAGGACTACCTGCTCAAGCTCGAGCTGCGCGAGCGCGAGCGCACCGGCATCAACTCGCTCAAGGTTCGTTACAACAAGGTGTTCGGGTACTACCTCGAGGTCACCCGCGCCAACCTGCACAACGTCCCCAAGGAATGGATTCGCAAACAGACCACCGCGGGCGGCGAGCGCTACGTCACCGAAGAGCTGAAGACCTACGAAGAGAAGGTGCTCACCGCCGACGAGAAGCGCATCGCCCTCGAGCAGCGCCTCTTCGAAGAGCTGCGCGCCCTGGTGGTCGCCCGCGCCAGCCTGCTGCGCGCGGCCGGTGACGCGGTCGCCACCCTCGACGCCCTGGTGTCCTTCGCCCGGGTGTCGGCTGAAAACGGCTACGTGCGCCCCCTGGTCGACGAATCGGGCGTGCTCGAACTCATCGCCGGCCGCCACCCGGTGGTGGAAAAGGCGCTGGGGGGCGACTCCTTCATTCCCAACGACGTGCGGGTCGATCGCGACGAGGGGCAGGTGCTGATCATCACCGGCCCCAACATGGCCGGGAAGTCGACGGTGATGCGCCAGGTGGCGATCGCCGCGGTGATGGCGCAGGCGGGGTGCTTCGTGGCCGCCAAGAGCGCGCGCATCGGCCTGTGCGATCGCGTGTTCACCCGGGTGGGCGCCTCCGACAACCTCGCCCGCGGCCAGTCCACCTTCATGGTGGAAATGACCGAGACGGCGAACATCCTCCATCACGCCAGCCGCAAGAGCCTGGTGATCCTCGACGAGATCGGCCGCGGCACCAGCACCTTCGACGGTCTGTCGATCGCCTGGGCCGTCGCAGAACACCTGCACGATCGCATCGGCGCGCGCACGCTCTTCGCCACGCACTACCACGAGCTCACCGACCTCACGCGCGAGAAGCCGCGGGTCAAGAACTGCTCCATCGCGGTGCGCGAGCAGCAGGGAAAGATCATCTTCCTGCGCAAGCTCATTCCCGGCGCGGCCAGCCGCAGCTACGGCATCGAGGTCGCACGCCTCGCCGGGCTCCCGCCCGAAGTGCTCGCCCGCGCCCGCGAGCTGCTCAAGAACCTCGAAGCCGGCGAGTTCGACGAGGCGGGCCGGCCGCGGCTGGCCAAGCGGGCCACCGGCACCGGTGAACGCAGCGCCCCCGCACCCGCGCCCGATGATTCGCAGCTGGGCTTGTTCGGCGCCCCGCAAAAGAAACAGCCCAGCTCGGCGCAGGAAGCCGTGCTCGCCGCCCTGGAAAACTTCAGCATCGACACCTCGAGCCCGCTCGAAGCGCTCACGGCGCTGGCCGAGTGGAAGAAGCGCCTCAAACCGCAGCCTCCCACCCCCGCTCGGGGAGAGGGCTGAAGGGGCGAGCGATGCAACTGGCCATTCCCAGCGCGCCGCGGGCGGTGAAGCTGTCCCAGATTCCCGGGGCGCTGCGGCGGGTGACGTGGGTCGGGCTCGCTGCCCTGGTGCTCACCGCCCTGGTCTGGTTCCTCGCCGCGCGCGCGCACTCTTCCTTGAGCGCCGAGCGGGACTTTCTGGGGCGCGCCCAGGAAGTGAAGGGGCAGGTGACCGAGGTGGTGCTGCCCGACCTCGAGCACCGGCTGGAGCGCCCGGCCCGGCTGCGCGTCATCTACAAACTGGCCGGCCGGGACTACGCCGCTTCGGGCGTGCAGGCCGACTCCCTCGACGCCGAGCAGCTGTTCACCGGCGCCAGGGTGACGCTGCTGGTCGACCCGGCTTCACCTTCGAGCGCCCAGGAAGCGAAGTGGCTGCGCAGCCGGGTGGGGTGGTGGTGGTTGGGCTCGTTGATCATCGGGGTGGGCGTGTTGCTGGGCGCAGGCCTGGTGGCGTGGGAACTGCGCCGCGCCATTCGCCGCGAAGTGAACCCGCTGCGGTGGGGCGCGCTGGTGTGGCTGACGCCCGACGAGCCGCTGCCCGACACCCGCGAAGACCTGAGCTTCGCCGCTCACTACTTTCGCGACGACCAGAAGCTGGCCGTCACCGCCACCGGGCGCCCCGGGAGGCGGCCCGTTCGAAACGGCGAGAAGGTGCTGGCGGCGGTGGTGCCCAGCGAACCGACCTGGGTGAGGGTGGTCGATGAAGAGCTGGCCACCGTGCTGGGCTGGTACCGCTGAGGCCTACTCGTGGAAGAAGCAGTCGATCGGCTTGGACCCGAACATGTCGCGCGGGTGCACGCTGCCCTCGCGCTTGAGGCAGATGCCGGTCAGCCGGGGCGAGCCGTCTTCGGGCATCGCCTGGGGCGCCACCACGGCGATGTGTTTGGTGCGCATCTCGCGGGGCAGGGCGATCACCAGCCTCCCTGAGTTCGCCGCGGTGAAGATGTCTTCGCCGCTCAGGCGCTTCCACCCGCGCATCGGGCCTTCGTGCCGCAGCCAGTCGCAGGTCTGCGCCAGCGTCAGTTCTTTGGCGCCCACGAAGTGCGGAATTTCGCAGTTCATCGCCCGGCTGACGTCCCACACGAAGATGTGCCCGCGCACCTTGCCCGGCGCGTCTTCGCCGTAGCGGAGGTTCACGGTGACGCCGAACTGGCGCACCACGTTCTCGTAGAGCTCGCGGTTGCGTTTGCCTTCTCGGCTCTGCAGCGGCGCCTGCACGGCGATCCACACGTCGCGGCCCTGCAACGGTGCCGGCACCTGGAGCCCGTCGAACTTCATCCCGATCGAAGTCGCCTCGTCGTCGTCGTGCCCGGCCTTGGGCCCGGGCATCGAAGCCTGAAGAAGCGAGTTGCGGCGGCGCTCCGCGCTGTTGTCGGCGAACTGCGAGCCGAGCTGACTCTTCTGGTGCTTGGTGAGCATCGAGGCGTCAGTCGAATACTCCGAAGGCTTGACCACCTTGCTGTCCATGCCGGTCTGGCCCTGCGCGGGAATGTTCCCCGTCGAAGTGCGTGGCGCCGCTGTTCCAGGCTTGGCCGGCGCGGGTTTCTTCTGATCAGCCGATCCGCCTTTGCCCTGCTGCCGTTCCTGCGACATGGCACGCAGACTAGCCCGATCCGGCCGTTTTTTTGCCGCGATGTGTGTCGCGTGTTCACATCTCACAAGTCTGTAGCGATGCGTTGTTCCTGCACCCCAATGATCCGAGCGCTTCTCGCAGCCCTGCTTCTCCTCTCCACCGCCACCCTGGGCGCGAGCGCCGACGAGGCGTACACGGACGCGAAGAGCGATTACCAGAAGCTCAAGGCTGATCAGAAGCGCCGCGCCTTGCGCCACCAGTGGCAGAACGTGGCCAGGAAGTTCGAGGCGGTCGCCACCCGCTTCCCCAAGAGCGAGCGCGCCCCCGAGGCCCTCTTCAATTCCGGCGAGCTCAACAACGAGCTCTCGCGCTTCTCGGCCAAAGACGAAGACCGCGACGCCGCCAAGCGCAGCTACCGCAAGCTCATCGAGGGCTGGCCCACCCACAAGCTCGCCGACGACGCCGCGTTCTCGCTGGCCCGGGTGCTGGCCGATCGCGAAGGCGATCCGAGCGGAGCGCGGCGCGTGCTCGAGGCGGCGCTCAAGGGCGCGGGCGACAAGAAGAAAGACATTGCGGCAATGCTCGCCGCGCTCCCGAAGGAAGCGGTCAAGGCGCCCGCTGTGGCGGTGGTGAAGGCCGCTCCGCCCGCGCGCGTGGCCACGCCCGCCCGGGTGGTTGCCGAGCCCCCGCGCGCGGAAGGCCCCTCCACCGACCTCTCCGAGGCGATTCGCCGGGCGATCAAGCCGCTCCAGGCCACGCGGGTCTCTGAGCCCACCCCCTCCGTGCAGGCCCGCCGCGCCCCCTCGATGCGCCCCGACGAGCAGGAAGAAGAGGCGCAGCAGGAAGCGCCCGTGCTCGAAGAGTCGGAGCCGGTGGTCGCGACCCTGGCCGAGAAGCTGCGCGACGTGCGGGTGGGTGCGCGCATGCCGGGCGCCGACGACAGCGAGACGCGCAGCCGTTTCAAGCAGCTCGCCAAGGCCGAAGGCGGCGCCGAGCTCTCGCTGGCCCAGCAGCTGGGCCTCAAGGTGCGCCGGGTGATAGTCGACGCGGGCCACGGAGGCCACGACACCGGCGCCATCGGCCCCAAGGGCACCCGCGAGAAGGACGTCGCCCTGGCGATCGCCAAGAAGCTCGCCTTCAAGCTCGAGGCCGCTGGCCTCGAGGTGGTGCTCACCCGCGACGACGACACCTTCGTGAAGCTCGAAGATCGCACCCGCTTCGCCAACCGAGAGAAGGGCGATCTCTTCATATCGGTGCACTGCAACGCCGCCCCCAGCAACACCCTGCGCGGCATCGAGACCTACACCCTCAACACCAGCTCGAACCGGTACTCGATTCGGCTCGCGGCTCGCGAGAACAGCACCACCGAGCGGGGCGTGGGCGATCTCCAGTACATCCTCGCGGACCTCGCCACCAAGGCGAACACCGGCGAATCGGCGCACCTGGCCGAACGCGTGCAGCGCTCCCTCGTGCGCAACCTCGGCGCCACCTACAAGGGCGTGAAGGATCTGGGCACCAAGGAAGCGCTCTTCTTCGTGCTGCTCGGCGCGAAGATGCCCGCCATCCTGGTCGAGACCTCATTCCTCTCGAACCCCGAAGAAGAAGCGCGCCTGGCCGACGACACCTACCAGCAGAGCGTGGCCGACTCGATCTCGGAGGCCGTGGGCGGCTTCCTCGAGGAACGCAACAAGGTGGCGCAGGTCGACTGACGAAGGGCTCAGGGACTGAGCAGCCAACCACCGAGGAGATCGTTGCGGCCCCGGTTCACCCCGAAGATGATCTTCGTGGGAGGCGATCGCGGCACCGGGTCTTCGCTCACCAACACCAGCGGCACCAGGAGCTGATCGGTGGCCGAAAGCGCGTGGCAGGCCTGCGCGCTGGTGACGCCGGCATCGGCGACGAGGCCGGCGTCGGCGAAGTCGAAGCGGCCTCCGTCGGGCAGTTCCTCAGTGGTCACCCACTCCGCGAAGACGCAGTCATCAGTGATGGTCGCCGGCGGGCCGGTGATCTCCCTGTCGAAGCGGGTGGTGACGGTGACGCGATCATCTGCGCCCCGCACCGCGGTGGCGTCGGTGAGGTTGACGAAGGTGTGCTGGCCGCAGGCCAGAAACGAGAGGACGGCGACGGGCAGAACGCGCTGAAGCAAGGTGAGCTCCGAAGAGTGAGGTGGCCCGCCGCGCTGAGCAATCAGCGGGCCACTCACTTTCGATCGGAGCAGGGAAAGGGCTCGGCCGGTTTACGGACGCGGCTGTCAGGGCACCGCTGTCAGTTCGGCGGCACGGCCTTGAGCACGCCGCCGCCTTCGGTGCCCAGCCAGATCTCGTTGTTCGATCGGCCGAACAACGCGGTGCCTTTTCGCGCTGCGCCCGAGTCGACCAGCTTCCAGTTGATGCCGTCGAAGCGCAGCATGAACCCGAACGCCGAGGGCAACGAGGAGAGCCCCGTCATGTAGAGGTTGTCGATCTTGTTGCCCCACATCGCGGTGGCGACGTCGATCGAGATCGGGCCGGTGGCGTCCTGCAGCACCAGTTCGCTGGTGTTGAAGTACACGCCGAACCGCGCGTCACCGAAGGCGAACGCTTCGCCCGCGCCGGGGCTCCACACCGCCTGCCAGGGGCCCTGCGAGACCGCGTCTGAGGTGCGCGAGGTCCACGTGCCCTGCGCCGTCTTGGAGGCCAGGAACTGCGTGCCCGCCACCCAGACTTCGTTGGGCGTGGGGCAATGCACCGAGAACAAGGTCGCTCCCGTGAGCGAGCCCGCGCTGTCGAGCACCGTGGCGTTGCCCTTGTAGACGGTGCCGGCGGCTCCCGCGCCCCACAGCGAGGTGCCGCACCATTGGAGATCGAAGATCGGCCCCTGCAGGACCACCGGGATGGTGGTCCATGAGGTGCCGTCCCAGAGGTAGACCGTGGTGTCGGTGGTGACGATCACCTCGGTGCTGCTGCGCGCCACGATCGCGTGAACCTTCTCGGTGGTGGGCAGGGTGCCCAGTGCCACGAAGCCCGAAGGCGCCTTGTGCATCACCACGCCGCGCCGGCTGGCGCAGCGCACGTCGGTGCACTCGTTGACCGCCGCGAACACGTCGGTGTCGGTCACCGCGAGATCAGCCACGTCGCCCTGGAAGCCCCGCGAGCGCTCCGAAAAATCAGCCGTGCTGGTGTTCCACACCCAGACAGCGCCCAGATCGCCGACCACCCGGCCTTCAGGCGCCGTGGCGCCCGCGCCGAAGATGCTGCGGGGCAGCTGCTGCCCCCGCATGGGAAACGAAGTCCACCCCGCCTCGGCAACGCCGCCATCGGTCGAGGGCACCACTGCGCGCACCAGCACCACGCCCTTCGCCGCGGGGAGCGGCTGACCCGTCACGATCTTCGCCTCGCCGCCCACCACCACCCGCGAATCGAACACGCCCAGCGAGGTCGCCTTCAAGAGCGCCGGGGTGGCCGGCAGGCCTTCCGCCACCCAGCCCGCGCCGGTGAAGTGCCACAGCCGGTTGCCGCCGACGGCCCAGGTCTCACCCGAGAAGTCGATCAACTGCGCCGCGTCGAGCTTGACCGCGAGGCGGGTGTCGAACAACGAGTCCCACACGCGCCGCACCGGGTCCCAGCGGTAGATCGAGCCCAGGTCGCCGACCACGGTGAAGCCCCCGTTGCCATCGCCAATCACCGAGAGCAGCGCCTCGAACGAGGGGTGGTATTCCGTGGTCCACGCGCCGTTGCGGCGAATGACCACCTCGTTCCCCGCCCCCACGCCCATGCCGTGCGTGCCGTCGAACCACAGCTGGCTCAGATCGCTGATCGCGGTGGGCTGAAAGATGCGCACTGCCGGAGCCATGGTGCTGCCCTTGAATTCCACCAGCACTCCCGCGCCGTTCGCCTGGCCGATGGCCACCGCGTTCGTGAGTGAGGTGCCCCCCACCGCCTTCAACGAGATCGCCGGGGTGGAAAACACCCGCGTCCAGGCGCCCAGCGAGTCTTCGACCAGCACGGTGCCGTTGGTGCCCGCGTAGACGGTCCCGAAGGCCCCTGCGATGGCGCCGCCCAGCAGATCGTTGCCGGTGGGGAAGGGGTTCTGATGCGCGTAGGTCTGCGGGCCCACGGTGGTGCCCTGCACGTAGATCTGCGCCTTGACCGACTGCATGCCCGCGGTGGCGGTGAGGGTGGCGATGCCGGGGTCGAGCGCGGTGACCAGGCCGGTCTGATCGACGCTGGCCACCCGCGCGGGGGCGATCTTGAAGTTGACCGACGTGTCGATGGTCTCCCCGGTGGGCGAGACCACGCGCGCGGTGAATTGCTGCGTGCCGCCCACCATCAGGTTCGCCTCGGCGGGGTCCAACTCGAGCCTTGCGATGTTCGGCTGCGAGGGGCTGGTTACCCAGAACAGCCCCAGCTTGTCGGTCTTCGCTTCGACCGCGGCGAACGGCGTCATGTTGGTCTTCGCGCCGGGCAGGGAAGCGTAGGCCTCCGAGCCGGTCTGCCGCCGCATGTCGTAGGTGCCGGGGTCGACGCCCGCGGGCACTCGCTCCACGTGCCACGGCAGGTAGACGGTGATGGGGCTCTTGGGCACCAGGCTCGAGGGCGAGAAGCGGTAGCCGAAGCTGATGCGCGTGCGCATCGGAACCTCGGGAATGCCGGTGTCGATGACCGTCACGAAGATGCGCTGCTCTTCGGTGAAGGCCCCCGCGGGCACCTCGATGCCAAAGCCGTTGCGAATGAAGATGCCCCCGGCGGGGCCCACCACGATCTCATTGTCGGTGCCGCCATCACCGGTGTCGATCGGAGGCGGGCAGGCGGCCAGCACGAGGGCCAGCGGCAACATCCAGGCGGAGCGCATGAAGCGAGTCATTGGAAAGTTTCCCCAGCCCCTTCGGCCGTAGCGAGCGTCGGCGGACACTAACCACATTCATCGTGGAAATCTCAGGCCGGGGTTGATCGTTGAGGGTCCTGCGTTACCAACGAGACCTGCATGCGCCCACTCCTGATCGCCGCCCTTTTCGCTCTCCCGCTTCCCGCTCTTGCCCAGCTGCCTTCGCCCCAGGTGGTGGCCGTGCCTTCGCTCGCGCCGCTGATCGACTCAGTCAAGAGCGCGGTGGTGAACATCGACGTTGCCAAGCGCCCCAGTGGTGAGCAGGCCGAGCTGATGGAGCGCTTCTTCAAGAAGCGCGGCGGCACCGGGAAAGAAGAAGGCCCGCTGAGCTCGGGCACCGGCTCCGGTTTCATCATCGATCCCAAGGGGCTGGTGCTCACCAACAACCACGTGGTCGAGGGCGCGGTCACCTTGAAGGTGCGGCTCGACGACGGGCGGGCCTTCGACGGCGAGGTGCTCGGCCGTGACCCGCTCACCGACGTCGCCCTGGTCAAGCTCAAGGGCAAGTTCGAGGCGTTGCCCTTCGTGAAGCTGGGTGACTCCACCGCCATCAAGGTCGGCGATTGGGCCGTGGCCATCGGCAACCCCTTCGGCCTCGCGCAGAGCGTCTCGGCCGGCATCATCTCGGCCCTCGATCGGCAGATCGGCGCGAGCCGGTACGATCAGTTTCTGCAGACCGACGCGGCGATCAACCCGGGCAATTCCGGCGGGCCGCTCTTCAACCTGCGGGGCGAGGTGATCGGCATGAACACCGCGATCATCGGCGGGCAGAACGGCGCGGGCACGGGCATCGGCTTCGCGGTGCCTTCAGCGCTCATCAAGGCGGTGCTGCCGCAGCTCGAGAAGACCGGCACCGTCACCCGCGGCTGGCTGGGCGTCGGCATTCAAGACGTCTCTCCCGCGCTCTCGAGGGCCCTGATGCTGCCCGCCCGTGATGGCGCGCTGATCACCGGGGTCAACGAGGGCAGCCCGGCGCAGAAGGGCGGGCTCAAGGAAGAAGACGTGGTGCTGGCGATCGACGGAGAAAAAGTGAACTCGTCGACCACGCTCACCCGCATCATCGCCCTCAAGCGCCCTGACGCCACCGTGGCCCTGCAGGTGGTGCGCGCCGGCAAAGCCACCGAGGTGAAGGTGAAGCTGGGCGTGCGGCCCGATCTCGAGAACCTGGGCGATACCCGCAAGGCCGAGGCGGCCAGCAACGACCCGCATCGCATCGGCCTCGCTTTCCAGGACATCGACCCCCGGGTGGCCGAGGGCACCGGCTTGCCCCGGCAGGGGGCGCTGGTGATCGAGGTGAGCCCGGGGTCGGCGGCTGACGAGGCCGGCTTTCACCGCGGCATGGCGATCATCGAGCTCAACCGAAAGCCCGTGCGCACCCGCGACGAGCTGATGGCCGGCCTCAAGAGCCTCATTCCGGGTGAGGTGGCGCTCTTCCGGGTGGCGCTCCCGGGCTCCGCGGGGAAGACCCTGGTGGCCCTCGAGGTGCCCTGACGCCTGACAGGACACAGTCACCTACAGGCGCCCTGGAAAAGGACGATGGTGCGCAGCTGTCCACGGGTGAGTGGTGCACCGAAGTCGCACTCAAAACCCAAAACGGGCTTCGCGCGTATCTAACCCGTTGCAGCAGCGATGAACGGGAAGTGGCCTCGCCTTTGCTCTGTTGAACGTTCAGGAGACGCGATGAGCAACCAGCCGAAGGACAACAAAGTCGTGGTGCTCGCGGACCGCAATCATCCGCAACCGGCTCTGCTGCCTGTAACCCGGCTCGTTTCGCGTCCTTCGGTGCGCATCATCGATGGAAGGCTCGCTGCCGTGCTCGAGCTCGCCCGCTCCGCCGCCTGACAAATTCTGCAGAGCGCAGGTGACGCTTTGGGGCCCCGCCCGGCCACTTTGACGCCATCAGAACATATGGTCACATGAGGTAGTGTCACGCTTGCTCGTGGCGATGCGTACATGGTACGCAGCGCGCGCTTCCGAGGCGGCAAATCGGCCCCGGAGCGATTTCGGTCAAACACGAGGGGCGCGAAAAACCCATGCGGATCAAGCGGCTCGACATCACCGGTTTCAAGTCGTTCATGGACAGGGTCGTCATCGCGTTCGACGAAGGCGTGACGGGCGTGGTCGGCCCCAACGGCTGCGGCAAGTCGAACGTGGTCGACGCCATTCGCTGGGTGATGGGCGAGCAGTCGGCGAAGAACCTTCGCGGCCGCGGCATGGAAGACGTCATCTTCAACGGCTCCGAGACGCACGCGCCGTTGTCGATGGCCGAGGTGACGCTCACCTTCAGCGTCGACGCTGAAGACATTCTCCCGGAGACCCTGGCGG
>JAYVNA010000143.1:0-6672 GCA_043758715.1 Archangium sp.
AACGTCTCCATCGGCACCGAGTCGTACAACGAAGGCCTCACCCCCGCGGCCTCAGCGGTGCGGGTGGCGAACTACCGCGACCTGCTCACCGTGATGCAGCCGCAGTCGGGCGCGGTGTTGCCCGCGCCCAGTGAAACGGCCGTGCGTCACTTCGAAGACACCGACGACACCTGCGAGCAGCATGGCTATGACGTGAGCGGCCTGGTGACGGCGTTCAAGTCGAGTCGACAACTGTCGCGGCAGCTGGCGCAACCGGCCAAGGCGTCGTTGTTCGATTTCAAACTGCCCACGCCCACCGCGCTGACGGACTTGTTCTCGGCGTTCAGCATCAACACCTCGGCGGATCTGACGGGCATGCGCGCGCGCGCGGCGATTGCGGGCCAGGCGCTGGTGAACGGGGTGTCGAGCGTGGTTTCGGTGCAGCTCGCGAACGGGCTCGACGATCACTTCGATCTCTTCACCCAGCAGGCCGACAGCCAGCGCGACGGGTGGGATTCCCTCGGGCGGCTGGTGGCGTACCTCAAGAGCAAGCAGGTGCCGGGCACCACCAAGAGCTTCTTCGAGTGCACCTCGATGCTGGTGTTCAGCGAGTTCAGCCGTACGCCGATGATCAACACCCGCGAAGGGCGAGATCACCACCTCACCTCGAGCTGCCTGATGGCGGGGCCCGGCATCAAGGGGGACATGGTGTTCGGCGCGTCTTCGAACACGGGCATGACGGTGCAGAAGTGGAACTTCGCCAGCGGAGCGCTCGACCCGGCGGCAGGCGCGGTCATTCGCCCGGCTGACGTGCACGCGACCTTGCTCGACTCGATGGGGCTTTCGTATTCGCACCTGTCGAACCAGACGCCGCGCATCATCAGCGCAATCAAGAGGTGACTCACCTCTGGACTGAGCGGAGTGTCCTCTCGGCGTCGCTGCGCGGCCGGTAGACGGGCACGCTGAAGGTCTCCTCGAAGTCGACGCCGGCGGCTTCCGCCCCGACCACCACCTGCCACTCGCAGGTGGGCTCGTTTCCGAAGCGGGTGAAGGGTTGCCCCTCGGGCACCTCAAAGCGCAGGTCGGCGGCGAGGCGCCCGTCCTGCTCGAAGAAGGCGGAACGCGGCACCTCGGTCTCGCGCTCGTAGAGGACGTCCGAGTCCGTGCTCTGGTTCTTACCCGTGCCGGCGGTGGTGGACCTCGTCAGCCGCAGGGTGGCCTTCAACTTCTCGGCGGCCCCGACGGAGCGGGACATCACCAGGCGCGCGGAGAACGTCTTTCCCAGCTCGATGGGCACCTGGGCGAGCAGCAGCTGCGGCTGACCAAACTTGAAGCGCTGAAGGACGCGGCGAACGGTGAGCGCGGCGATGAACGCGGCGGCCAGATTGACCATGAACGTCACGAGCGTGAAGTTCCAGGCGGCGTTGGGCTCGAGGGCCCAGCTCAGGGTGGCGCAGAACGCCAGCCAACCGAAGATCGCGAGCATCAGGCAGATTCCTGCGAATGAGGAGGACCCGTCGGGACTCCCGCGCAGCTGCGACCAGTGCGCGTGGTGAAGCCACGGCCGCTCAGGGAACTCCCGGGCCAGGCGGCGCGCGCTACGTCCGCTCCAGAGTGAGAGGAGCATCGCCACCGCGATGAAGAGACCGGGCAGAAAAAACACCGGCCCCACCAGCAGCCCCTTGAACAGCTCGACCCGCTGGTCGGTGGTGAGGGCGGAAAATCGATCCCAGGACTTTTCGGGGAGCGGCTTGAGCGGGTCGCCTGGATCGTTCGGCTCGCGGTCGTTGGCCTGGTCGCGCAGTTCCTCCAGCGCTGCGGAGAATTTGTCTTCGTCGGCGAGCACGTCTGCCGGAAGCGTCGTCCTGGCGAGTTCGACGCGCGAGGCTTCGCGCACCTTCCAACGGGCGAGCAAGGGACGCAACTCGGCCTCAGCGCGGAGTTGCGCAGGGGTTCCGTAGCCGTCGTTGAACAGGTACTTCTGCCAGCGCGGCTCGAGGTTCTGCGTCAGCCCTCCGGCGATCGCCAACCCCACGCCCATGAAGAGCGTGCCGAGCACGAGGCCGTACAGCGTACCGACCACCGAAGCCACTGGGCTGTTGGTCTCGTCCTGGGCGTCTTCGTTCACCACGGTCTGCGCAGCGTACGTGACTACCGTGCCCAGCGTCCGGAGAGACCGCCCCCGCATGCCGACATCAGCGCGCCGGGTCGTTGGCGCTGGCGATGCGGGTCGAGAGTTCGCTCGGTACTCCCGGGCTCCTCGCCTCGTGTTCGAACAGCGGTATCGCCTGCGCGAGGTAGACGGTGAGTCGCGGGCCGAGGTCGAGTTCCTGCTGATAGTCCGGCTCGTACAGCCACGGACACACCAGCACGTGCGACATGCGTTCGAACGGAGGGAAGCAAATAGGTGCAGCGGTTGTGGGGCTGAAACGCGAAATCGGCGAACGCCGAAGCGATGGCGCCGAAGTGGGCCTTCTCGACCGTGCCCCGAATCTCCAGAATGAGCTCGAAGCCGGGGTCATCGCCAGGCGACAGCCCGATGGACAGCCCACAGGTCATCACGATGGTGTCGGGTTCTTCCTTCTCGGGCCGTGGCAGGTAGATGAGGACGTCGGTGTGACCCGCGTAGAGGAGCGCCGGGCTGGTCTGCATGAATGATGAGCGGTGAAGGAGGCCCGCCCGTCATGGTGCGTTTGTGGCCGTGCGCGGTGAAGGACAATCGCGCAGCATCGGGCAGCGTGAGTTCCTGTCCCTTTTCGATGCGCACCTTCCCCAACGCGGGCACGAGATCGAACTGCTCAACGTTGATCGAGGTCTGGCTGGCGCCGGGGCTGAACTTTCCGCCGAAGTACGCCGCGAGTTCCTTCGGGTTCCAGCTCGCGCGCAGCCCGTAGCGCCCCCGGCCCCACTTCACGCTCGGGAAGATCTGAGCGAGATCGAGGTCACGGGTTTCCTCTGCGCCCGGGGCGAGCGTGCCTTTCGTGCCAGGCCAGCTCCGAATCGGACATCCGGCCGGTTGAGCCTTCGTTTCTTCAGGCAGCGTCAACGGCAGCTCGAGGAGCATGTGCGCGAAGCATGCGTCTGATGGGAACCGCATCAACTCGAGCGGCTGATCGCTTCCGTTATGCATCGTGACCCGCAGCTTCGGTGGCGAGCCGGGCTCCTTCACCGTCGGCGAAATGTGAAAGGAGACGATCAGTACTGCGAGCGCGGACATTGGTTCATTGTACGCCTCATGTGGCTGCTCCTTTTCTCTCTCGTCTCTTCGGCGGGGCCCAACTTCACCATCAGCGTCACGGCCGAGCAGGGCCCCGCGGAACTTCTGCGGCGCGCTCGCATTCGCTGCGGAGGGCCCACCGACCCGGACTCCGCCCAGGGACGGCTGAGCGCCACCTTCGCTTGCAGCACGCCCATGGGCCTCGATGTCACCGATGAACTCCGCGCGGCTGAGCTCGTCGTGCTGGGAAAGATCACGAGCATCGAGACACCCCCGGCGAAGTCGCTCGGTGATCCCGCCTTCGGGTGGAAGCGAGCGACGGTGAAGATCGAGCGCGTGCTCGAGGGGGCGCTCACGCCGAGCACTTCCTTTCTTTTCATCGGCAGCAAGAAGGACGAGCACGCCTTCGCGCCCAAGGTGAAGGTCGGTCAGCGCGGGGTGTGGTTGTTGACGCGCGGCACAGACGAGCCGCGTGAGCTGATGATGATCTCCCTGCTCGACGCTCACGCCCCAGACGCCGCGGACTACTTGAGTGAGCTGATTGAGGAGGCTCGATGTCCCGAGCTGCCCTCCGGCAAGTGCCCTCAGGAATCGGCGGTCTGTCCCCGCGCGGACGCCACGTGCACCTGCGAGGCGCCGTGCCCGGGAGGGGCCGACATGGGCAGGACTGCGCCGCGTCACTTGCGCTGGGTCTGCCGGCCCAACACCTGCGCGAAGGCCGTCGCCGGTGCGAGCTGCGCCCCCGACGGCCTGGCGTGTGAGGGCTGCTGGGGAACGAAGCCGTTCACGTGCGAACAAGGCCGCTGGGTCTTTCACGACATTCCGCCACCTCCATGAGCGCCTCGGTAGGCTGCCGGCGTGCTGACCGCGGTCATCCTTTTCTCGCTCGCTCAGAGCCCCCCATCGTTCGTCGGCCAATGGGTCTGGTCGCGAAAGGATTTCGCTCCGCTCGAGGGCGCGCGTGCAATCACGCCGGTTGAGGCAGCGGTGCAGGTCACCGAGCTTCGTTGGTCGGGTACGAAGCTGCTCTCGGAGCTCCGACTCGCACCTCGTGACGCGGCCCCCATCGTCATCCGCTTCGATGACTCGTTGCACGCGGCCTGGAACGATCCTTCGCTCACGCACCAGGTCGATGCCGCGCTGGCTCGCGTGATCGAGCTCACGGCGCGGGCCGGTGCCAAGCCTTCGGCGGTGCAGCTCGACTACGACTGCCCGACCCGTCTGCTCGCATCGTGGGCACGTCTGGTCACGGCGCTTCAACTTCCCGGCGCCGCCCTCGCCGGCCGCGAAGTCTGGGTGACCACGATCCCCGCCACGTTTCTCGCTCCTGATTTTGCGACGCTCTTCCAGGGCCACATCGCGGGCCACGTCGCGCAGGTCTTCGACACTGGCTCTCCGTGGACGCTCGAGCGAGAGGAACTGTGGTCGCGCGCCCTGGAAGCCGCGGGCATTCCCTTCGCGCTCGGGCTCGGTGGCTTCGAGCGCGAGGGCCACACCGGCGCACCCAACGCGAGCTGGGTACGCGCCCTGCCCCGCTGGCGTGCGAGCACTTCGTTTCGCGGAACGTGGGTTTTCTGCGGTGGCCACGCCTGGCCTGAGCTGGCCCGGGCACTGAAAGGTTCTCCCCGATGAGACGACTGACGATGCGCTGCGGACTGGTGCTGGCCACGCTGACTTCTTCGACAGCCCTCGCCTGCGGAGGGCCCGACGTGGCCGACGTAGGCGCCTGCGCGGCCTCGCCGGGAGTCGCGGTGAACAGCCTGATGAGTGACGGTTACGAAGGAAACGACCTCGAGCCCTTCCGATTCCTTGACCCGTTCGTGCTCGCGCAAAGGCCCCTCGCGACGCAGATGGCGAACCGCGCGTACCAGGATCACGAGTTCGTCCCCGCGGTCGACACGGGCTTCGCGGCGTTCGAGGCCGCGCTGACGAAGCATGACCGCAAGGCGGCGCACGAGGCCGCGAACAAGGTGATCTCGACCCTGCTCGCGTTGCCCGCCCCATTCGCCGCGCCCTTCGCCAGCCAGCTCATTCGGGCCATCGAGTATCTCGAGCTCGAGCCTTCGCTCGGCACGCTCGATGTCGCGGTTGCTGATCAGTGGTTGATCTCGAGATCCTCCACCGCGTCGCTTCCCCGTCCTCTCGAGCAGGCCCGCCAGATCGCGCTCGCGCCCCGCGACGATCTCGCGAAGCTGCTCGCCGCCGATCCGAAGCAGCTGCGAGCGCCTTCACTCGAACTGGCGGTGCTGCGTCAGCGCATGATGAAAGAGATCCCCGATGGCTGGCCGGGCAAAGACACGGTCGCGCCGTGGAAGGAACTGCTCGCGGCGCACGACGCCTGGCTCGCGCGCTACGCCACCCACCCGCTCGCAGATCTGGCTCGGCTGCAGAAGGTCCGGGTGCTGTACCTGCACGCCGACAATAAGGCCGCGGGCCAGGTGCTGCTCGAGCTCTTGAAGCGGCTGCCGGGCCGCGCCACCTGGGAGCTCCGACATCTGCTGCTGACGGACAGGCCGATCGAGGCCGAGCTCACCTCGATCAAAGATCCCGTCCTGATGACGGCGCTGCTCCGAGGCAGCACCCCGCTCGATGGGCCCACCTGGGCTTCGTTGTGGGCGCGCGCGCAGCAAAGCCCGAGGGAGCCGTGGGCGAAAAACCTCGAGGAACGTCTGCTGGCAAACTCCGGGGCGGCCGGGAAAGCGTTGCCGTTCGAGGCCCGCAAGACCGACGTTCTCTGGATGCAGCTGCACACCGCAGCGTTGCTCACCGCTCAAAAAACGGCTGCCGCCCTGGCGCAAGCGCGCCTGTTGGATCCGAAAGACGCCGTCTCGGCGCGGCTGTGGTCGCAAGCGGCGTTGCGCAGCGGGGAGTGGCGCGAAGCAGTCGAGCTCACGGGCGTGGACGAACCCGCGCGGCGTTTCGTGTTGCAGGTGGCGATGCCGGAACCTGAGCTCGAGAAGCTCGCCACCACTCCGGGCCCCCGGCGCAGCGAGGCCGCGCTCGCGCTCGCGGGCCGAGAGCTCGGTGACGGTGAGTGGGCGGCCGGTGCGGCGCTGCTTCAGCCCGTCGACCCCAAACGCGCGGCGCTCTGGTCGGAAGCCGCCAAACGCGCTGGCGACGCCACCGGGCCAGGCCGGCTCGCGTTCGCGCGGTGGCTCAAAAAGCAGCCGCTCTTCGCGCCCACCGACACCGCCCACTCGCGCGGCCTCAAGTCGCGGCTGGAACAAAAGGTGCCGACCGATCAACCCCTGCTCGCCGTGGTGCTGCTGCGCACGGGCCCCCGCGAACGCGCGCTCGAGGCGTATGCGCAGGCCCTCGAGCAGCTGCCTCCCAAATCGAAGGAAGCCAGCGCCGCGCTGCGCGAGGCCGACGCGCTCTACAACGAACTGCTCAACTGGGACGCGGGCTGGGGCGAGACGTACCCCAAGGCGCTGCGCGACAGCCACGCCGCCGAGCTGATCAGGGCCGCGGGCAAA
>JAYVNA010000144.1:0-6671 GCA_043758715.1 Archangium sp.
GAGAAGCTGCCCCAAGACGCTGACCTTCAGGTGGTGCTGCGCGACCTGCGCCCCCGGGTGGAGGCGTTTCTGTCGGACATGGAGGCGTTCGTTCGGGAACCCGCTGATCGCCCCCAGCTGAACGCCGAGCTCCACGCGCTGCGGGCGCGCCGTGAACTGGTGAGCGACGCGTTGACCCGGTTGGAGCTGCTGCAGCAGGCGAAGCAACGCACGGCGCTCGATCGAATCGACGCCGCGCGGGTCTCGGCCTCGGAAGGCACGGCGGTCGCGGTGGGGTTGGCGCTGGTGCTGTTCGCGGCGGTCGCGTTCTTCACCTGGCGTTCGATTCGTGAGCCGGCCAAGCACCTGCTCGGGGTCGCGGCGGCGCTGGAAGAGGGCAACTGGCAACCCGCCTTGACCTTGCCCTCGCCGGGAACCGGGCGCGCGAAACATGACGAGATGACCGTGCTGGGCCAGGCGTTCCGGGCGGCAGCGCTGGCGTTGGAGAAACGGGAACAGCGGCTGCGAACCGATCAACGCCTCGCCGCGGCGGCCGGCTCGAGTCTCTCGAAGCAGGACATCGCGAGCGCGGCTCTGGGCGCGGTGTGCGAGCACGCGAAGGCCGACGCGGGCGCGATCTTCTGGGTCGAGAAGAACGGGCTCGAGGTGGTGGCCTCACGGGGGAACAGCCCGCCGACGGCGCTCGCAGCCCAGGTGGTGCAGGAGCAGAAGCCGCTGGTGCAGGAGGCCTCGGCCGCGGTGCCGCTGCAGGTGCACGGCCAGCTGCTCGGGGTGTTGGTGGTCTCAGCGCTGCGGGAGCCCGATGCCGAGCTGGTCGGTTTTCTCGAGGCGGCGGCGAGGCAGCTGGGCGTCGGCCTGCAGAACGCCAGGGCCTACGAGCAGATTCGCGCGCTGCTCGTCGAGCTCGAGCAGAAGACCGAGCAGATCCAGACGCAGAACGAAGAGCTGCACGCCCAGAACGAAGAGCTGCAGGTACAGGGCGAAGAAATCCAGACGCAGAACCACCAACTCACGATTTCCGAGGAGCGGTTGCGTTCGCACGCGCGGGAGCTGGCGGCGGTCGATCAACGGCGCAGCGAGTTCCTCGCGTTTCTCGCGCACGAGCTGCGCAACCCCCTGGCTGCGATCTCGAACAGCCTTTACGTGTTGGTCAACTCGCGCAGTGACGGGGCGGTCAGAGATCGCGCCGAACAGGTGATCAGCCGGCAGACCCGGCAGCTCGCGCGGCTGGTCGACGACCTGCTCGACATCACGCGCATCTCGAGCGGCAAGATGCGGCTGCGCATGGAACCGCTCGATCTCGCCGCGGTGGTGCGCGAGTGCGTGGAAGACAGCCGCGGTCGCGCGCAGCAGGCGGGACTGTCGCTCACGCTCGAGTTGCCCCCCGGGCCCATGGTGGTGAAAGGCGATCGCACGCGCTTGATGCAGGTGTTGGGAAACCTGCTCGACAACGCCATCAAGTTCGGCGGCTCGGGCCAGCCGGTGGTGGTGCGCTTGAGCGGGAAGCCCGAAGGCCCGGCGGAGCTCACCGTCATCGATCAGGGCCTGGGCATCGACGCCGCCTTGTTGCCGCGCCCCCTGCGCCCCTGAAAATTCGGGTGCTGTTCGGAGAGCGCCCGGCGCCGGAGCCCGCTGTGCGGCACCTCCCAGTACCGCAGCGCACCGACGCGGCATCTCGACGCGCACGTCGCGCGTGAGCTGCGCGTGAGGATTCCGGCGCGGGTGAGGCTGCCGATTCAGCTCTGAGCAGCCAGGAAGGCGCCCTTCTGCGCCCACGTCAGCTTGTCGTCTTCGAGCAGCTTCGCGAGATCCTGAAACTCGTCGGTCTCGGCGATGAAGCCGGCCAGCGGGCCCGAGAGAATGCGCAGCATCACGTCACCGAAGACCACGTCAGGTGCGCGCGCGCCATCGACCACGGCGATGTGTGAATCGACGAGGGAGAGGAACAGCTCGCGCACCCTGGTGAGCGCAGCGAGGTTCTCGAAGAGATCAGTCCCCTGCCCTCGGGTGGCGATGCGTTCGAGCGCGGCCCTGGGGTCGACGTCGACGAGGACCACGAGGTTGGGAATCGGCGCGAACGCGCGGTTCTTCGCCAGCAAAGCCTTGGGGTCGAGACCGCGCGCGCCCTGGTAGGCGACGGTGGAGTAGTAATAGCGATCGATCACCACCAGCGCGCCGCGGGCCAGAGCGGGCTTGATCAACGTCTCGACGTGCTCTTTGCGATCCGCGATGAAGGCAGCGAGCTCGTCTTCAGGCGACATGCGGGCGGTGAAGCGGGCCTCGCGGATCTTTTTTCCCCACAGGCCATCGGTGGGCTCGCGCGAGCTGACCACGTCGAGGTCGCGGTGCCTGGCCCACTCGACGAAGCGCTTGGCCTGGGTCGACTTGCCGCTGCCGTCGATGCCTTCGAATGCGAGCAGAACGCCTTGGGGAAGTTGCACGGGTGAAGACGTATCACATTGGATTCACGGGCGAGTTCCCACGAAATCGAGGTGGGGGAACTCACTTGTATGAACCGAGGTCCAGACGCCGTGCATCCGTCACCGTTCGCTTTGGAGCAGTTGCTGGCCGGCCAGGCCAGCTCCGAGGTCACCCGTCATCTGCTCGTGTGCGAGGCCTGCCGCGCGACGCTGTCTGCGATGGAGCAGGAGGCGAAGACGTTCTCGGCCTCGCCGCGCAGCTTGCGGGCGCGGGATGCGGCGAAGCGGGCTGATCAGCGTTGGAAGCAGCGGGCCGCGATCATCGCCCTGGTGCCCGCCGCGCTGCTCGTCGCTGGACTCACTGCCCTCCCTTTCCCCCGCGGGGGAGAGGGTGGGGGAGAGGGCGTACCGCAGTTGGCCCTCAAACCCACGACCCCGAAACTCCGCCAGGGCCGCGAGATCCTCGAGCCCCGCGTTGAGCCGTGGCGCACCAACCTCCGTTCCCTCCCCCTGCGCGGCCGCACCGTCGAGTTCGGCCAGGGCAGCCTCGAAGCCTCGACCAACGACGGCCCCGCGCGCCCGTTCACGCTCGAGCACACCAGGGTCGACATCGAAGTGACGGGCTTCATGCAGGCGGTCACCGTCACCCAGACCTTCAAGAACCCCTTCACCGCACCGGTCGAAGCGCTCTACGTCTTCCCGTTGCCCGACGACTCCGCGGTGCACGACATGACGATGACCGCGGGCACCCGGGTGATCCGCGCGAACATCCAGAAGCGCGCCGTGGCGCGGCAGCAATACGAGCAGGCGAAGTCCGAAGGCAAACGTGCGGCCCTGCTCGATCAAGAGCGCCCGAACATCTTCACGCAGTCGCTGGCGAACCTGATGCCCGGTGAGCAGGTGACGGTGACGCTGCAGTACGTGGCGCCGCTCCGGTATGACGACGGCGTCTACACGCTGAACTTTCCGATGGTGGTGGGCCCCAGGTATCTGGCCGGAGCGATCCTCCCCGGTGAATCGCAGGGGAGCGGAGTGGGCCCCGACACGGACTCCGTGCCCGATGGCTCGCGCATTTCGCCGCCGCAGGCCCGCAGTGGCCGCGACATCGAAGTAGCGGTGCACGTGAACGCCGGCACCGTCATCGAAGATCTCTGGAGCGTCTCACACCGCCTCGAGCTCGATCGCCCCTCGTCCTCGCAGCTGAACCTCACGCTCAACCCGATGGACACGCTGCCGAACAAAGACCTCGTCGTGCGCTGGCGCGTCTCGGGAACGCAGGCGCGCGCGGCGGTGCTGGCGGCGGGTGGCGCCTTCGCGCTGATGCTCAACCCCGAGAGCAAGAGCGCCAACGCGCCGCCGACGCCCAAGGAGATGGTGTTCGTCATCGACACCTCGTGCTCGATGAACGGAGCGCCGCTGCTGGCTGCCAAGCGCGCGATGACCCAGGCGCTCCAGCAGATGAACCCCGACGACAGCTTCATGTTGATCGACTTCGCAGACTCAGCGAGCGCGTTTCACGATGAGCCCCTGGCGGCGACGCAAGACGAGGTGCGGCGCGCGGTCGCGTACCTCAACGCGCTCCCGTCACGCGGCGGCACCAACCAACTCGCGGGAATTCGGCGCGCGCTCGCCCGGCCGGAAGATCCGAAACGGCTGCGCATGGTGCTGCTGATGACCGACGGCTTCATCGGCAACGAAGACGAGATCCTCGCGGAGACGCGCAAGCTCCGGGGCGAGGCGCGGGTGTTTGGGTTCGGCATCGGCAGTTCGGTGAATCACTTCCTGCTGTCGCGGCTGTCTGAAGAGGGGCGCGGCTTCTATCAATACATCCGCCCTGACGAAGACGCGGTGGAGGCGGTCAATCGCTTCACCCGCCGCATCGCGCGGCCGTTGATCACCAACATCACCATCGATTGGGGTGGGCTCTCGGTGGCTGATCAGACGCCGGCGTCGATTCCTGATCTCTTCGACGTGCAGCCGCTGATCATCAATGGGCGGTATCGTGCAGCGGGCTCGGGCACGGTGGTGCTCAAGGGCCTGCGCGCGGGGTTGCCGGTGGTGTTCGAGGTGCCGGTGACGCTGCCTGAGTTGTCGACGAATGGCCGCGCGCTGCAGATGGCGTGGGCCCGGCGGCGCATCGAGGCGCTCAGCGCGGTGCAGTACAACGTCGCTCAGCCTGAGGTGGTGGAGCAGATCACTTCGCTCGGTCTCGAGTTTCACCTGGTCACGAAGTACACCTCGCTGGTCGCGATCGAAGACACGCCGGTGACGAACATGCGCGTCACCACCTCGATCCGCGAGCCGACCCTCACGCCTGATCAGACCTCGCCTTCGACGGGCACCGGCGTCGTGCATGGCGCATTGCTGCAGGGCAAGGGCGGCAGCGGCTTCAAAGATGTTTCCGGGCTGCTCCAGGGAATGGGCAACGGGGAAACGAACGGAATGGGCGGCCTCGGGATCCGCGGCGTCGGCGCGGGCGGTGGCGGGCTCGGCGACCTGGGAACGAAGGGGGGCGAAGGTCAGGGGCGCGGCGTGCGTGGGCCCACCGTTGACCCGACGGACTTCCTCAAGACGCCGGAGAAGCCCACCGAAGGATTGAAGACGAAGAGCGAGGAAGGCGACGAGTTCAATTCTGCGTTTGGGGGGGGTCCGAAGGTGCCGCCTCCGATGAACCCGTACGGAGGAAACAGGAAGTCGGGTGGCTACATCCCCCCGGCTCCGGGCGGTGCATCATCAGACGTGAAGGAATCGCTCGGCCAGAGCGACATCATGGAGGTGGTGCTGGCCAACAAGGCCGCGCTGGCGACCTGTGTGGAAAGGCAGCGCAGGCTCGCGCCCGGTGTTTCAGGCAAGCTGCTGATGAAGTGGATCATTCTCGCGAGCGGCCGAACCGCGAATGTCGAGGTGGCGTCGAAGGAGTTCGAGAACTCCGAAATCGCTCGCTGCATTGGCGCGCTGATCAGCAAGTGGCAGTTCCCGAAGGACAAGCAGCAAGGCGAAGCGATCACCTTCCCGTTCAAGTTCTGACCGACCCATGGCGCTCGACATCGGCGAACTCTTCGAGCGGTACCACGGCGTCGTCTTCCGGCGCTGTGTCAACCTGCTGCGCGATCACCACGACGCAGAAGAAGCAGTGCAGGAAGTCTTTGTGGCGGCCATCTCGGGGTTCGGGCGCTTCCGGCTCCGCAGCGCGCCGCTGACCTGGCTGTACTCGGTGGCGACGCGGCATTGTCTGCAGCGCCTGCGCAACCAGAACACGCAGGCGCTCAAGCGTTCTTTGTTTCACGAGGAAGAAGCGGTCGAGGTCGATCTCGCAGCCCGCGCCGACCTCGAGAAGCTGCTCGCGAAGATGTCGTTGGAGGAGCTGGAACTGGTGACCCTCGCCTGGCGCGACGGGCTCACGCACGAAGAGATCGCCCAGGTGACCGGGCAATCCCGCAAGACGGTCGGCAAGAAGTTGGCACGCCTCGCCTCGCTCTCCCCTGCGGCTGAGAGGGTCGGGCAGAGGGCAGTCGCCTGACCGGAACGAACAAAGCCAGCCTATCGGTGTTCTCCTCACCGAATGCAGCCGGACGAAGCCCTCTACCTGCTCGCCCGTGACGGAGACCTCGCGGCCTTCGAGACGCTCTACGCGCGATACGAGCGGCGGCTGTTCGGCTTCCTGCTGCGGTTGGTGAACGACCGCGCCGAAGCCGAAGAGCTCTTCCACGCACCTTCGTTGCGCTCCTCGAATCCCCGCGCGCCACCTTCGACACCGCCACCTTCACCGCCTGGCTCTTCCGGATCGCGCGAAACCTCGCGCTGAACCGAATACGCACGAGGACCCGGGGAGCGCACGCCGCCACCCGCGCCGTGCTCGAGGATCAGCCGCCCACGCCGGAGCAGCGCCTGGTGGAAGAGGAGCGTGCCTTCGCGCTCTCGACCGCCGTGCAGAAGTTGCCCGAGGGCCTCGCCGACGTCTTTCACCTGCGCAGCTCGGGGCTTTCGTACCTCGAGATCGCCGACGTGCTCGCGGTGCCCATCGGCACCGTGAAGTCGCGCATCAACGCGCTGGTGCATCACCTCAAAGGAGCCATGCCATGACCTGCGACGACGTCACCCCTACCCTGCTCGCCTGGCAGCTGGGCGGCTGCGAGAGCCCGCAGCGCGAGCTCATCGACGCGCATGTCGCGGCCTGCCCCACCTGTCTGGCGACGTTTCTCTCGCTCAAGCGCATCGCCGAAGACGCGGCGGCGTTCGATGAGCGGCCGG
>JAYVNA010000145.1:0-19336 GCA_043758715.1 Archangium sp.
AGCGAATCGAGCCGGCAGCGATTGAGCACCTTGATCTCGCCATTCTCTTCAAGCGAGTAGGTCGCGGTGGTGCCTGTGCAGCCCTTCTGGAACGACTGCGGAAAGCTCGCGATCTCGTACCAGGTGCCCAGGTAACGCTGCAGGTCCACCCTGGGCACCGTCTGCAGGGGCGGCAACTTAAGTTTGGAAGTCGTGGTCGCGCAGGAGCCGGCGCCCATCAGCATCGCCAGCAGCAAGAGGGTTCTCATGGTGAACTCTTAACCGTTGCGGATGATACGAAGGGGAATGCGAGCGCGATCCCTCACAGTCGTGCTGCTGGTGCTCAGTGGCTGCGAGCCCATCGTCGAGATCAGCGGCACGGTGCTCGCGGCCGACGGCGGCGTTCCTCCCAGCACGAAGGTCGAGTTGTCCTGCACCAGCGGCGCGCAGCAGGCCGTCGCCCGATCTGCTCAGACCGACAGCCAGGGGCGCTTCCTGCTTCAGGGCAAAGGTTGTCTGCCGAGCTCGTGCATGCTGGTCACCGGCGCCGGTTTTCGGCGCGTCGAAGGCAGCCTGATGGAGTGGTGCAAGAAGACCGCGCCGTCCTGTGGCCCGGGCACCTGCACCACCGCATCGGTCACGCTCGTTCTGCCCTGACTGAAGCCTTCTCGCCCCAGCCCGCTCCATCTCGCCGCAGTGTCCCCGGGCTCAAGTGGGCCGATTCGCACGCTCGCCCTCGGCCCCGCAGTTGCTCTGACGAGAACTGAGGTGACCCATGTCCATTCTCAGAAAGAGTCTCATCGTGGTGGCGGCTTCAGGCGTGTTCGCCTGCTCTCACCTCAACGAATCAGAGCGTGAGCAGGAAGAACGGGCGGCGTCTGATCAACGCCGGCAGGACAACCCGGACCCGCGCGCTCGAAGTACGGCGCGCACCACGCCTCAGGCCCGAAAGGGCACCGCCTCCACCCGCAAACAGTCGGCCGCCGGTGGCGTCGAGAAGGAGAAGGAAACTGAAGCCCCGAAGCCGAAGGAGGCCGACAAAACCGGCATCAACGAGCGTGATCGCAACGAGGCCCGAAAGACGCCGATCGATCAGGGCAACTCCGCCGAGGACATCCAGATCACGGCCGACATTCGCAAGGCGGTGATGAAGGAAGGCGACCTTTCGTTCACGGCGAAGAACGTGAAGATCATCACGAAGGGGGGCCACGTGTACCTCCGCGGGCCGGTGAAGAGCGCCGCCGAGAAGGAACGCATCGACGCCCTCGCGCGCGCCGCTGCCGGAGTGCTGAAGGTCGAAAACCAGCTCGAGGTCGAGTTCCAGCCGAACTACTGAAAACCCCAACCCACAAAGGAATCACGCCATGGCCAAACGAGCCGTGTTTGGAATCGTGAAGAGTTATGCAGAGGCCGAGTTCGTGGTGCAGGAACTGAAGCGTGGAGGCTTTGCCGAGGGTGACATCTCGGCGTTGTTCCCCGACCAGGCCGGCACCCGCGACTTCGCCCATGAGAAACACACCAAGGCGCCCGAAGGCGCCGTGACCGGAGCGAGCACCGGCGGGCTAGCGGGCGGCGCCCTCGGACTGCTCGCCGGCATCGGGGCCCTGGCCATTCCCGGGTTCGGCCCGTTGATCGCCGCGGGGCCGTTGTTGGCGGCGCTCAGCGGCGCGGCCGTCGGCGCTGCGGCTGGTGGCATGGTCGGAGCGCTCGTCGGCATGGGCATCCCCGAGTACGAGGCCAAGCAGTACGAGGACAAGATCAAAAACGGCAACGTGCTCATCTCGGTGCACGCCGAAGGTGGGAAAGAGGTCGATCTCGCGAAGGACATCTTCAAGCGCCTGCGCGTGAGCGATGTCAGCAGCACCACCGAGTCGAAGGCACCGCGGCCGAGTGCTCCGGAGCGCGTCGCCCGTCCCAGCGCGCCGCCGCACCGCTGAAAGCGCCTCGGAGTGAGTGGCTGCTCGACGCGTGCGTTTTTCGCACGTTCGAATAGTCACCCGCTCCGTGGGGGATTTGCTCATCGTAGGGGCCGGGCCGGCAGGTCTTTCGACCGCGCTGTTTCTCGTCGCGCGCGATCCGTCGCTCGCGGCGAGGATCGAAGTGGTCGATCGCGCGATCTTCTCCCGGGAAAAGTATTGCGCGGGCGCGATCGGGGCCCGCGCTGACAAGCTCCTCGCCACCATCGGAGTGCACTTCGACGTGCCCTCCATGCAGGCCCACGGCCTCGCCGTGCGCTTCAACAAAGGCATCGCCTCGCGCTCGGTGGGGAACATTGGCCGGGTGGTGCGCCGCTTCGAATACGACGCCGCGCTGCTCGCGATCGCCCGCTCGCGCGGCATTCGGGTCACTGAAGGCGTGAAGGTGACCGGGCTTCGAGCCCACCGCACGGGCGTGAGCGTCGAGACGACGCAGGGCGTGCGGGAAGTGCGGGCGGTGGTGGGCGCCGACGGTGTGCAGAGCATGGTGCGCAAGGCCCTGGGCGTGGTGCCCGGCACGTTGCGCGCGCAGGTGGTCGAGGTCGACACGCCGCGCATGAAGGACGACCTCGACGGCATTCTCGACTTCGATCTGCATGATGAAGGGCTGCTCGGCTACGCGTGGGATTTTCCCACCCTGGTCGACGGCCGTCCCTTGATGTGCCGCGGCGTCTACGATCTCGGGTGGGAAGCGAGCGAGGCGATCGACGTCAACGCCCGGCTCGAGCGCCACCTGCAGGAGCGTGGGCTCTCGAGCAAAGGCCT
This sequence comes from Archangium sp., assembly GCA_043758715.1. Lineage (GTDB taxonomy): Bacteria > Myxococcota > Myxococcia > Myxococcales > Myxococcaceae > Archangium_A. The sequence continues at coordinate 2,721 of JAYVNA010000145.1, forward strand.
CCCGCTCAAGCGCTACAGCGTGCGCGGGCTCGAATTGCATCGCCCGATGGCTGCTGAGCGGGTGCTGCTGGTGGGCGAGGCGGCCGGGGTCGATCCCCTGCTGGGTGAGGGCATCGCGCAGTCGCTCGCGTCGGGCGAGCTGGCGGCGAACTACCTGCTCCCCCGGCTCGCGGATGATCGAATGCACTTTTGCGACTGGCGGCTCTCGTTCGCCCGTTCCGCCACCGGGCTCGATCTGCTCGCGCGCACCGCGGCACTCCAACTTCTGCGCACGCCCGGGCGACGCCGGGTGCTCGAGGCGTTGACGTTGCGGGCCCCCGAAGCGCTCGACGTCACCACCTCGCTCTTCGCGGGGCTCTCTCTCCCCAAACGCAGCGCGTTCACCGCGCTCAGGCGGCTGCTGCCATGAGCTTCGAGTTCTTCCCCGGTCTGCAGGAATCGACGCGTACGTTGCTTCACGAGCACGCCCGCACCCGCAAGCTCCCCCGCGGCTTCGTGCTGACCCGCGAGGGAGAGCTCGGTGACGACGTCTACTTCCTTCTCTCGGGCGAGCTGGCGGTCTGGCGCGCCGGCCGGTTGATCACCTTGCTCGAGGGACCGCGGGTGGTGGGGCTCACGTCTTCGCTCGATGCGCAGCCGCGCACCGCCTCCCTCGAGGTGCTGCGCGATGCCGAGTTGGTCAGCGTGCGGGGCGAGGTGTTCCGCCGGTTGGTCACCGAACGCAACGACCTCTCGCTCGCCGTGATCGCGGCGCTGTCGAGCGATCTGCGCGAGGCCTGGCAACAACAGGAACGTGACCGCGAGTCGCTCGACGACTTCTTCGAGACGCCCAGCGCTCGCCTGGTTCCCGGGCCGTACGCGGCCGACGTCGAGCTGCGCACCTTCGTGATGCACGACCCCAGCGCGCGCCAAAAGGCGTTGCTGCCTCCGGGCTGCTCGCCGCTGCCGGGCCTGGAAGAGACCTGGTTGTTGGTGCTCAGTCATTTTCGCGACGTGCATTCGACGAGCGTGGGTCAGCGACGATCATTCTCGTATCGCGAGGTGACGCCCTTCATTCCCTGCCTGGGGCCCGATTCGCAGCCGGGCTTGTTCTGCCCTGAGCTCTACCCCGACAACTACCTCGCGATTCTGCTCGGCCGCGAGCTGTATGGTTTTACCAAGCGCATGGGCCGGGTTCACCTCGGGCCGACGCACGTCTCCCTCGCCGTCGGTCATCACCTGGTGCTTCGAGCGGCCTGGAGCGCCGAGCGCACCGGCGACGCCTCGCTGGTGGGTGAGCACATGGCCTCGCTCCTCACGCCCCTGCCCGCGCTGGTGACGAAGGCCGTTGGAGGGCTGTTCGGGGCCTTCACCAACCCCGTGATCAAGCCGCTGTGGCCGCAGGTGCCGGTGCTGGTACGCAAGCAGATCCCCCAGGCGTCGAGCGTGTACGACGCGCGCGCGCTGCACATCGACGAGCTGGTGCGGGTGCCATTTCTGCTCGAGAGCGTGAGCGGCTTCTCGGTGCTCGATGATCCTGAAGTGCGCTTCTTCCAGCAGGACTTTTTCCTCAGTGGGCAACCGCGCGTCGCCTTCAAGCAAGACCTCCGCTTCACGTTTGGCGCGGGCACCGTGGTGCATGACTACCGGGCCAGGGCCGAGCCGCCTCCCTCGCTCGTGAGCAGACTGGCTCGACGATGGGCGCGATGAAGCGCGTGGTGGTGGTGGGCGCGGGCGTGGCCGGGTTGTCTGCCGCGGTGGAGCTGGCGCGCGCAGGCGCAGTGGTCACGCTGGTGGAGGGAAACCCGTACGCCGGGGGCCGCTTCGCCACCGTGGGAACGCTGAGCTTCACCTGGCAGGGCCGGTCATTTCGTTTTCCGCTCGACCACGGCCTGCACGGCTTCTGGCGCCAGTACCGAAACCTCGGGGCGCTGATGGAGAGCCTGGGCCTGGGTGGCCGAAGGGTAGCCGTGCACTCGCAGGAACTCGTGCTGCGCAGGGGCGAGAAGACGGTCGCGGTCGAAGTCGGTGCGCGGGTGCGCAACAGCTCGCTGCCTGATCTGTTCGCGCCGCTCTCGTTGCTCAGTTCGCCTGAGCTCGTGCTGGCGACGCTGCGTGATGGCCCGTTGCGCTACTTGAAGGCGGGACGGCAGGTGCTCCGCGCCGTCGCCTTCGATCCCGCGCGCGACGTGGCCCAGTTCGATCACCTCACGGTGGCCGACTATCTCGACGGCTGGCCTGGCTGGTTGGAGCGGCTGTTCTGCGCGCTCACGCACTCGGGCTTCTTTCTCGATGCGCACGAGGTCAGCCTCGCGGCCTTTCTCACGGGGCTCTCGGTGTATTCAGTCAGCGACAAGCGCGACGCCGAGTTCACCACCCTCGATGACGCCGCGGGCCCCGGGCTCATCGAACCGATGGTGCAGGTGGTGGAGAGCCTGGGCGGCGAGATCTTGCTGTCCACGCGGGCAAAAGCGCTCGAGGTGCACGGAGAAGGCGTCGCGGTGGTGCTGCCCGATGGGAAGCGGCTGCTCGCCGATGCGGCGGTGCTGGCCCTCGACCCACCGGGCCTGGCGGCGATGCAGCTGCCCGAGGCGATCTCGCGATCGTTCGCCGCGCGGCCCGTGCCTCCCGGGGTGGCGAGCGTGGCGGTGCGCTTGTTCTTCTCGAGGCAACCCGCTGCCGGTCGCGCCGACAGCGGCATCTTCGGTGATCCGCGCGCTGACAACTTCTTCTGGCTCGATCGCCTGCAGCGCCCGTTTCGCGCGTGGCGCTCAGCGACCGGTGGTTCGGTGCTCGAGTGTCATCTCTATGGTTCTCGCGCGGCGAAGGCGCTGGTGACGGCGGACGACGAGGTGTTGGGGTCGGTGATGGCCGCCGTCGAGGCCGGGTGGCCTGAGCTCAAGGGCTCGCTCGCACACGGTCACGTGCATCGAAATCCCGCGACGCACGTGGCCTTCACGCCCGGTACCCTGGGGCGCTTGCCGCACGTCGAGACCGCATTGCCGAACGTGACACTCGCCGGAGACTTCATCGAGACCCCGTGGCCCACGCTCTATCTCGAGCGCGCGTGTCTGACCGGGCTGCTCGCGGCGAAGCGCGTGGGCGCGTTGCTGAACCTGCGCGCGATGCCCGAGCCGTTGCGTCCATTCGCCGCGGCGTCGTCGGTGCGGGCCGCTCGGCCGTTCCTTCGTCGCCTCGGCAGCTGAAACGAAAAGCGCCGGGGCCCAGTGGACCCCAGCGCGAGTTCGTCAGGACTCGAGATGATTACTCTTCGACGTACTTCTCGAAGCGCGCGGTCGCGAGCGGGGCGGCGAGGTTCGCGATGTTCGCAACCCGAATGCCCGAGTCGCTGATGGCGTAGACGAAGTCGTCGGCCATCACGCTGCGGCGCACGTACGGCTCCCAGTAGTAGACCCAGTTCGAGTACTGGTACGTCTGGTACAGGTCGCTCATGTTGACGGAACCGCGCGCGGTGAAGCCGAGCACGGGGTCGACCGAGAACACCCGCAGGTCAGACCTGAAGGAATTCCAGTAGTCGCCGCCCTGGGCCGAGTTGCTCCAGTCCGCGAAGGGAATCGCGAGCAGCTTCTTGGCCGCGAAGTAGTTGAACGCCTTGTGCTCGTTTGCCGCTTCGCTCCAGCCGTAGGCGGTGCCCACCAACTGGGTGTGCGTCTGAACCGGGTGCGCCAGGTCGCTCACGTCGAAGATGGCGAGCTGGAGCGCGCGCTCCTGCCAGTTCTGCGGCTGACCCGGCTGCGGCGCCGGCACGTAGGTGCCGATGGTGAGCAGGTGGTTCGCATCGATCGGGTGGATGTAGGTCGAGAAGCCGGGAATCGTCAGCTCGCCGATCTTGCGCGGGTTGGTGGGGTCGCTCAGATCGAAGGTGAAGAGCGGGTCGACCTGGCGGAACGTCACCACGAAGCCCTTGTCGCCCACCATGCGGCTCGACATCACCCGCTCGCCCTCGGCGATGTCCGGCGACTGGCCGACCACGTCGAGGTAGCCGGCGTTCTCACCGAGCACCGTGAGGCGGTTGGTGGTCTGCATGGTGCCCCACCAGTTGTCAGGGTTGGTGGTGTCGGGGACGCGCGTCTGAATGGTGGTCACCACGCGGAAGTGGCCCGAGGCCGCTTCGTCCATCGAGAACTGATCGACGATGTGGCCATCGACCGTGCCTGAGGCGACGTAGACCGCGGCGCCCGGCTGGGTGATGTCGAACTTGTGAATGTACGTGGTGTCGCGCTGCCCGGGTACCGGCCACCACCACCAGTGACGCGTGGCCACGTAGAGGTTGTCGGCCGAGGCGTAGATTTCGCCGGGCTCAGCGAGGATCGAGGTGCGGTTGATGGCGTTGGCGGCGAGGTCGAGCGTCACCACCGAGACCTGGCCCAGCCGCGTCGGCGCGTTCACCTTCGCGAAGGCATCACACGCGTGCGGCACGATGGTGGTCTGGCCACCGGCGACGATCTTCGCGGCGGGCACCCACTCGGCCAGCGTCTGGCTGCGAATGAGCGTCTCGTTCTGCGCGATGATCCGGTTGTACGCGTTGCGCAGGCGAACCGGGTCGTTCCAGAGGTTCTCTTCCCAATCGGGGCTCCACTTGAAGCCGGGCGGGAAGTTGAACGAGTCGCTGAGCACCAGGCGCACCGAGCTGCCCACCTTGCGCGCGGAGTCGTAGTTGCCCGGCAGGTACACCTCGCGCGAGACGCGCAGGTTCGACATGTCGCTGACGTCGACCTCGGTCACCTTCACCGTGTTCGCGTAGTAGTAGCCGCAGTTGATGCCGAGGCAGGCCACGCCGCCCGCGTTCGAGAGCGGGTACCAGGTGTAGATGCTCGAGAAGACGACCGCTTTGTCGCTGCCATCCAGGAACATCTCGCGCGGGTAGCCTTCGATCTTCAGCGTGCCCTGCACTGCCGTCTGATCCGCGGGCCAGCTCTTCACCGCGTGCAGCGTGTTGCCTGAGAGCGCGAAGATGCGCGTGCCGTCGTTCTTCACGAAGTCGGCTTCGTCGACGCCCGCGACCTGGTTGTTGGTCGTGGTGACGTTGGCCGGGCCAGCCGAGTTCGACGCCTGCGGCGTGGCTCCACCGAACGCCGCGTCTTCGAGGCCCCTGCCACCCCACCCGCCCCACCAGCCCCAACCCGGAACGCCGTCACGCTGCGCTTCGAGCTGCGTGCGCATCTGCATCACGGCGGTGTCTTCGAGATAGGTCTCGAGGTCCTGGCAGGCAGAGCCGCCGGTGAACGCTTGCAGTGAGACGCGGTTCACCACCGCGGGAGGGGGAGGGATCTTCGTCTCCGCTCCGCAGCCTCCGAGAAATCCGGCGAGCCCCGCCGCTACTGCCGCTGCCCGCCATCGCTTCATCCAATTCTTCGTCATGGTGCTTCCTCCGCAGGAATGTTCCGGCCTTCGCGCGGCTTCCGTTTGCGAGCGCTGGGCCAGAGGGAGAGGCTTTGGTTACGGAGGGTTGCGGGTGGAGAGCGCCCTCAGTTCTTTGAGAGTTGAGGGGTGGGCCGTGGATCTCTGCGCTGGTTGATCGAGGTCACGTTCGAAAACAGCATGAAGGGAACGTGGGGGTTCAAGGTTCGCCTCATCGCTCGACTCGAAGAGGCCCTCGGCGCGAGAGAAGGACGCTCACATGACGAAGTGGGCGACTCAATCGCCCAGCGTACAGGGGGCTGCTCTGTGGGGGTTTGAGTCGTTGCTTTGAACGTCACCCTCTCGCAGCCTCGCTCACCGAGTCAAAGAAACCTGGCGCCGAGGGCCTGTTCGCCTCGAGCACAGCCGCGAATCCCAAAACACCCGCGTTCCCCAAGGCTGTTGTGCCGTTCACGCGTCGAGCGCTTCGTACCAATCACTCAACGTCGGCACCTCGCGCTTCACCCAACCCGGCAACGCCGCCTCGACCATGTGCAGCTGACCTGCGACCGCGGCATCAGCGACCGAGACCGAGTTCCCCAACACGAAGCCCGTCGCGCGAACGGCCTCCACGATCGGCGCGAGCATCGACTTCGTCTCCGCCGAGTACTTCCCCTGATCAGCGCGCCACTGAGCGACCGCACCTGCGCCATAGCGACGTTCCTTCACCAACCGGAACATCAGCCGCGCCTCTTCACCCTGCGTCTCGCCCATCCGGTCTTCGAGCCCGGGACACGCGAGGCGGAACGCGGTCTCCTCAAACCAGTTGTCGGCCCACTGCTCGAGCACCACCGTGAGGGGGTTGCTGCGCAGCGACGGCCCGCCCTTCGTCTCGAGGTGCGCGAGAATGCGCGGGCTATCGGAGATCACCGTGCTGCCATCGACCAGCACCGGTATTCCAATTCCACCGCTGACCTTCACCAGCTCTGCGCGATTCGTGTACGGCACTTCGGCCAACTCGCACTCGAGGTGCTTCAGCTTCAAGGCGATGCGGATCTTCGCGGCGTAGGGGCTGTAGTTGAATTGGTAGAGGCGCATCGCGGACTCATACCAGCTTGGTACGCCTTCTCCCCGACCCCCGCGGGGGAGAGGGAGACAGATACGGTGATCACAGGCTCGTCAGCTCGACCACCGCGACCTGCACGTCGAGCGCCGCCAGCTCGGCCGCTTCGAAGGGCAGCGTGCCCACCCCCACCAACGCCTTCGCGAACTTCGCGCCCCTCACCATCGCCCGCGAGTGGCTGAAGGTCGCGGTGCGAAGATCAGCCCGCTCGAAGCTCGCCCGATACATGCAGGCGTTGCGAAGGTCGGCCCCCACCAGCGTCGCCTCGCTGAGCACCGCCTGCTCCAGATGCGCCCCCACCAACCGCGCACCCGTCATCGACGCCTTCATCAACTTCGCGCCGGTGAGCACCGCGCGCGAAAGGTCGGCGTTCTCCAGGCTGGCGCCGGCCAGGTTGGCGCCCTGCAGCGAAGCCCCCACCAGCTTCGCGCCGTCGAGCCGCGCCCCGCGCAGGTCGAGCCGGCTCAGGTCAGCGCCCGACAGGTCGGCGCCGCGCAGGTCACCGCACACGCCCCGCACTCCGGCGTTCAACCCGCTGCAACCGGTCACCGCGTCGAAGGTGAAGGATTGAGCAAAGGCGGGAACAGCGAAGACCGCGGAGACGATGACGGCGTTCAGAGCGTTCATGCCAGGACCCCAGTGCACCTGCCTTGCCAACGCAGCGTGTCTGGCTAACCCGACGAAATCGAAGCGTTCACCAAGGTGACACCGCCTGCCACCGTGTCAGTACCCGTTGCAGAGGTCCGCGCCGGCCGGCACCGCGAACGGCACGGTGGTGTCATCGATCGACTCGAGGAAGACGCTCAAGTCGTTCACCTGCGCCAGGTCGACGCCCCCGTCCAGGGTCGAGAGGAAGCCAGGCGCGAACGCCTGGTGGTGTTCGCGGTAGCGCGCCGAGAAGAGGTCGGTGAGCGTCTTCGCCTGCCCGTGGTGGAGGTACGGAGCCGAGGTCGAGAGCCCGAGCAGCGAAGGCGGGTTGAACCCCCGCTGGCCCTGCGCGCGCTGCCCGTTCACCTTCACTTCGAGCGGGTCGGTTGGGTCGAAGGTGCCCACGTTGCGCAGCACGCAGGTGAGGCGCTCGGGGCCGATGGTGGTCGTGATGCCATTGATGTTCACCACCTCGGGCGCCACCTTGAGCACGTCGGTGTTCACCCCGGGCTTCCACAACACGTCGGGCGTCACGGATTGGGTGCGCAGCCCGCTGGCCATCACCGGTTGCCCGTTGCCGCCCACCGCCGAGCCGTTCTTCTGAAACGAAGGCACGTAGGGCACCCGGCTCACGGTCCACTGCGCGGTGCCGTGACAAGCCGCGCAACCGCCGCGGGAGAACAGCTGACGGCCGCGGCCGACGGCGACCGGGTCGAGCCGCGCGCTCGCGGGTGACCTCGGGAGCGCGGCGATCCACGCTTCGATGTCGAGCCAGTCCTTCGCGTCGGTGGTCAGCGTGAGGTCACGCGAGCTGGCGTTGAGCCCATCGTGCCGCGCCACTCCGCCCGGCCCGATGACGCCGTTGTCGAGCGAGACCGGAGAGCCGTTGACGGCGATGACCCCGCTGCCCCCCATGGTCGAGCGCACCAGCCCCTCGACGTCGGAGATCTCATCGGCGTTCGCGGTCCAGTTCTGCGCGCGGTGCCAACGCAACGAGCCGCGCTCGAAGGTTCCGGTCAACGCAGGCGTTTGCCGCGGCCCGGCGCCGAACACCCAGGTGATGCCGTCAGTCAGTCCGTCGGGGTGGCAGCTGGCGCAGGAGATCGAGTCGGTCGAAGACCACGGTCCCTCGGCGGTCGCGAAGTGCCGGCGACCCAGCCGCTGCTGGTACGCCGCCGAATCGGCGGGAGGAATGGTCTCGAAGCGGAACTCGCGCGGGCTGGCCATGGGGCTCAACTGCACGAAGTTCAGCACCCGGCGGCCGCTCGCATCGAGCACGTAGAGGTTGTCTGAGGCGAGCGCGAGCACCGCGGTGGGAACGCCGTCGGCGGGATCTTCGAACAGCGGCCCCGGCATTCCGTAGAAGAACGAGGTCCCCACGCGCACGCTGAACGGCATGCCCGAGGACATCAACCGGTTGGCGCCCTGGAAGAGCACCAGCGGGGCGTTGCCGGTGAGCGTCGGACTGACGTCCACGGGGTTGGCCAGCAGCGAGGGCGGCATCGTCGGGTTCTGGAACACCATCGACCCGCCCGCGGTGCGATTCTCGGCGTGCGCGGCGATGCTGATCACCGAGAGCCCCGGGAAGACCACGTCGCGCGACCCCGCCGGCCCCTCGGGCGAGACACAGACGTGCGTGACGTAGAGCGAGTCGCCCTGCTGAGCAATCGAGTTGAGCTGGTTGGGCGAGCACTGCCCCGTGCCCGCTTGCAGCGGCTGCAGCGACACGCGATTTCGCACCGAGCCCGGCGAGGCAAGGCTCACCTCGACCACTTCCCCGACGCGGCCCACGTTGCTGCCTTCGCTGACGGGTCTTCCGTAGAACAACGTCACCCAGGCCGACTCGTCATCGTCCATCGGGTCACCGTCGTCGGTGATGGTGAGCGCGCGCGGATTTCCGCCGACGTCCACCGTGCTCGACCCGAGGCCCTGCGTATCGACGAGGGTGATGGTGTGTTCGCCGAACGTCGCCACCACCAGGGTGCGCCCGGTGGGGGTGAGCGCCACGCCCGTCGGCTCTGCGCCCACCGCCACGAGCTGGGTCGCGCCGCTCGCAAGCTCCACCTGCGCCACCTTGCCCAGCCCGCGCAATGCCACCCACGCCGTCAGCCCATCAGCGGTGACCGCGACCGACGAAGGGCGCGAGCCCGAGGGGAGGCCGATGCGGCGATTGGGTCTTCCCAACACGTAGAGAAAGTCTGCGTCGTTCACGACCGCCACCAGCTGCTGCGTTCCCGCCACGGTCGAAAGCGCGCTCGAGCGCAGCGGCCCGCGAGGAAACAGCGCGCCCCCCTGGGGAAGGAACTCGCCGATGATCTGGGGATCGACGGGCCGAAATCCCGCGTCGGGGCCTCCGCCCATCGGCATGCCACCACCCGCGGCTGTTCCGCCCGCAAAACCGCCGCCGCTCCCGCCCGTGCCGCCTCCCCCTCCGCCCCCGGCGAACATGAAGAAGGGACCCCCATCGGCCCCCGCGTCAGGCGCGAGATCAGTCTCCCACGCGAGGGGAAGACACGAGGAGAGCAGCGCGATGCTGCCCGCGAGCACCACCAACAAGGTCTTCATGAGGTCTCCCGCTCGAGGGGAATTCCGTAATCCTTCATCAGCCGGTACAGCTGCGTGCGGTGCGGAATGTTCAGCATTCGGCAGGTGGCGCTGATGTTCCAGTCGCACGCGTCGAGCGCCTCGCGCACCCGTTCCCTGCTGGGTCGAGCCGGGGCGGGCGCGGGCAAAGGAGGCACCCAGCCCTCTTTGGCCTCTTCTTCGTTGAGCGCGTCGACGACCTCCTGAACCGAGACGCCGCCGGCAGCACCACCGCCTGAGCCGCCATCGCCGCCGCGGCCTCCACCGAGACGAGCGCCCGCCACCGGGTTGAGGTGCCGGTCGCGCAGGCGCAGCCCGTCGCGGCGAATTTCAGCCAGCGCCGCGGTGATCGCCTGCCGGGTGGCGGCCAACAGCTCGCGCACGTTCCCAGGCCAGTGCCTGAGCATCGCTGATTCCACCGCCGACGCGTGGAGCGACACCGGCTGCCCCGAGAGCGCGTACTGCATCAGCCACGGCAGCTCTTCCTTTCGTTCACGCAGCGCGGGCACCTCCACCTCGGCCTGCGCGAGCCGATAGTAGAGGTCGCTGCGAAACCGGCCCGAGGCCACCGCCTGCCGGAGATCGATCGCGCTCGCCGTCACGATGCGCACGTTGATCCTCGCAGGCGTGTGCGAGCCCACCGGCGTCACCTCGCCGCTCTCGACGGCGCGCAGGAGCATTCCCTGGATCTCCAGCGGCAGCTCGGCGATCTCATCGAGGAAGAGAACGCCCCCGTTGGCAGCGCCCAGGTACCCTTCGGATTGCCGCACGTCGGTGGCCGCGCCTCTGACGGCCCCGAAGAAGAGCGAGGCGGCGAGCGTGGCAGGCACCGCCAGGCAGTTGACCGCCACGAAGGGCGTGCGCGGGCCGACCGCCGCGTGAAAGGCCCGGGCCAGGCGCTCCTTGCCGGTGCCGGTCTCGCCGTGACCAATCAAGTGCGCCGAGGTGCGCGCCGCCACCGCCGCGCGATCGAGCGCCTGCCGCAGCGTGGGGCCCACCACGCCATCCGACATCTCGATGTCGCCGCCGTAGAAGCGCCGCAAATCTTCGAACACCACCAGGATGGTTTGAGCGAGGCGAACCACCGCGCCCACGCCCGCGCGCGCCGTGCCCACCACCCGCTGGCCGTTGACGAACACGCCGTTGCGGCTGTCGAGATCTCTGACCGTGAGCACGCCATCGGGGCCGGGTGACCAGCACAGCTCGGCGTGTTGCCGCGAGACCCGCTCGTCGGGCACCGTGATGCCCCCAAGAGCATCGCGGCCCACCACGTGGTTGACCCCGGGCACCAACGGCAGCTGGCGATACATCGGCGTGTTCCCGCTGAAGACCACCAAAAGCCCCGGCACCGGCGAGCCGGAGGACGAAGCCTCGATGATGCTCTCGCCCTGCGTGTCCGTTTCCCCCATGCGCGGAACCGTAGCCAATCTGTGAGCCCCCATGGGCGGCGCTCGATGCAAAGCCGTCGCCACCTCTGGTCCCGCACGCGCGCGCGAGGCAATGCGAGGTCTTGGGTGGAGTGGCACTGACACAGCTGTGTCAGCCCCCGCCTCGCGAAAGTCCGCTCAGTTCACGCGGGCGATGAGCGTGGCATGTGACTTGCGAAGCGGCTGGCCATGGCTTCACATGCGACCCGCGTCGCGCCCCCTCGTCGTGGAGCACCGTTCGCCCTGAGCACCGTGACGCCCCCAGACTCGAGTGAAGGCGCCGCGCCGGCGGGCGCGATGAGCAACAGCCTCTTGATCGAGCGCGGCTCCTCGCTGGGCCGGTACATCGTGGTGAGGCACCTGGGCACGGGTGGACAGGGCGTGGTGTACGCGGCCTTCGACCCTGAGCTCGAACGCAACGTGGCGATCAAGCTCTTGCGGACCGACGTGGGCGCCGGCGGCGCTGACCACCGCAGAACGCGGATGTTGCGAGAGGCGCAGGAGCACGCGCGGCTGCAGCACCCCAACGTGGTGCAGATTCTCCACGTCGGCACCTTCTTCGATCAGCTCTACCTGGCCATGGCCAACATGTCGGGCGGCACGCTGAAGGACTGGTTGGGCAAGGGTCAGCCCAGGCAGCAGATCATCGCGCGCTTCGTGGAAGCGGGGCGGGGGCTGGCAGCCGCGCACGAGCTGGGCATGGTGCACCGCGACTTCAAGCCCGACAACGTGATGCTCGACGAGCGGGGCGTGGCGCACGTCGCCGACTTCGGGCTGGCGCAGCGAGGGGAAGCCACCGGAGGCGCGGGCACCACCCGCTACATGGCGCCCGAGCAGCAGGCCCGCGGCCAGGTGGGCCCGGCGGCTGATCAGTACGCCTTCTGCGTGGCGCTCTGCGAGGCCGTCACCGGCCAGCTGCCCAGCGTGGAAAACGGCGTGGTGAAGCTGCCGCCCGCGCCCAACTGGCTGCGCTCGCTGCTGCAGAAGGGGCTCTGCCCGAAACCCGCCGATCGATTTCCCTCGATGGACGCGCTGCTCTCGGCGCTCGAAACGGGCCCCGAAGCGCGCCGCCGCCTGGTGCTGCGCTCGGCCCAGCTGATGCTGTTGCTCAGCTTCCTGGGGGCTATCGGCTGGCTGCTCACCCGCGAGACCGACGCCGAGCGCCTTCGCCGGGAGTGCCTCACCCGGGCGCGCACCACCGGAGACGAGATGTGGAGCCCCGAGCGCCAGACCGCCAGCGGGAAGCGCTTCACGGACGTCGCCGGCCAGGTGGGTGCGGGCACCTTCGGCAAGGTCTCTGAGCTGCTGGGGCCCGAGATGCAGGCGTGGACCGACGCCAGCCGGCTCTCCTGTTTCGAGCCGGTGTCCGCGGCGCAGGCCAGTTGTCTGGAGTCACGCGGCCGGGTGCTGCAGAGCATCTCGCGGCTCTTCGTGCTCGCAGATGCCTCGGTGGTGGCCTCGGCGTGGAACGTGGTGCAGCTCGAGGTGTTGCCGGTGGCCACCTGCTTCACCACCACCACGGCGGCGGCGCGGGTGTCGCCCGAGACCGACGCTGATCAGCGCGTGCGCCCCCTGCTCGCGCGCGTGCGGGTGCTCAAGACCGCGGGCCAATATGATGAAGCCCTGGTGGCGGCGATGGCCATCGTGGCGCAGGCGCACGGCGAAGGCGCCCCCCGGGTGGAAGCCGAAGCGCAGCTGCTGGTGGGCCAGCTCTCGAATCAACTGCACCGGCCCGACACCGAGGCCGCGCTCACCCAGGCGGTGCGGCTGGCGGAACAGGCGAGCGCCGATGAGGAGCGCGTGCGGGCCTGGCTGGTGTTGATCAGCTGGTACGCCTCGCACGACGACTTCGAGAGCTCGACGCGCGCGATCGATCAGGCCGACGCCATTCTCGATCGCCTGGGGCGGCCTGATCACCTCGAAGCGCAGTACCAGAGCCAACGCGGGCAACTGCTCGACAAGCAGGGCGACAAGACCGGAGCGTCAGCGGCCTTCAAGACCTCGCTCGACCTGCTGCGCAAACACTTCCCGGAGAACCACCCCCAGGTGATGAAGGCGCTGATGAATTACGCGAACTCGTTGCCCAGCAGCGAAGAGGCGCGGCCCCTGCTCGAGCAGGTGCTGGCGATGCGCGCAGCGACCTTCGGCGAGCAGCACCCCGAGACAGCCAACGCGGCGCACAACCTGGGCATCGTGCTCGAGGGGAAAGCGGCGCTGGTCCCGCTGCGGCGCGCGCTGGAGATCTGGGAAAACCAGAAGCCCCCCGACACCTGCCGGCTCGCGCGCGAGCACTTCGCCCTGGCCCGCACCCACTTCGCCATCGGAGAAGCTGAACGAGCGGTCGAGGAGCAACGCCGCGGCCTCAACCTCATTCTCCACACCGGGTGCCCGGGCATGAGCGACCTGGGGCAGGAGCTCGGCTGGTTCCGCACCCTCGTGGCCACCGCTGACCAGAAGCCTGTCGACGAGCTGCTGCAGCGGCTGAAGAACAAGGAGACGCTCCCCGACGTGTTGCCCCCACCGCGCAGTCCCTGAGCCCTGACACGACGAGTGACACGGCGAAGCTGTGTCACTGCGCCCTCCACTCTGGTTCCGGCCCCTTGGCGCTCGCCGAGGCGCTGGCAGAGTCGCTGCATTGCGCGGCACGACTGCTCTGTTCCATCGCGGAAACGGGGTAGAAACTGCGCGGGGGGCTAGACCCATGTCGAGATCATCACCTGCACGGGCGCGCACGATCCTCGTGCTGCTGGTGGTGTGCGCGGGTTGCAGCGGCGGCACGGCTGATGACGAGGTCTTCACCGCCGAAGAGCGCGCGCTCATTCGCAAGATGGTGCTCGACCCGATGGTGGCGCCTCCCACCGACGTGAGTAATGAGTTCATGGGCCCTATCGTCGGCGAGATGCCGATGCTCAAGGCCGTTCAGGCTGAGCTGGTGAGCCTGGGTCAGCAGCTCTTCTTCGACGATGGCCTCGCGGGCGTCGGGCTCGATGGCAACAAGGTGGGCTGTGTGACCTGCCATCTGCCCTCGCATGCGTTCTCAGATGGGCGCGCGGACAACGCGGTGTCTGCCGGCATCGGGTGGACGCGGCGCAACTCTCCGGGGCTGGTGAACGTCGGGTACTACGTGTCGTTCGGTTGGGACGGGCGCGCCGACGCGCTCTGGGCGCAGGGCAAGCACGCGTTCGAGGCCGGGGCCACCATGAGCGGCGACAAGCTGGTGCTCGTGCAGCAGGTCGCCCGCCGCTATGGCGATCGATATCAGCGCGTCTTCGGCAGTCTGCCTGCGGACTTGCAGAACGATGGCCTCACCCGCTTCACGCTCAAGCCGCGCGATGCCGGCACCGAGGCTGAGCTCGACGGGTACTACCGCAACATCCTCAAGGCGTGGGGCGCGTACCTGCTGCAGCTCAACGCGGGCAACGCGCCGTTCGATCGTTTCGCGATGGGCGAAGAGGACGCGCTCGACACCGCGCAGCGCCGCGGCTTGCACGTCTTCCTGGGCAAGGCTGGCTGCATCAGCTGCCACCTGGGGCCCAACTTCACCGACAACCTCTACCACTCGGTCGGCGTGGCGCAGTCGGGCCCCCACGCACCGGCGGAAGACCTCGGCCGTTTCACCGGCCTTCAGGAGTTCGACAAGGCCACCTTCGCCAGCTACCGGGTCGGTCCTCCGAGGGAACCCACCACGCTCGACAAGGGGCTGTTCCGAACCAAGAGCCTGCGGCAGGTGGCGCAGACGCCGCCGTACTTCCACGCTGGGCAGATGCCGACGTTGGCCGACGTGGTGTGGTTCTACAATCAGGGCGGCGACCAGGCGGGCGCAGGCATGCCTGACCCGCTGCTGGTACCGCTGGGCCTCACCTCGGAAGAGCAGGCCGACCTGGTCGCCTTTCTCGGTTCCCTCACCGGCACGGCCATCGACCCCAAGCTGACCTGCAACAGCGCGCGCTCGCCCGCAGCTGCCTCCACGACCACGCGCTGCGCCTCCATTCCGTGAAGCACGCCCTGTGGCTCATGCTGCTGGCGGGCGCCGCGAGCGCTGGTGAACCCGACGCAGGTGAAGAAGTGCCCGAGGGGCTGTACGAGCCCGAGAGCGCCGACGACAAGAACCTCGAGGCGCGGGTCGCCGCGCTCGAAGAAGCGCTGGCGCAGACGAAGGCGGTGACCGAGCGCCTCAACCAACAGCTCGAGACCGCGAGCGCGGTGCAGGTGCAGTTCTCTGGCTACCTCGACGTCGGCTTCTTCTGGGCCGGCGGAGATGGCTCGGGCGTGCGGCCCGATTACCGGCGCCAGGTGCCCGGCACGGGCGATCTCCTCGCCTCGTGGGTGCTGATCGGAGATCCTCTCTCCACCAGCATCAACTCGCGCGGTGACGTGGCCGACCTCGGCGCCTCGCGCGCCATTCGGTTCGACCCCATTCATTCTCAAGGGCACCCGAGCTTCCTGATCAACGCGCTCAACCTCGGCCTGAGCGGCGGCATCGGCAACGAGCTCATCTTCGCCGCGCTGATCGACTTCATTCCCCGCGACGCGCTGCTCACCGGCGCCGCCTTCGGCGACTTCATCGACGTGAAGCTCGCCTACGCGAAGTGGGAAAAGCAGCTGGGGTCGGTGCGCTTCGGGATCTCCGCGGGCAAGTTCGATTCGCTGCTGGGGCTCGAGTACCGCGCGCAGGAAGCGAACGTTCGGCTCACCGTCACGCCCTCGCTGCTGTGCCGCTACACCTGCGGCCGCGCCATCGGTCTCAAGGCGCAGCTCTACCTGCTCGACGGCGCGCTCGAGGCGGCGCTCGCGCTCACCAACGGCAGCAACCAGCACGAGCTGTTTCCCTGGGGCACCGAGACCGACTGGAACGGCTTCAAGACGGTCAGCGGGCGGGTGCTGGTGAAAGCCGGCACCTTCGAGGCCAGCCTCTCGGGAGCGGTGGGCGCGCAAGATCGCCAACCCGACGACAGCCTGCTGCAGTGGCACCTGGGCGCGGGCGCGCGGTGGGTGCTGTCGAGCCTGCTGCTCCAGGCCGAGGTCGCGGGCGGGCGGGCGCCGGGTAAGCCCGAAGGCGGGGTGGCGTGCGCGGCGGCCTCGTGCCTCGTCTACCTGGGCGCCTACCTGATGGCCGGCTACAAGATCGCCGGGCTGGTGACGCCCTACGCGCGCGTCGATTGGCGCACCGGCAGCATGCGCGCGGGCCGCCAATACGCCTATGCCTCGAACGAGATCCGCACCACCCTGGGCGTGCGCGTCGAGCCGGTGAAGCGCCTGACGCTCAAGGCCGAGTACACCTTCAACGCCGAGCTGTTCGGCCCGGCCTTCGACAACGACGTGTTCACCAGCAGCATCGTGGTGGCCTGGTAGGAGCAAAACGCATGGTCTTCGTCACCCTCACCTTCATCGCGCTGGCCCAGGCAGGCGACTGCACGCTCGAGGGCACGCTCACCTTGAAGAGGGGCGAGCCGACCGAGGCGGTGGTGTACCTCAAAGACGGCCCACCCCGCGCG
>JAYVNA010000146.1:0-2069 GCA_043758715.1 Archangium sp.
ACGATCATCTCGCCTTCACCGCAGGGCGCGGCGGGACAGATGAAATAGCCGAGCTCCTGCAGGCGCACGCTCAGGCGGTCCTGCATCACCCGATCGACGGACACCGGCACGGGGATTTCGCCGGTCAACAACCCCGACACGACCGCGTTCTCGACGTTCTTGCCGACGTCGGTCGACACCTTCAGTGAGAGCGTGCGCACGGTGCCGAACGTTCCTTGCGGAGGCGTAGGCCGGGTGAAGCGCAGCGAGGGTGCGCAGCCCGCGCTCAGGCAGAGAACCAGGACGCCCGTGATCTGTCTCATGACCCCAAGAAGACCGCCCGCTCGCCGTCTTGGCAAGTCTCTCAGTGCGGCGCGCGTTCCCTCAGCCGATCGATCTCCGCTTCGATCAACGACAGCTGCGCGCGGGTGTCCTTGTGCCAGCGCGCCTTGCGGGGGTCCTCGAGAATTTTGTGACTGCGTTGAGCCAGCCACTCGAGGTCCTGCACCCGGTTTCCCAGCGCGGGGCTCGACTCCACCCCCGGCGTGAGCTGCAACGAGAGCGACTCGAGCGACAACACCACTTCATTGTCGGTGATGTGGGCCTGCCCGACCCTCACGGTGCGCAGCTTGCCGCCGTCCTGCACCTTCACCACCACCGGCACCACGCGTTCGACGCTCATCGAGCACTCCTGACGCGCTCGATCTCGTCATCGCTGCGCTGATCATCATGCAGCTGGAACCCCTGCCCGCCCGACCACGGCCACCACGGCACGGGCGCCGAGGTGTACGCCTGCACCGTCCACATCGAGCCGGTCGAGAAGCCCGCCAGCCGCGCGGGGTTGAACGTGCTCGCGCTGGTGATCACCCCGCCCAGCACGCCGTTCGGGCCGCTCACCACGTTCAACGTGCAGCCCGCGAGCACCAGGCCCGCCTGCGGCACGTTGTTGCTCGAGAGCGTGCAGGTTCCCAGCCCCGTGTAGCGGCCCGAAGGCAGGTCGAACACCGCGTAGAAATTCTGCTGCAGCCCCGGAGGGAAGAGGAAGTTCGTCAGCTGCACGCACGCGGTCGCGCGGCCGATGCGCAGCACCTGGTTGCTCAAGATGCGCCCGTCGACCACCCGCGCGAACTCACTCCACAGGCTCGCGCCCAGCTTCACGTTCACCCGGAAAGGCGCCTGCGCGCAGAGGGCGTCATCGGCGGGGAAGGCCGGGTCTTCGACCGAACGGAACTGGTAGGCGACTTCATCGGCGAGCGCCGCCGTCGAAAACAGGAGCGTGGTCAGCAGCAGGAGGGCGCGTGTCTTCATGTCAGCTCCAGGAAATGTCGTAATCGGTGTCCAGCAGCCCAACCCGCTGCCCCTTCACCTGCACCTGCTTGCCGCCAATCGCGGTCAACACCTGGAGCAGCACGCCCTCGTGGTAGGGGTGCGGCATGAAGTCGCGGCGCATGGCGAACACGCAGTGTTTCGGCGTGAGCCAATTCACCGAGCGCGTGCCGTAGCTGACGGCGGTTTTGTACCCCGCCCCCAGCGAGTTCATCATTCGCCGCGGGTCTGAACCGGCGAGCATCAAGAGCGTCTTCCCCACGGCGGTGGCGAGGAAGTCATCGGTCGCCTGCCGCCCCAGTGAACGAATGCCGGTCTCCAGCGCGACGGGGCCAGCACCGCCGCCCACCAGCTCTGCCGCGGTCCACGCGAGCGGGAGAAACTCGGCGATGGGGTAGTTGAAGAAGTCGACGAACTTCTGCCCCTTCGCGGCGAGCTTCATCGTCTCGGCCCCGTCCGCGCCTTTGGCCCGCTGCGCCGCGTGAAAGAGGCCGTTGCAGAACATGCCCTTGCAGGTGTCCGAGGGGTTCGCGAGCGCGACGCGCTGGTCGAGATCGTCGGCGTCGATGCGGAGCACCGGCTCGATCAGCGTTCGTGGCGACGGTGGGTTGGGTACGGCCTGGGTCATGGGTGTTCTCAGGTGAAGAGGAGCTGCGCGCCCGCGTGAACGTTGGCCCCGACGGCCGCGAGTAAGACGAGCTGCTCGCCCCCGAGGCGCACGGTTCCCGCCCGGAGATCCTCGGAGAAGAGCACCAGCATTCCCG
>JAYVNA010000147.1:0-2067 GCA_043758715.1 Archangium sp.
CTACCTGGTGGCGCTGCTGGCCCTCGACCCCGAGCGAGCCGCGCCTTTCGCCGCCAGGAAGGGTTTGCCGGCCGACCCGCGCGCGCTGGTGGCGTCCGAGGGCTTCCGCGCCTACCTGCGCGAGGCGATCGAACACGACGTCAATGCGCGGGTGGCAAGGTTCGAGAGCATCAAGAAGTTCGAGGTGCTCCCGCACGACTTCACCATCGAGGGCGGCGAGCTCACCTCGACCTTGAAGGTGCGTAGAAAGATGGTCTCGGAGAAGTACGCCGAGGCGATCGATCGCCTCTACGCCGCCGCGCCCTGAAGACACGAAAACGGCCACCCTCCGGGAGGAAGGTGGCCGTGGACGCGAAGAGTTGAAGCTCAGCGCTTGTCGATCGAGAGGTAGTCGCGCTTGCGCTTGCCGGTGAACACCTGGCGGGGACGGGCGATCTTCTGCTCGTCGTCGGTGATCATCTCTTCCCACTGGCTCACCCAACCCACGGTGCGGGGAATGGCGAAGAGGTTGGTGAAGAAGTCGGCCGAGAAGCCCATCGCCTCGTAAATGAGCCCCGAGTAGAAATCGACGTTCGGGTACAGCTTGCGCTTCACGAAGTACTCGTCTTGCAGCGCGATGCGCTCGAGCTCGACGGCGATTTCGAGCGCCGGGTTCTTGCCGGTGACTTCGAACACGTCTTCGCAGGCCTTCTTGATGACCTTCGCGCGGGGATCGTAGTTCTTGTAGACGCGGTGACCGAAGCCCATGAGCTTGGTGCCGTCGCCGCCCTTCACGCGGTTGATGAACTCCGGCACGTTCTTCACGTCACCGATCTCGCGGATCATGCGCAGCACGGCCTCGTTGGCGCCGCCGTGGAGCGGGCCGTAGAGCGCGGTGATGCCGGCCGCCACGGCCGAGTACGGGTCGACTTCCGAGCTGCCCACGACGCGCGTCGCGGTGGTGGAGCAGTTCTGCTCGTGATCGGCGTGGAGGATGAAGAGCAGGTCGAGTGCCTTGACCAGCGCCGGGTGCGGGCGCCAGTTCGGCTTGCCGATGCTCTTGACCATCGTGAGGAAGTTCTCGGTGTAGCCGAGATCGTTGTTTGGGTAGACGTACGGCAGGCCCTGGCTGTGGCGGTACGAGAAGGCCGCCAGGGTGGGCATCTTGGCGATGAGCCGCATCATCTGGGCGCGGCGCACCTCGCGGTTCTTCACGTTCTTCGCTTCGGGGTAGAAGCTCGAGAGCGCGGCGACCGTCGACGCGAGCATCGACATCGGGTGTGCGTCGTAGCGGAACCCGTCCATGAACGACTTGATGTTCTCGTGCACATACGTGTGGTGCGTGATCTTGCTGGTGAACTCTTCGAGCTCGGTCTTGTTCGGCAGCTCGCCGTTCATCACCAGGTAGCTGACCTCGAGGTGCGTCGACTTCTCGGCGAGCTGATCGATCGGGTACCCGCGGTACTCGAGAATGCCGGCGTCGCCGTCGATGAACGTGATCGCCGACTTGCAGTTCGCGGTGTTCAGGAACGCGGGGTCGTACGACATCAGGCCGAAATCCTGATCGTTCGTCTTGATCTTGCGGAAGTCGATGGCCTTGACGCAGCCATTCTCGATCGGCATCTCGTACTGCTTGCCGGTCCGGTTGTCGGTGAC
This sequence comes from Archangium sp., assembly GCA_043758715.1. GTDB lineage: Bacteria > Myxococcota > Myxococcia > Myxococcales > Myxococcaceae > Archangium_A. Next base: position 1,636 of record JAYVNA010000147.1, read on the forward strand.
GCTCAGCGATTCCTTGGGCATGGGGCCTGAGTTTTCACGCGGCCCCGGTACTTTCAACGAAAAAGAGTAGAAGCCCCGAGCGTGTCGCCGCGGGTGAAGCTCGTCTTGCTTATCGTGGTCATCGTGCTGGGTGCGGCGATCGGCCGAACCTCGCTCGGATCTCATTTCGAAGCGGCCGCGCTGGTCGCCCAACTCCGCCAACTCGGGAGCGCGGCGCTCGCCATCCCCCTCTATTTCCTGCTCTTCGGGGTGGCGACCTCGGTGTTCACGCCGGCCGTGGCGATGATGGTGGCCTCCGGGGTGACCTGGGGCTTCTGGCCCGGGTGGCTGATCACGTGGGGCGCGGCCAACGTGTGGGCTCATGTGCACTTCGCCGTCGGCCGGTGGATCGCGGGTGACGAACTCAGGCTCTTTCTGACCCGGCGAGGGGCC
>JAYVNA010000148.1:0-2067 GCA_043758715.1 Archangium sp.
CGGCTGCTGGTGGTGATCACCACGCCCGAGCTCAAGCACTGGCTCGACTTCCTGGCGCTGCAGGAGTTCCTGCAACAGGAGTTGTAAGCGCGGCATCGCGGAACCGCTTCCGAGCGCGGCGAAGGTCGTGCTTGATTGAGGCATGTTCGTCCGTGACTCGATGACGCCGCAGCCCATCACCATCACCCTCGAGGAATCGCTGCAGGGGGCGATGGAGTTGATGGCGATGAAGCGCATTCGCCACCTGCCGGTGGTCGACGCGGCGGGGAAGTTGATCGGCATGGTGACGGACCGGGATCTGCGGCGGGTGGCGCCCTCTCCGTTGTTCGGCGGCTCGTCCTCGCAAGTCGAGACTCAGCTCGAGGGCACCACCGTCGAGCGCATCATGATCAAGGCGCCGGCGACGATCGCGCCGGGCGCGCGGCTGCAAGAGGCGATGAAGCTCATGGTCGAGAAGAAGTACGGCGCGCTGCCGGTGGTCGATGCGGGCCGGTTGATCGGCATCGTCACGCCGATCGACGTGATGAAGAGCTGGCTGCACGCCCAGCCCTGAGGGTCTGTCTCCCTCTCCCCGCGGGCCCTGTACGGGGAGAGGGTTAGAACGCCGGCCGGTTCTCCGCGCGAGGCTTCTCTGCCTGCGCGGCGCGCACGCGCACCCACCAATATTCCGGATCGCGCCGATTCTCCGCTCTGAGCTCCGCGCGCGTCTTCATCGCGAGCTCTCGTTGCCCCGCGGCGTCTTGCGCGCGAGCGAGGTCGAGCCTGCAGGCATCGGCCGTCTCTGCGCATTCGGCGAACGCCACGATGGCGCGCGTGACGTCTTTCTTCTGCAGCGCGATGAGGCCCCGCCCGTGCGCGACCACATCGGTGAGCTCGAGATCGTGCGGTCTCGCCTCGAGCGGCGCACGCAATTGGGCCAGCGTCTTCTCGGCCTCGCTCACGTTCCCCACGCGCACCAACGCCTCGAGCAGCCCGTGCAGCCGCCGCGTCTCGTACGACCTTCGCTGCACTTCGGTCAGGGTGGAGAACTTCGCGGTGCTCAGCACGATCAACTTCTCGAGCGCTTCGCGGGCGCGGCCCTGCGCGAGCAGAAACCGGCTGCGCAACAACCGGGCGTCGGCGAGGTGGGCCTCGAGGCCCAGGCGCCGGGCGTCCTGCTCCAATTCATCCAGGGCACGGTGAGCCTCTCCGGCTTGATCATCCGCGAAGTAGCTCCACGCGATCCACTTCATCAAGGTGAGTCGATCCTCTTGCGAGGGCGCGGTGCGACGGGCCTTCTCGAGGGCCGCGCGAACGCAGAACCAATCTCCCTGCAGCGCGCAGACGGTGGCCACTCCCTGACCCGCGGCCCAGAAGGTGTCGCCCGAGATTTCCAGCGCGTGCAGGTACGCGGCCTTCGCTTTGTCGAGCTGATCATTCGCGAGCAGCGCGTCGCCCAGCGAGTCGTGGGCGTTGGGCTCGAAGGGAGCCACCTGCGCGTAGTGCCTGAAAGCGGCGGCGGCCTGGGCATGCTGCGCGAGGCCCAGGTACGCAGCGCCGAGCAGGTTCCACGCGGCGCCCCGCTCCGGCGCCAGCTCGGTGGCGTGTTTGGCGGGCGCGATCATCGCTGCCCACCGGCGCAGCGCGCCTGAGCGCTCGGCGACGGCGAAGCTGACCATGTACGAGCGCGGATCGACGGCGAGGGCCGAACGCACCAGCGACAACGCCTGCTCATCGTCACCCCGATGCTGCGCCGCGAGCGCCCTCACCTGCAGTCTTTCCACCTCGGTCAGCGCCCCGCTCCCGGCGACCGCGTCGTCCACCATTCGGCGCCCGTTGACGCCGGGCGTGAGCGCGCCCAGGTGTGCCCACGCGAGCACGCACGCGGGGTCAACGGCCACCGACTGCACGAAGAGCTCGCGGGCTTCATCGAGGTGGGCATTGGCGAACGCGTCCCAGCCGCGGTGAAAGAACGGCTTGGCCGCGGGCAGACACGAGAGTGATTCTTCCTCGAGGGGCGGGGCCGCGAAGGAAAGGGCCGGGCTGCAGAGGGTGCACAGCACGAACATTCGGGCGAGCGAGTTCATG
>JAYVNA010000149.1:0-6620 GCA_043758715.1 Archangium sp.
TTCGCGCCCACCGCACCAGCGCCGCTGCGCCATCCCTTCTGCCTCACCTTCAGCTCGAGACGCCCGCCATCGCCGCGTAGGCCCGTGAACGGTTACGAATAATGGATGCAATCAGTGTCCGCTCATTGGATGCATTCGTGATGTCTCGCCAAGCGAGGACCCAGGGCCGATTCCACATCGAGCCAAACCGCTCAATGACAGAGCGCTTGGGGAACCAGTAGCGCGGGCGGATCTCAAAACCCGGATCCTGCTTCTCCGCCTCTGTGACCTCCCTTTCCTCAGAGTTGTCGAACGTTGTCCAGCGGTGATCGTAGATATGAAAGTACTTGCCCTCGTAAAGGGGGAGGGCGTCGTCCGACGGCGCTTGGGAGAACTCACCCGAGTCATCGGATTGATTGATCAATCGGCGGAGGAGAAGGCGCCAACCGCTCTGCGTCAAGATCGGAAAACGACGGTGAATGTTCAGGGTCAGCGCAGCGTCGCGGCCATCTCGAAACGTAGGTGATGTCCCTGAGAGTGGGTTCATCACGGCGATGTCATTGCGCGACAACCGAACGATCTTATTTGCGCGGCGCAGATCAGCGACGTTGCCAGCATAGAAGACGAACTCGGCTACCCGCGAAGGGTCACCGTCACGCTCTGCGGTCAGCAGGGCAAACTTGAAGTTCCGGTGAACGCCGGGGAACAACCCCTCTCTGTTCTCAAAGTCGAACAGCGAGACCAACGCACCTTCGGACACAACCTTCGAGAAGAACGCCTTCGTGGAGTCGTCCGTCGCAATGCCGGAAGGGAGAATCGCGCCAACTCTCCCTGATGGTGCACAGGCACCGACCATCGCCTCAGCGAAGAGTGCAAAGAGGTTGACTCTTCCAACCCCACAGAGCGGGAAGCGCCGAGCCTCTCGAACAAATACGTTCTCGCCCTCAACTCGACGCTTGGCGACCGCCAGCGCTTCCCGTGCTCCAGGATCATCCTGCTGCAACACTCGGATTAGAGCCTTTCGCTTTGCTGCGGTGGTCGCGGTCGCAATCTCAGGATTCCGTGAAGCAAAGAACTCCTCCTCGCTGAACCGAAGCGAGTCCCAGGGCGGATTCCCCAGCACCACATCGAAGCCGCCCTTGTCGTGCACCTGGGGGAACTGCAGTTCCCAGTGGAAGAACTCGTACTCGCGCGCGAGTCTCTGCACCGTCTGCACCGTCAGCGCGGACACCTGAGTGGGCGCCTCCCGCAAGTGGCGCCACGTTTCGTTTGTCGGCGCCGCCTCGGCCACCGCATCGGGCAGCGACCTCTTGGGCCAAACAAACGCCGCACACCACGCGTCGGCGACGAGCCTCTGGTGTTGATAGGCGACCCCAGCCAGCAGCCCGCTCCACTCCAATTGCTTCTTTGCCAACGCCAAGACGTCGGCGTCACTTGCCGCGTCGAGGGACTTCACCGCCGCAGTCAAGCTCGCGACCTCTCGCTCAGGCCCGAACACAAGCGAGCCTTGGTCGCGCTCGCTCTTGTTGCGCTTCTTCAGTGCCGCCGCAGTCTTCTTGTCGTCGCCCTCCAGCGCGACCCACGCTTCGTCGAGGACGCCCTTTTTCATCAACTGCTCAGTCGTACCGAGCAGCGCGTTGCCCTGCTGAAGGTGGGAGTCCAGAAACGAGAGAGGCTTGCCCGGATCGACCGCCTCCATCCACAACGCCAACCTGCACAACTCGATCGCCATCGGGTTCAGGTCGACCCCGAAGATGCAGCGCCCGACGACCCGTCGAAGCGCGTGCCTGTATTCTTTAGGCGACGGCGTTCCGTTCGCCTCGATCCGGGCGACGTGAGCCGCAAGGCGCCGAGCGGCTGCGAGAAGGAAGTGGCCGCTCCCACACGCAGGGTCGACAATGCTGAGAGACAAGAGCCCCTCGGCAGGCGCACCTGGGTTCGCCGCAATCGTTCGCTGCACCACCGGCTCCAGCGCGCTGTCGAGCAACACCTGCACCAGCGAGTCAGGCGTGTAGTAGCTGCCCGTCGTCTTGCGCGCGTTTCCCTTCGACTCATCGGCGCTCGCGAATCCAAAGACCCGACCCTCGTTCGTCAGTACCGGCACCAGCTCGAGCAAACTCTCGTACACGCTGCCCAATTCCTCTGGGCCCATGTCGCGCCAGTTCACCCGCGAAAGGCTCGAGTCTTCGCGGATCCACGAGAGTCGGAAGACGGCCTCCAGGAGCGAGTGGTTCTCGAGTTGGAGCTCGTCGAGAGATGGCGTCTGGGCACCGCCGAACAGACCCGCGAGCGCTGGAAGCCCGAGGGCCGGCAGCCCGTCCGCTAATCCACGGAAGACGATCTTCAGACCTGCGTGGAGATCGCTGTAGCGATCATGCGCTCGCCTTCGCGCGGACCGCTCGCGCAGCCGCCGTAGTCCATATCCTTCGCCATAGAGCCGCTTCTGCGCATCCGTGGCATTGGGACTGAAGAGCAGGTCTCGCTCCTCGGCCGTGATCAAGAAGATGAAACGGTAGACCAGTCGCAGCAATTGCTGAAAGTACGCCCGCTCAGTGAGCGCACCACCCTTCAGTGCCTCTCGAAGTGACTGATTCTCTTTGTGCGAAAGGAATCCCTGACCGAGCGCGACGAGTGCGTCCTGCACTCCATCTCGCAGCAGGTCCCGCGCACGGGTGCCCTGTTCGCGCCCTGCCGTTCGCCATTGCTCCAGCGCGCATTCCGAGGGTGCCTGCTGGCCACGCCCGAAGCGCGACTCGTGCAGCATGAGCCACAGCGCCGTGAACTCCGGGTAGAGCGCCCCCGTGAAGAGCCGCGCGAGATCGACCTCGATCCAGGCCGGGCGCGTCAGGCTGGCGTTGTCCCGCAGGATGCGCAGTGCGAGGCCATCGGTCGCCAGTCCCCACATCGCTGCCTCGTTCGCGTTCAAGTACTCCTGCGCGAGCCCGAAGGCTGAACGCTTTCGCGAACCGTCGCCCAGCTCCGTCAACGGCGAGTCGAGGCCCACGCCTGCCGGCGCCACGACGACGGGAACCCTCCTACTCACTGCGTGAAGACTTACCGGGTAGAGCCGCGCGCCAAGGGTCACGGGCTCGGTGGCGACCAGCGTGGCGAAACCGAAGCAGTCCTTCAGCAGCGCTTCGATGAACTTCTGCGCGACCAGCAAAGGATCGCCGCCGCCCTGACGGCCCGACTCGAACTCAGCCCACTCCGCCTGAGCGATGCGCCAGTAGCGGCCGATCTCGTCGCGGATCGTCAACCCCTTCTTTATGCCGTAGTCCGCCTCCGCCTGCTGCGGAGCGCCGAGCTGCGCGACCTTTCCCAGCCACTCTGGCGAGAGAAGTCCACCTTCGATCGACAGGGCCTCGAAGGCGAGCTGCGCCTCCCGCTTCCGCGTTGAACGCTTGCCGGCCATCTCAGCTCACCTTCGGGAGGAGAACGAACAGTCCAATGATGTCGACCGGCAGCAGCGCCTTGACGGAATAGCTCCCTCGGGCAGCTGCCGCTTCGCGCACGCGGCGGTGATCTGCCAGGAGCGCTTGCGCTCGGGCTTCGGCCCAACCGTCGATTTCCTTTCGACGTGCCCCCAGTTGCTCCAGGGCCTGCGTGACCATGCGTTCACGAACCGATGCGGGCGGATCGCCCACCGGGGCTGGTTTCAACAATGAGAGCGCGTCGAGCTCAGCTGCCAGAGTGATGGACTGTGCCCCCTGCCACGCGACCGAGCTGCACTCCTCGACCAACAACGTCGTGCTCTTCCCAGCGCGCGTCGAAACAAGCTGATGACGGAGCCGCAGCAAGGTCACCACCGTACGCTCCGTGACCGCGGGAGAGACCCAGCAGCCCACCCGGCCCAAGACGCCTGGGAGCGGCGTCGCCTCGTCTCCCGAGCTGGCGAGCGTCCGCTCGAGCAACGTCTCTGCCAGCACCGAGATCAACGGGTGACTGCGCTGCACCGGTCGACACCCCGCTGCGGCTGGGTAGCCAAAGTCGATGCGCACCGTCCCCTCAAGACCTTCCGCCTCGAGGCGCTCTCGCACGTCCTCGGGAAGCGCCTTCAGGGCGACTCGTCCACCGCGCTTCGGGAGCGGCTCGACACCCGCTCCCAATCGCGAGAGCGCCCGCTCGGCGAACCGTTTCACATCCTCGTCTCCGCCGACCGCCGCCAGCGTGCGGTGAAACTCCGGGAGCACATCTTCGGGCCGAAGTCGGCGCTGAGCGAAGATGGTGCGACTCTCTTTCGCCTTCTTCCGCGCGCTCTCCCAGAGCGTCTCGATCTCCTTCGCGTCGCCACTGTCTGAGAAATCGAGGGTGGCCTGCTTCGTCGTGCCCCGGTGCCGCAGGAGGACCGCCTTCAGCACGGCCTCCGTCCGCTGGTAGCTCTCGTCCGGGACCGGGACCGGCACCCCCAGCTCTCTCCGGATGCTCTCTGCCTTGCGGATGATGACGTCGAGCACCGCCCCATCGACGGGGTTGTTGCTGCCGTACATGAGCGTCGCTCGGACCACTTTGCTCGTCTGCCCATACCGATCCACGCGGCCTTCTCGTTGCTCGTGGCGCGTGGGGTTCCAGGAAAGGTCGTAGTGCACGACCGCGTCGAAGTGCTCTTGCAGGTTGACGCCTTCGGACAGGCAATCGGTGGCCACGAGCAGTTGCGGCCCTTCCAGATCGCTCAGTGCATCGATCGTCGACCGGCGCTCGTCGCTCGCGGTCTCGCCGGTGATCACCGTGACGTTGACCTTCGTGAACCGCTTCGCCAGATGCTGGCCCAGATATTCCGCCGTCGCGATGAAGCGGCAAAACACCACCGGCGAGAAGCCCGCGGCGAGGAGCTCCTCGAGGTGATCCGACAACCGCTTGAGCTTCGGATCGCCCACCTGACCCGAGAGCTTCTCAGCCGTCGCGATCAACTCCTCGAGCGCGGGATCATCGGTCGCGACCGGCGGTTCGACGTCGTCTTCGGTCATCGCATCGGCGCCGCCATCGAACAACCTGCCCTGCAACTCCTCTTCTGACTCGGCATCTTCGACCGCTGCGCGGGTCCTCAGGGCTTTGTGCGCCGCACGCGGGCTCGAGGCCACGCAGCGCATCAGCGCGAGCGTGCTCCAGAAGTTCATCCGCTGCCGCTTCGCATCGCCCTTCGCCAACTCGACGACCCCGGCGCAGTAGTCGAGCACGGCCTCGAAGAACTTCTCCCACTCTCCCGTCAGCTTGTAGGTGAGCTCGGCTGTTTCCCGGTCTGGGAAGAGAGAGCCCTCCTTCCATTCAGCGATGTCGGGGCGGCGTCGCTGCACGAAGTAGGTCGGGAGCCGCTCGCGCAGCTTCGTGTGCTCCTCGCCCACAGCCGACTCCAGCTTGCCGAAGGCCGGGTCGAGCAGTCCGAGGAGACGGAAGAAGGCGGCGTCATCACCCGAGTGCGGCGTCGCTGTCAGCAGCACCATGTGGCGCGACGAGTCTTTGGAGAGATCCCGAAGGAGCTCGTACCGCCGGTGCTTCCCCTGCCCTGTCGCGGCGCAGGTGTGGGCCTCGTCGACGATCACGAAGTGCGGACAGGCACGTACGAAGTCATCTCGGCGGCGCTCGCTCTTGATGTAGTCGAGGCTCACCACCGTGACTGGGTACTGCGTGAAGATGCTCTCGGTCTGAGGGAGCCCTCGCTCGAGCCGCGTGGCACTCGCTGCGGTGACCGCCACCGCGTGCAGGTGAAAGCGGTTCTCGAGCTCTTTGACCCATTGGTCCACGAGGTGCGGAGGGCACAACACCGCCATCCGCTCGATGTCGCCGCGATCCAGCAGCTCACGAGCGATCAGTGCGGCTTCAATGGTCTTGCCGATACCGACGTCGTCGGCGATCAGCAGGCGCACCGTGTCTTGCTTGAGCGCCATCAAGAGCGGCACGAGTTGGTACGCGCGCGGCGTGACGGAGATCTGCCCGAAGCCTCGGAAGGGACCTGCCCCCCGCCGCATCGAAAGCAGCAGCGCATCGCGCAGGAGCAATGCCCCGTCGTGACCAGACCGCTGCTGGGGCGAGGGCTGCGGGAACGTGGCCTCGGTGACCGGGACGGGCTCGATCCCCAGGTGCAGCCAGGTGGTGTCCTCTTCGGAGCCGGAGAGCGGACGCACCTTGAGCGTCTCAGCGGTGCTTCCAGTGAGCACGATCCATTCACGGCCTCGCGCGCGCACGAGGCTTCCAGGCGAAAACGTCGTCGTCATGTCAGTTCCAGGAACCTGGCGAGCTGCGTGAAAGCGGAATCCCACGTCGTCTCGTCGCTCCCGAATTGAACGAGATCGAAACCCTGATTCGCAAGCGCAGTCGCTTCCGTGGGCTCGAGTAGTGCTGCGGCGTAGTGCGAGCGCCACACCAGTGAGATGCCATTAAGGGGCTCGGCATCGGGGGCCGGAAGACCGCGGTTGCTCGCTTGCTGGCGCCAGCGGCTCATTGCGGTGGCTCCGCTGGTGTCTCCAGTGGCGGCGGCGCGACTGGAGAGCTCCACTGTCGAGCGCATCAGGCGCAGGAGGATCTCCTGCGCCTTCGGATCGCGACGATCGCCCCCTGTGTCAGGGAAGTTGTCGCCTCGAGTTGAGGCGAAGTCCCCAGGGGGCGATGAGCTGAGAACGACGTGACTACCTATTCAGAGAGCATCA
>JAYVNA010000150.1:0-2065 GCA_043758715.1 Archangium sp.
CGCCCACACACCCGGCCGTTGGCCTTCATGAAGAGGGCGCGCACCTCGGGCTCACTGAGTTCCTTGATGTTGAAGACGTTGAGCGAGCAGCGCGCACAGAAGCGCACCCGTTCATCCCCCTGCATCGACTCCCATTTTTCGCTGCAGGGGCTGGCGATTCTGATCTCGATGGCCATGGACGCCTCAAACGCCCGGACAGCTCAATCGATCTTGCTGATGAGGGCGTTTGCCTTCCGCCCTCACTTGTTCATGAGGGCGTTTGCCTTCCGCCCTCACTTCCGGTTCCGATTCACCTCGCGCTCCTCGGCGCGGAGTTCTTCGAGCGCGCCGAGCTCGAGCTTCACATCGGAGACGTTGAGCCGGGTGATCTGCTGCTCGGCGGAGGGCTCGTCCGCGGGGGGACGTCGCACCAGGTAGACCAGCAAGGCCAACCCGGCCAAGCCCGAAAGAATGCCGAACGTCGGGAGGCCGGGTGGAGGCGGCTCACCCGGGTACACCACCAACAGGTTCGCCACGGCGGCTGAACCGAACGCTTTCTGCAGACCCTCGCCGGTGGGCTTCTCTGCATGACCCGGCAACACCCCCGGCCGAGAGAGCCGGCGCAGCGCCACCGGGTCGGCCCACATGCGTTCCTTCTCGCGTTCATCAGCGCGCTCGAGGGTGTTGATCCACGTGAGGAGATCCTTCGACTCGAGCCGGTACGCCGCGCGCACCAGCCCCGAACCCATCCACTCCGTGCGCACCGGCGCCCAGGCGGCCACCCACACCGGAGTGGTGGGGTACGGCTTCATCGAGAGGCCCTTCTGCCGATTCACGAGCTTCTCGAAGTCGCCTTCCGCGGTCTCGACGATCATCAGGTCGACGTCGAGCACGCAGCCCGACAACGAGACCCAGCGCGGCGTCGGGTGATCGAGCCAGTTGTCGCACTGGGTCTTGAGCGGGCGATCCCCGGGGAACACCCAGGTGGTGACGATCGAATACACGCAGAACCCGAGGCTCAGGACGGTCGAAATCGCGGCGAGAACAAGGCGCGGCACGCTGAAGGCAGACTACTGCACAAGCCTCGACTGACGTCAGCGGACGACGTAGAGGAGATGAGGCCTTGACGTCATCCCCCGCAATCGAACTTGTCGATGTCAGCAAGCGCTTCGGCACGCGCTGGGCGGTGGCAAGACTCAGCTACACCCTGCCCGCTGGCCGCTCGCTGTTGCTCACCGGCCACAACGGGTCGGGCAAGACCACGTTGTTGCGAATGATCTCCACGGCCACGTTCCCCACCGCCGGGGCGATCAAGATCTTCGGGGCCGAGACCCGCGAGCAACGCGGCGAGCTTCGCCACGAGGTCGCGCTGCTCAGCCACGCTTCGTTTCTGTACGAAGATCTCACCGCCGCCCAGAACCTCACCCTGGTCGCGGAGTTCCTCGCGCTCGATAACCCGAAAGAGCTGGTCGCCGGCCTGCTCGAGCGCATCGGCCTGACCAGTCGCGCCGACAGCCCCGTCCGTCAGTTTTCGGCCGGCATGCGCAAGCGGCTGACCATCGCGCGGCTGCTGATGAAAGGGCCGAAGCTGGCGTTGTTCGACGAACCCTTCGGTGAGCTCGACCCCGCTGGCATTCTTCAGATGGAAGGGCTGCTTCGCGAGCTGCAGGCGGCGGGCACCACCATCGTGCTGGCCACTCACCTGATCGAACAGGGGCAGTCGCTCACGCAGGAACGGCTCCACCTCGATCAGGGCCGCAGGGAGAACCCGTGACCCGCCGCCGTCTGTCGCTGGTTCGCGCGGCCTGGCTGGTGCTGCGCAAGGACTGGCAGATCGAGTGGCGCACCCGGGCCCGCCTCACCGCGCTGATCTTCTTCTCGCTCTCGACGCTGCTGCTCTTCTCGTTCGCGATGGGGCCCGACGTCGAGGCCCTGCGAAGGCACGCGCCCGGCTACATCTGGCTGGCGCTGTTGTTCGCCTCCGTGCTCTCGCTGGGCGAATCGTTTCGCATCGAGAGTGAGAACCAGGCGCTCACCGGTCTGGTGGTGACCCCGGTCGAGCCGCGCGCGATCTTCCTGGGCAAGG
>JAYVNA010000151.1:0-19199 GCA_043758715.1 Archangium sp.
GAGCTCGGTGAGGCAAAAGACGACCTCGAGGTGGCGTACCGCGGTCCGTCGCTGACCATCGGCTTCAACGCCCGGTACATCCTCGACGTGCTCAGCGCGCTCGAGACCGATGAAGTGACGCTGGAGCTCGGTGACGAGCACAGCCCCGGCGTGCTGCATGCCCCGGGCGACAAGGCCTACACGGCCGTCGTCATGCCGATGCGCGTGTGAGCTCAGTCTTCCTTCCTCCCTCTCCCCGCGGGGGAGAGGGTCGGGGAGAGGGCAAGCGGAGTACGCTGTCTCACTGAATGAAACCCGAACCCGTTCGTCAGCAGGCCATGTCTTCTCGCCTGCTCGCAGTGTTGGTCGTCGCGCTCAGCGCTTCGGCGTTCGCGCAGACCGAAGAACCCACGCCGCCGCCGATGGTTCCGGTTGATCAGGGTCCGGTTGATCAAGCACCGCTGCAGCCCGAGCCGTACCCGAACAACCAACCGCAGTACCAGCAGCAACCGCAGTACCAGCAGCAGCCGCAATACCAGCAGCAGCCGCAATACCAGCAGCCGCCGCAGTACCAGCAGCAGCCCCCTGCACAGCAGCAGCAGCAGCCCACGCAGGCGACCAACTCCGACGCGCTCTCTTCGACGCGCACCAAACACTTCGTCGGTCTGCTCTCCGGTTCCTTCGGAGTGAGCAACGAAACGGCGGGCGTGGTCGGCAACATCCGCGCAGAGATCGACATCGCGCGGATCGACCTGCTGCTCAGCTACAGCGACTTCATTTCCTCAGTGAACAGCATCCAGATTCACCAGTTCAACGCGATGGGTGGGTACTCGTTCTTCTCGAGCAACGAGCTCACCTGGCGGGTGCTCGGTGGACTCGACGTGATGATCCGCGATGGCACCACCGCGTTCGGTCCGGTGCTCGGCACCACGCTGCGCTCGATGTGGGGCCGCATCGGAATCGACGCCGCCTTCATGGCGACGCTGTTTCCGTTCCGTCAGCTCGAAGTGCGCGCGGCATTCGTCATTCAGTGGCTCATCTTCGAAGCGCAGCTCGGTTGGCGCGTGCAGGTGATGGACGCGACCATGAGCGGCACGCTCGCGACGTTGTTCAGCACCAGCCCCGGCATCAACGGGCCGGTCGCGGCCATCGGGATCACGTTTTAATTCAGGTGAGCATGCCCTCTCCCCAACCCTCTCCCCCTCGGGGAGCGCGGGGAGAGGGAGCTCAGCGGGAACTCACCCGAGCGACATCGGCATCGGCATGAACGTGAGCGCGGTCATCACCCAGGTGATCACCACCACCACCTTGCGCCCTCGGCTCAACGGCACGTCAGGCTGACTGACCGGCGGATGCCCGATCCCCACCACGCGCGTCACCAGGAAGAACCACAACAACCACGACGCACTCGCGAACAGCGCGAGAATCAACGTCGCGGCCGCGACCCGGTGACCGATCTCCTCGGCTTTCACCCCGTACCACGCGTGCGTGAGATGCCCGCCGTCGAGCTGCCCCACCGGCAACAGGTTGAGCATCGTCACCACCAACCCGAACCACGCCGCGATGAACACCGGGTGCGCCATCACATCGGAGCCCGCCGGAACGTCGCCATGAATCAGCTTCACCGCGAACCAGGTGAGCAGGTTGTCCCCGAAGATCTGCAGCTGAGGGAACTGCGGCATCGGGACGCCGTAGATCAGCTCCTTGACCCACAAGCCGAACATCGAGGCGAAGTTGATCAGCGACAACGACGGCATCAACCCGCCATCAGGCAACGCCGGAGAAGGCTGCACGCTCGACAACGCTACGCCCACGAAGAGCATCGGCACCGCGATCAACAACCCCGCCAGCGGCCCCGCGGCCCCGATGTCGACCAGCGCATCCCGGGTGGGAATCTTCCCGCGTAACCGAATCACCGCGCCCATGGTGCCGAAGCCGAACGGCACCGGGATGAAGTACGGCAACGACGCGTCCACTCCGTGATGCCGCGCCATGAAGTAGTGCCCGAGCTCGTGCGCGAGGAGAATCGTCATCACCACGCCCGCGTACAACGCGCTGCCCCACACCTTGTCTTCGGTGCTGCCCTCGACCCCGCCTCCGAAGAGCACCAGGAAGACGCCGAACGTCGTCACGCACGTCGCGAGGAAGAGAGAGACGTGCAGCGGCTTGTTCGACGGCGTCATGAAGTCCCGGGATTCGGAGATTGACTCGACAGGTTCGCTACCTATGCTCCGCGCGTCGAATCACTCAACCCCAAGGAGCAATGAATGATGAAGAAGGGTTTCCTGGCTGTCGGGCTTGCACTCGCCGTTTCTGGTTGCACCTCTGTCGAGTCGGCCACCGTTGCCAGCAATGAAGTCACCGCCACCGGGGGCGAGGCCGTCGCCGTCATCCAGGCCAGCTCGCTGGGTTGGACCCTGATTTTCCACATCGTCGACATCGTGACCTCGGACCTCGACCAGGTCGTCAACAAGCTGCTCGTCGGTGAGGCCAAGGCCATGGGCGCGTCGAAGATCGACCTCAAGTCGGCTTCTACCACCCCGCGCCACGGCATCTTCGCGCTGGCGGGTTTCATCACCGGCTTCCCCTCCTCGAACGCCGTGGGCGTCGCGGTCAAGTAACGACCCGCCGTTCGCGTAGTCTCGCGGGCTCGCTCCTTCACGGGGGCGAGCCTGTTTCGTTTCTCCCGGAGTGCGGATGAAGAAGCTCATGCTCGGCGTGCTGTTGCTGTGCGGTTGCCCGAAGGCGGCGACTGACGCACCCACGCCCGCATCGTGGGTGTCCGAGGCAAAGAAGGCGTTGGCCGAGCGCGAGCGCCGGCTGACCTCGTTCAAGTTGGTCATCGACTCGACCGAAGGCGAGAACCGCGCGCATCACGAGGTCGCGTTTCGCGCTCCGAACAAGAGCCGCGCGCACCTGACCGCGCCGCAAGACTTCGAGCTCGCCTTCGATGGCAGCACCCTGGTGCGCATGTTCGCCGCCGAGCAGAAATACGAAGTGGTGCCGCTCGAGCTGCCCGTGGCCGATCGCGCCTTCACCCTCGCCTCGCAGTTCCTGCCCTTCGTGCCCGAGGGGTACCGGGCGCCGCTGCTGCCGCTGAGCGGGGTGGAAGGCAAGAAGCTGACGCGCGCTGATGGCAGTGAGGCGGTCGAGCTCACCGTCAGGCCCGCGAGTGGAATCATCGTGCGGTACCTGCTGCGCCTGCCCGCGGGCGACTTCCTCGAGAAGCGCACCACCGCCGATGGCCAGGACCGGGTGCTCAGCGTCGAGAAAGAACAGTGCGATGTGAAGTTGGCCCTGTGTGTGCCGACGAAGCTGGTCGAGCGCATGGGCAATGAGGTCCTCGGCACCACCGAGGTGACGTCCGCTCTTTTGAACCCGCAGGTGCCTCAGGACTGGTTTGCGCCGAAGATGCCGGCTGGTTGGCCCTCTCCCCAACCCTCTCCCCCGCGGGGAGAGGGAGACAAATAGGTGTTTGTGAAAGCTCTCGTTCTGCTTGCGCTCCTTCCTTCGTTGTCCCTCGCTCGCGATGTGCGGGTCACCACCGAACCCGAGCTGCGCGCAGCCATCAGCGCGGCCCTGCCCGGTGACGTCATCACCCTCGCCAACGGCATTTACGCCATCGGCTCGAAGCTCTCGTGCGTGACGGCCGGCACCTCTTCGATGCCGATCGTGGTGCGGGGCGAGCAGCCGTTTGGCGCCACCCTCGAATCGAACACCGTCATCGCCATCGGCGTGAGCGCGCCCTTCTGGCACTTCGAAGACTTCGCGATGCGCGGGGTGTGCGCGAACGACTCCGATTGCGAGCACGCCTTTCAAGTGACGGGGCGGGCGACCGACGTGGTGCTGCGGCACCTGCGGCTGGTCGACTTCAACGCGCAGCTCAAAGTGAACGCCACCCCCGCCAATGACGGCGGCTACGACATGCCTCACCGCGGGCTGGTGGAAGCGTGCGAGCTCTACGACACGCGCCCGCGGGCGACCTCGAACCCGGTGACCAAGCTGAACATCGACACCGGCGATGACTTCGTGGTCCGCGACAACGTCATTCGCGACTTCTCGAAGAACGGGGGCAACTTCACCAGCTACGGCAGCTTCATGAAGTCGGGCGGGCAGCGCGGCATCTACGAGCGCAACCTGGTGCTGTGCGCCTCGGCGGGACAGTCGATGACCGACACCCGCATCGGGCTCTCGTTCGGGGGCGGCGGCACAGGCGCGCAGTTCTGCTACCCCGCCTTCGACCCGAACGTTCCCTGCAGCGTCGAGCACGCGGACGGCGTGATGCGAAACAACATCATCGCCAACTGCAGCGACGTGGGCATCTACCTGAACCGCGCGCGCAACACCTCGGTGCTGCACAACACCCTGGTCGGCACCAACGGCGTCGACTTCCGCTTCGACACCACCACCGGGCGCGCCGTGGGAAATCTGCTGACCTCGAACATTCGCGCGCGGGACCTCGGCACGTTCACCAACACCCAGAACGTCAGCGGCGTGACGGTGCCCACGTTCGCCGCCGCCTACGCCAATCCACTCGCGGGCGACTTGAGCGTCACGGGAGCGGTGACGGCGTGGGTGGGCCAGGTGAACCCGCCCCCGAGCGGCGTGACAGATGACTTCTGCGCGCGCACGCGCACCGGGACGATGTGGACGGTCGGCGCGCTCGAGCACTCGCTGGGCAGCTGCGTGACCAGCAAGCCGCCCGACGGCGGCATCGGCGGCGGTGGAGGCAGCACCGTCGATGCGGGTACGGGCGGCGGAGGAGGAACGGCGACCGGTGGAGGAACGGCGACCGGCGGCGGCGCAGCCACCGGCGGCGGTTCTGCGACTGGGGGGGGGTCGGCGACGGGCGGAGGCGGCGGCAGCTCAGCCACCGGCGGCGGGTCAGCGGATGCTGGCGTCGATCCCGGCCCCATCAAAACGGGCTGCGGTTGCACTTCGTTCGAGGGCGCAGCGGTGGTGCTGCTGCTCGCGTTGATCAAACGCCGCAGGTAGCCAAATGACGGCCCGCGCGCGCACGAGTTTTGCGAGTTCTGCGGCGCCCCGCTCTCCTCGGAGGTCGCCTCCTTCACCTGCTACCGCTGCGGAAAACGCTTCGAGGGCACGGGCGAGACCATCTGCGCGGAATGCCAGCAACTGCCACCCACGAGCACGTCCACCTCGGAATCTCCGGAATCGCCGCGGATCTTCTGGGCCGCGTTCTGGGGCGCAGCGTTGCTGCTGTGGCAGTTCGGCTGAGCTGAGCAACTCCACCTCGGGCTCGACCCGGCGAAGCGGCCGCGCGCTTCGTCGCTGAAGATCTTCGGATGAAAGCGCAGTGCAGTTTTAGAGCTCGACGCGCTGCACGGCCGCAGGCGGGGGCGCGGCCTTCTTGCCGAGGTTGCGCGCCTTGCACTTCACGTACGCCTCCTTGCGGCAGGCGTTGACCAGCACCACGTCGCACGAAAACTCCTCAGCGTCGTCGCGCGCGTCCTTCTCGGCCCGGGCGACACAATTCGCGTACTCCTTCGCGTGCGTCTTCCGGAAGGCGGCGATGTCTTTGAGGCGCTGCTCGGGAGAGGGCGCGCCGAACAACGGCTCGGGTGGATCGCACTCGAGAATCTTGGGCTCGTAGAGCGAGTTCCTCCACACCTGCACGTGCTTGGCGGGGTGGTCAGGGCTCTTGAGCAACAACGAGAGCGACTCGCGCCGCGTGCCGGCCGAGCCATCGTCGCCTTCTCGCAGCGGACACAGCGGCGCTGACTGGGCACACCCGGTGTCGGCGATCGGCGCGAGCTCGACGCAATCGGTGAGCAGCCGCGCGTCCTGGAGCGCCAGCACGGGCTTTTTCTGCTTCTGCGCCCACGCCTGCACGGCGGTGAGCCGTTCGGCGGCGTCGTCGGACGCGAGCGGCGAAGCCGTGATGATCAGGGCCAGCGCGGCGAACATTACTGGCAGGCGCCCGTCGTCATGTTGCAGGTCTTCCCGGTGGGGCAGGCGGAGAGCGCACCGCCGCTGTCACACCGCGGGCGGCAGAAGCCGGCGACCGACGAGAGCCCCGAGCTGGTGCACACGTAGCCGGTGCGGCAGCTGCTCTGAGTGCCGACCTGGGCACAACCCGCGCGGCAGGTGCTCTGGGAGGCGCCAAAGAAGCTCTCGGTGATGCACGCGTTGCCAACCGAGCAGTTGTTCCCCATGCCGCAGGGCGCGGTGCAGTAGCCGCCGGCGTAGCCGGTGCTCTGCCCCCCGAGGTTTTCCTGAATGCACACGGCGTTGAAGGGCGGCTGGCAATTGGTCGCGCTCGCGCAGGGGCTGCCCACGGCCACCGGCATGCCGGCGTCGAAGGGGCTGCCGGCATCGACCGCCCCGCCCGTCACGCAGATGCCCGAGTTGCAGGTCTGGCCCATGCCGCAGCGCATGCACTGGGCCGCGGAGGTCCCGCAGGCGAAACGCGAAGTGCCGGGCTGGCACATGCCGTTCACGCAGCACCCCGTCGGGCAGTTCATGAGGTCGCACACCGGCGTGGCGCACACGCCGTTCTGGCACGCCTGGCCCATCGGGCACTGAGTACAAGCCGCCCCGGCCGTACCGCAGCCAAACCGCGACTGCTGCGTGGGCACGATGCAGAAGTTGTTGGTGCAGCAGCCCGTGCACGACTGCGGGCCGCACGCGCCCATCACGCACGCGCCTGCGACGCACTGCTCGCCCAGGCCGCAGGTGTTGCACTGACCGCCCGCCGAGCCGCACGCGATCGGCGAGTTGCCGGGCTGGCAATTTCCGAACGGGTCCTGACAACCGCACAAGCCGCCGTCGACCGCCGTGCCGCCGCCGGAACCGCCACCCATCACGCCGCCGCCGGTGCCGGTGCCGCCTCCCGCCCCGCCACCACCGCCACCACCGCTGCCGCCGGTGCCACCACCAGCGCCCGTGCCTCCGCCCGTGAGGCCGCCGCCGGTGCCCGTGCCGCCCCCGGAGGATCCACCGGTCGCCGCGCCGCCCCCAGTCGAAGCGCCACCGCCACCGCCGGTGCTGCCGCTCGTACACCGCGCCTCGACGCAGGTGCCCGCGTCACAGTCGGAGTCCTTCAGGCACTGCGCTTCGGACACCGCGGAGAAACAGGCGGTCAGAGAGAGGCTGAGCAGCGCGGGAAGCAGCAGGCGGTTCATGGGAGCTCCAGAATCGATTCGGCCCGGGCGCGGCCACCCGGGGAACCAGAGTCTTCACACTGCCGGGAGGGCCAGTGCAAGGGCTTCAGGCGAGCGTGGGGCGGAACTCCGCTCAGGTCTTCATCTGCAACGTGTGTTCATGCGGCGAGGCGGGCTCTCCCGCGGAAGCCTGCTTGAGCAACAGCGTCACCTGGGGCCCGAGCACGTCGAGCTCGGTCGAGGTGTACTTCTCGCCTCCGAAGCGGCGGATCTGTGCTCGCTGCCGGGCGAGCATCACCGCGTCCTGCGCGAAGATGCGCGTGGCCACCGGCGCCACGAAGGGGCGCACCAGCCACCCGGGCACCGGCAGTCGATAGGTGACGACCGCGAACACCCGGCAGTGTTCATCGTCGACGGGCGTAAAGGCGGTGGTGGCGACCACGTGGCTCTTCGCGCCGAGCCGGTATTCCACCTGCGCCACGCACGGCAGCAAGAAGCGATCGACGTGCTCGACCACGCCCCCTTGCGGAGCGAGCAGCCACCCCACCAGCCCCCGGGGGGCGGGCTCACCGTGAAAGTGGGCCTCGGCCGAGTGCTCGTGCCGCTTCACCACCACCTCGATGAGGTTCTTCTTTTCCGCGGTGCGGAAGAGGCCGCCGTGCAGGTACGCGGTGTGCGGCACGTCGAGGGTGTTCTCGATGGCCGCGTGCAACGAGGCCTCGACCGCGAACTCGCGCCGCACGGTGGAGTACGCGGCGTCGTCGAGGTGGGGAAAGCGAAACGGGCCTTCCTGCGGCGCCTCGAATGAGGGCGTGGAGTAGACCCAGACGAACCCATCGACCTCGCGGGTGGCGTAGTGCTCGGCGCAGCGGCTCTTGAGCGAGACCTCGGGCCCGACCAGCCCCGGCACCGCCACGCACTGCCCGGCGCCGTCGAACCGCCAGCCATGGTACGCGCACTCGATTTCCCCGCTGCGCACCCGCCCCATCGAGAGCGGCACGTTGCGGTGGGGGCAGCGATCGAGCAACGCCGTGGGTGCCCCCCCGCGCGCGCGGAAGAGCACCAGCGGCTTTGATTGAATGGTGACCGCGCGGGGTTCGCTGCGCAGCTCGGCGCTGGTGCAGGCGATGAACCAGGCATTGGCCTGCACGAAGCCGGGGGGTGGAACGGCGCTCACGCGGCCAACAGTAACCCCTTCCCGTTCAAGCCGAGCGAACTGCACAGACGTCCTGTAAGAAGAGGCCAGTGAAGGTCCTCTGCCCCCACTGTGAACGGCTGATCACCCTCGAGCTCTTCCGCGTCGAAGGCGGGGCGTTGATCATCACTTGCTCGAAGTGCAGCGCCGAGAGCCGGGTCGAGAACGTGCCCGAGGCCATCGCGCAGCAGCAGCAAGTCAGTCAGTCAGGCTCGTCAGGCTCGCGCCCGCCTTCGTTGCCACCCCGGGTCTCGCTCGCCTCCACCGACGGCGGCAGCAACGTGGTGGTGCTGCGCACCGCAGGTCACGAAGCGGTGCAGAAGGCCGCCAAGGCCGCCGACGAAAATCCCTTCACGGCGCCCGACACCGTGTGCCCCAAGTGCATCGCCCCGCGCGCCACCTCGGCCTCGTGCCCGCACTGCGGCATTCTGTTCGAAAGCATCGACGAGGCCGCGCTGCTGCCGCCCAAGTGGCTGCGCGATGAGTGGGTCGAGTTGCTGCGCGACTGGAGCAACGAGCCCAAACACCAGCAACTGCGTCGCAAGGCGCAGCAGGCCGACGCGCTCGCAGCGATCGGCCGGCTGTACCGCATGCGGCAGTCGGCGGTGCCTGAAGACCCCGTCGCAGAAGACGGGCGCACCGACGTGTTGCGGTTGGCGGCGGTGGCGATCTCGTTTCGCCCCGTGCAGGACGCCGACGTCGATCGACGCAAGCGGGTGGTGATCGTCGCCGGGCTCTCGGTGGCCATCGTGATTCTCGCGATGTTCCTGATTCGAATATTGCTCGTCGAGCCCTGATCAGCGAACCGCCGAGGGCAGGTACTTGCGCAGGCTCTCGCGCACCAGGGCCGCCGCTTCGAGAAAACGCACGCCGAAACCCGGCACGCCCTTCTTCTGCCCCACCCACACCACCCGGGCCCGGAGCGTGCGACCGCCCCAGCGGCCGAAGAGCGGCTCCACCTGAATGGTGAGCTCGGAGTCGTTCGGGGGCACGGCATGCCCGCGGGTGCCGATGAACGCGCCGGTGTTCGAGACGTCACGCAGGGCGCCGCGCACCCGGGTGCCTTCGAGGGTCACCACGCACCGCACGTCGACGTCGTGACGGGTGTCGAGCGAAGTGCCGTTGTCGACGGCGCGCCCCGCGCAGACGGCCAGCATCTGGGCCGCGGCGCGCTTGTGGATGCCGCCAAAGGAGATGCCCACACCCTGCCGTCCGAACTGCGCAGTCAGGTGCATTCGCACGCGGCCCTGCAGCTCGAAGCTCAGGCCGGTGTTCGCCACGGTGATCAGCACGGTGACCTCACTGCCCGCGGGGATGTCGTTCGTGCCGGCGGCGAACAACGAAAGCTCGGGCCCTTCGGCGCGAGCGCTCGCGAGAAGCGCACGACGATTGGGGAATTGCAGCTGCAGGCGGTGAGGAGTCATGCGCGCCCACATACCTGAGCGATGCAGGTTGCTCGCCCCCACGAAGGAGAGGATCAGAACACGTAGTAGATGAAGTCCTGCCGCGCGCTGCCGTACGCCAGCAGCAACCACACCATCGCGGCCGCGAGCGCGACCTCCGCGACCGGCCTGAGCGTTTCTACCCGTTCGGCGCGGACGAGCGCGAAGAGCGGCTTCTGCAGAGCGAGGAAACCGAAGGTCATCACCGCCGTCTGGGTAGGGGTGTTGATGTCCCAGGGCGCGGTGAAGAGGCGGCTGATCATCGTCCCTAAGGCCGCGAGGGACGGCGCCTTGAACGGAATCCACAAGAAGACGACCACGTGGAAGGTGATGAACACGCCCAGCCATTTCGGCCAGCGCGCGCGCACTTTCTGGGTCGCGAGCTCGAGGTCCATCCACGCGCCGTGCAGGAAGCCCCAGATCATGAAGTTCCACCCCGCGCCGTGCCAGAGGCCGCCGAGCGTCATGGTGGCGAGGCGGTTGAACGCGGCGCGGCGCTTCGAGACCCGGTTTCCGCCGAGGGAAATGTAGAGGTAGTCGCGCAGCCACACCGAGAGCGTGATGTGCCAACGCGTCCAGAACTCGCGCAGGGAAGCCGAGCCGTAGGGGTTGTCGAAGTTCACCGGCAGCGTCAGCCCGAAGCAGAGGCCCAGGCCCACCGCCATGGTGGAGTAGCCCCAGAAGTCCGCCAGCAACTGCGCGGCGTAGGCGTAGACGGTGAGCCAGGCGTTGTTGATGCCGAGCGTGTCCGGGGCCTGCCAGGCAAAGTCGACGTAGTCACCGATGACGTCGGCGACCCCGACCTTGAGGAAGAGGCCGCACAGCACGAGCCACGCGCCGCGATGCAGCCGCGCGCCGTCGAAGGGAACCACTGTGCGAAGCTGAGGCAGCAATTCTTTCCCGCGCACGATGGGGCCCGCCACCAGCTGCGCGAAGAACGACTTGAAGACGGCGAACACCAGCAGGCTGCGCTCGGCGGGAATTTCTTTGCGGTACACGTCGACCAGGTACGCGATCACCTGGAAGGTGAAGAACGAGATGCCCAGCGGCATCCACGCGTCGGGCTTGGGCACGGCGAGCTGCAACCCGAGCATCGCGCCGAGACTGATCAGCTGATCAACCACGAAGCGGCCGTACTTGAAG
Organism: Archangium sp.; assembly: GCA_043758715.1. Lineage (GTDB taxonomy): Bacteria > Myxococcota > Myxococcia > Myxococcales > Myxococcaceae > Archangium_A. The sequence continues at coordinate 10,884 of JAYVNA010000151.1, forward strand.
TACGCAAGGAAGGAGAGATTGAGCGTCACGCCCAGCGCGAGCAGCGCCTTGCTGCGGCGAGTCTCGAGCAGGCAGCCCAGCGAGTAGTTCACCGCGATGCTGCCCAGGAGCAGGAAAACCGAGGGCCAGTGTCTCCAGCCGTAGAAGACCAGCGAGCTGAGGAAGAGCAGCACCAGGCGCGCGCGCTGCCACGGCGCGATCCAATAGAGCGCGATGAGACCCGTGACGCAGATGAGGAAGGTGGCGCTATGGAAGAGCACGGGCGGCGTCTCCCAGGGCCTTCGAGTACTTCGCGCGGCCGGGCGATGAGAGGTGCTGGCCGTCGACGAACCAGCGGTCATCGACGTTCGCGCAGGTGAAGTCGAGCAGCGGCGTGGCGGTCTTCCGCGCGATGAATTGGCGCAGGGTGTTGCGCGAGGGCGTGCACTCTTCGTCGCGCCAGAGCGTGCCGAGCGGCGGGCTCACCAACACCACCTTGCTTCCCTGCGCGCGCAGCAACTCGAGCACGTGCTCGTAGCCAGCGATGATGCGCACGTCGTCTTCTTCGAGGGTGGGCGCGTCGGGGGCGTCCCAGGCCCTGGGCTTCCACTCAGCGTCGTCGGCCACGCCCTCAGGCGGTGAGGGCGGGCGGAAGGTCTCGATCAGCTGGCGCGAACGGAACCACTCCGAGCCGTCGAGTGACTTCGCGGTGAGCAGCGCCACCACTCGGGGCAAATTTTCGAAGGCGAAGGCCCGCCGCACCTGCAGCAGCGCGCTGTGATCGTGCAGCCATTGCCCGAGGGGATCTCCGGCGAACGCTGCGGGGGCGACCAGCGCGTCGGCATCCATCGCGGTGGGCTCGCTCTGGGGGCGGCTCAACTCGACGAAGACCAGCTTCTGCGGGCCCAGGTTCGCGGCCTGGAACTCGAGCGTGGGCAGCGAGGTCGACGGCGTGGCGGCGGAGAAGCCGTTGCCCAGACCGAGCAGCGCGGGGTTGACGCCGTCGTTGCTGCGCGAGCTGCCGAGAGAAACGAAGTCGACCGCGCCTTTGGAGTGGAGGACCGCGAGCTTGAAGCGAACCCGGTGCGCGACGGCGGCGAGGCCTTCAGGTTGCGCGCGGCAGAGCACCTCGAGGGCGGACAGCAGACCCAGGACGGTGGCGGCGAGCAGCAGCAGGCGAAACATGCTGCGCGCCGCCTAACATAGATTCACTTCTCTCCCTCTCCCCCTTGGGCCTGTACGGCCCCTTGGGGGAGAGGGTCGGGGTGAGGGAGCGTCAGTTCGAGGGCGGCAAAGAGAACGAAACGCTCTCGGTGCCCGCGATGAGGCGGTCGCACGCAACACCCGAGATCACCACGCGCTGTTCCAGATCCCCCTTCACGCTCCACTGCGATGGATCGATGACATCCGCCCCAATCTCCACGATGAGATCTGAGGCCGCGACCTGCCGGGGAAGCCACCAGGTGCACCGCTCTGCGACCTGAACTGCTTTGGCCAGGCGTCGAGTGGGCGCGTCGAATTCGGCGGCTGAGTTCACGAGGAACAGCTTGTCGGCGCAAACGCCATCAGCGCCGCATGGATTCCCGTTGCAATCTGCATTCGTGGTGCAGACACGCGGGAGAGAAATCTCCATCTGCCCGAGAACCTGCCTTGCGACGGTTGAGGCGATTTCGGCGCCGACTCCAATGACCATCAACGCCATGTCACGCTCAGCGAGCAGGTGCGAGACGGACACCGCCCCGAGATCGTCGAGACAGCCGAGTGAGCAGAGGGTACCGGTGCAAGAGGAAGTGGTGCAGCGGCAGACAGCCATGGCTGCGGCGTCCACCGGCGGGTTGCACAGGTTGTAGGGGTTGTTTGCGTTGCAGTTCGGCAACCCGTCAGTGACCAGCACGACCAAGGTCTCGGTCTGTGGGAGCGGCAGTACATCGGCCACGAAGCGAAGCGCGGCCGCTGTCGGACTGCCCCCGCTCGGGAAGAGGCTCCACACGAAGTCATGCAAGCTCGTCACTGAAAGATTGAGATTCATTGAAGTCGGCGGACCGCAAAGTTGATCAGTCGGAAAGTGCGTTGCTGCGTGCAGCGTGGAGACTGGGAGTTGGGCCGTGATGGTGTCCATGCCGGCCTTGAACATGCTCACTCGGGTCATGCAGGTATTCGGGCACGGGTTGCCCCCAGTGCCGCAACCCGCGGGGCACCCTGCATCCGCCGGATTGATCGGCTGAAGCATTGAGCCCGAGTTGTCGAACAACCAGACGATCCGCGGCGGATTGGTCCAGGAAGAAAGAGGCTGCCTTCCCACCACCGGCGTCAACGTGGGCGTGCAGGCCGACACCATCACCACCGCGAGCATTCGAACGTTCATGTGAAATCTCCCGCGATACAGATGCAGCCCGACGTTTCGACGGCTCACCGAAATACCGCGCCCATTTGCGCAGCGAGCAACGGCACACCGATTTGCGTGCTCGAATCAGGCACGCGAACGACGACCGGAAACGGCGTGATCGCCACATCGACCCCGGCGAACAACGAAAGCCAGTTCGTCACTTCTCGCGAAACGGTGAGCCCGAGCCCGGTCTCAAAGGTCGCCGTCGCGCCAGACCGAGCGCCGTACCCCGAGTTCGCCAGCCCCGCGGCCCAGACCAACAACACCCCCGCCGAGAATCGCGGCCGAATCATCCACCCCGCCCGCGGGAAGTTCACCGCGACCCCCCCCCTCGACTCGACGAGCCCGATCTCCGCCGTGCCGCCGATGCCTTGCAGCTGGCTCGCGTGCACGGTGCCTGTCAGCAGCAACCCCAACTCGAGCCGCGCGGAGTTCCACGTCGACACCGAGCGCGAGACCTCGACTGAGACCGAAGGCTGAACGCCAAACCCCATCGGAGCCCAGGTCGCGCCCACGCCTGCTGCCAGATTCCAGGCGCTCGGCGCCGCCGGCTCACGCTTGTCGAGGAACCGCACCACGGGCTCCGGCACGCGCGTCAACGCAGCGAACCGCGTCTCCGCGAGGGAGGCATGGAGCAGCTCGACCACCTGCAACGCGACGAGTACCTCCGCGCGCGGTCGCGACTGCAATTGCAGCGTGCGTTTCACCGACTTGGGCGTGACGCGATCTTCAACTTCGACCACCACGCTCGCGTCGATGCAGTGGAGGTCGAGATGCGCGACCTGCCCGCCCTCGCTCGAGAGTTCGGTGGGAAAGCCGGCGACTTCGAGTTCTTCCCGAATCGCAGTGACGAGCCCTGTCTCGCAGTCGGACGCGAGGGTGACGTCGGGTTGACCTGCAGCCGCCAACAAAAGGGACAACGCCAGGATCACCGGGGCTCGCTCCTGGCCAAAGGCGCCGCCACCCCTTCCCACGCGCCACCGGGATGATGTGCGAGGTAGTCCCTGGCGGCTTCCCGAGCCGCAGGGAGATCCTGCAGCTCGAGCAAGGTCTCCAGCAGGCGGCCGCGCGCCTGTTCAGCAAACGCGCCCTCGGGGGCCAGCGCGACCGAACGCGAGAAGAAGCGGCGACCCGCTTCTGCGCGGTGATCATCGAGTTCCAGTCTCCCCAGCAAGAACGCAGCCTCAGCCGCGTTGGGGCCATTTCGCTCGAGCACGCCCGCGAGCAGCACCCGGGAAAGATCTCCACGCCGCTCGAGCCGCGCCGCGTCCGCCAGCAACAACGCATCAGCATCAGCCAGGGCCTCTGCGAACACGCCGCGCGCGCTCGCGGTCTCGAGCGCCTCCGCGCGTTTCCCTCTCGCGAGCAGCTGCTGCCACGAAGGAGGCACCACCTCCTCGACGACGACCGGTGCCGTCACGACCGGCTGCGGAGCCAGAGGCCGCCGCGGAGGCGAACTGGGTAGCTTCACCTCTTCCACCACCTGCGCGGGTGCAGCGGGCATCACCACCACTTCGCGCTGCGGAGGAGAACGTTGCAGCGACTGACCCGCGCGCACCAACACCGGCGTCCCCGTGGCGCCCGAGACCTCGACGACGCCCTCGCTCACCGAGACGTCGATCACCTCGCGCTCCGGAAGCCAATTGATGCTCAAGCGCGTCCCCACCACGCGCACCGTCCAGGGTCCCGCGTGGTAACGCCAGGTGCGCGCAGTGCCCTTCATCACGTGAGCGTCGAGGTGTCCTCGCTCGAGCCGAATCTCCACCAGCGCGTCATCGAGCACGTCGAGCGAGATGGCGGTGCCTGACTGCAGGGTGACTTCGCTTCCTTCGGAAAACGAAAGCGACCGTGAGGCCTCGGCCGCTTCGACCCGCCCGAGCGCCACCGGGCCCTGCGCATCACGCACCGGCTCGCTCGCGCGCGGCCACCACACCACCGCCGCGAGCACGGCGGCCACCACCGCCGCGAACCCCAGCAACGGCTTCCTCGAACGCTCTATTCCACGCAGGAGCCGCGCGCGTTGCAAACCCCGCCGCGCCGCCGACGGCCCTTCCCCCAACGCCCGCCTCGATTCATCGAAGGATGGGCCGGAGCTCACACTTCACCTCCCTGAAGAAACTTCGCGAGCCGCTGTTCCGCGCGCGCGAGGCGCCGTTTGAGCGTCGCCAGAGACACCTCGAAGGTCGCCGCCAGCTCGGTCAGCTCGAGCCCTTCGAGATGACGCAGCACCACCATGGTTCGGTCGTCGGGGCCGAGCTTGCCGAGCGCCGTGTAGAGATCGCGCAGCCTCGCGCGCTCTGCTTCATCGGGAACCCTGAGGTCAGGGTGCTCGAGCGCCTGCTCGTCGTTCGAACCGAAGAACCTTCGCCAACGCCGCCGGCGCAGCTCCATGCGCACCGTGTTGACGGTCACCTGCCGAACCCACCCGTGGAGCGCGGCCGGGACCCGCAGCGACGAAATCTTCCCCAGCATGGACTCGAAGGCCTGGTTGACGAGGTCGTCGTGGTCAGCGTCTGCGCCGAGCATCGACCACACCAGCCGGTTCACTTCACCCTCGAAGCGGTCAAAGAACTCGCCGACGGCTTCGCGCTCCCCGTCGACAACCCGTTGCAACAACAGGGTGACGACGGTGGCGTCTTCCCCGCTGACGGGTTGCAGATGAGGGCGGGCGGGAGTCACGCCGGGCACAGATGCAGCAGCCGATTTCCACGGCTCAACAATCCGCAGGCTCACTTCGATTTCACGGTGAACACCACCACACCCGCGTCCCGGCCCTTCACCTTCTCTTCACCCACCCGGGTGCCTTCGAACTTGCCTGCGCAGAGGTCCCAGGTGTGTTGGCTGACCAGCAGGTCGGTGCTGAGCGTCTTGGTGAGCGTCTCGATGCGAGAGGCGAGGTTCACCGCGTCGCCGATGACGGTGTACTCGCGCTGATCAGCACCACCGAGCATGCCGGCGGCCACCTGGCCCGTGTGAATGCCGATGCCGATCCTCAGCTCCGCGCGGCCTGCACGCATCCAATGTTCGTTGAGCTCAACCAGCTTCTTGCGCATGTCGAGCGCCGCCCTCACCGCGCGCACCGCATGATCTTCCTGCCGGTCAGGCACGCCCCACACCGCGAGCATGCCGTCACCCAGGAACTTGTTGAGCATGCCCTCGTGCCCACGAACGATCTGCCCCATGTGCCCGAAGTACTCGTCGAGGAACTCGAGCACTTCGCGCGGCGCCATCGTCTCGCTCATCGAGGTGAAGCTGCGAATGTCGCTGAAGAGAATCGTCACCTCGCGCTGCACCGGCTCGAGCGAAAGCCCGCCCGCCGCGAGCACGCGCTGCACCACCTGGCGCGGCAGAAACCGCGACAGATTCTCGCGCCGCCGAATGTCCATGAACATCGCGCTCGAGCGGTAGTTGGTGAAGCCGATCAACAGCCCCAGCGCGAGCAGGCAACTGCACGACGCTGCCGTCCACACCGGGTGCGCCCAACCCTGCATCACGGCCACCAGCGCGACCGAGACGACCGACACCGCCGTCGAGAGCGCGACGTGGATCAACCGCGACCGCGCCACCGAGTAACAGATCAACAGCGCGAAGCTCGCGGTGACCAACTCAGGCCTGATCGGAGCGCCCATGCGGTGATCGTTCCAGCCGTGGAAGAGGAAGAACGCGGCGTCGACGACGATGTACGAGCCCACCAGCCACAGCGCGAGCTTCGGGTCGCCCTTCTTGGTCACCTGCGTGGCGATCACCGTCACGATGCAGAAGGTCAGATACAGGCCCACCACCACGTTGCGCAGCGGACTGACGAGCGGCGGCGTCTCGGCGAACTTCGCCACCACCACCGTCGACAGGCCGATCATCGACATCACGGCGAACCGGGTGATGGCGACGAAGCGTTCTCCGATCAGCGCGCTCTGGGCGCGAACCTGGAGATCATCTTGCTGCTGCTCGAGGCGGATCTGCGCCAGCGTGGCGCTCTTCTCGGGTTGGCGTGCCACGGGTGAAGCAGCGTAGCAGCCTTCTCAGAGACGCTCGGCCTTGTGCGCGTGCGCGATGGCCGTGCGCAGTGAGGGCCCGAGCCGTGACTCGAGCAACACCACCTTGCCATCGTGAATCGACCGAATCGCCTCAGCGCGAATGTCGAAGTCACCCGCGTTCTCCACGTAGATGTTCAGCCCGTGCCGCTGAACGCCGCGGACCGCGCCAAAGGCCAACCCGCCTTCTTCGAGGTACACCTGATCACCGATCTGCACTCGAGACATGACGCACCTCCTTCGGGAAACATACGCCCGCCGGCACCGGCCCGGGAGCGCACACCTCGCCCTCTGGCCAGTGGCTGCGCAGCCTCCTGCCCAGTCCGTCTAATCAGTTCGCGCACCTGCAGCGGGCACGGCCCCTGAACGAGCGCGGGGCCCATGCTCAGTGTCTTCGCTTTGCTCCTCGGCGCTTTCGATGTCGTGGTGGAGCCCCCGGCCGGCCCGAGAACCACCCTCGATTGGACCAAACCCATCTCGTGCGTCACCTTGCGGCCCACGAAACAGGTTCCCTCGGGCGAGTTCCGGGTGCAGTGCGAACCGGCCTCGCACACCTGCTTCGCCGCCCCCAACCGCGTGCTGGTCGACGGCGTCGAGGGTGAAGAGCCCCCGGCGCGCGTCACCGACGTCTGTCCCTCGTGGCTCGATGGCCTGAGCCAAAAGGAGATCGAACAGCATCACTGGCGCTTCGAAGAGGCGATCGCCGAAGCCCCGCCGGGCTGGTACCGCGATGCACGCGGGCGGGTGATGCAGGTGAACTTCGATCTGGGGCGGCGGGTGTTCTTCGGGGGCGCGTGGGCGCCGTACTACCGGCCTGATGGCACGGGCTTCGTGCTCGGTCGCGCGCGGGTGGAGTTCGGGGGAATCGCGACGGTGAACTCCGACGAGCGGACGCAGCAGCATCGGTTTCACTTTCTCGAAGCGACCGCGTGGCTCGGGCAGAACCCGCTCGACACCCGCTTCGAGGCGAGCGTGTTCCGGTATGAGACGAGCTCGCGGCATCAGCGGGCGCCGTTGTGGATCACCACGTTCGTGGGCGAGCCGCGGCGGTTCGATCTTCCGCTCGAGTTCGGGTGGGCGGCGGAAGCGGCGCGCTTCGAGGCGCTCGGTGGGAAGACGTTTTTGAGCATCGTCGAGCTCGACCTCACGCTCGACCTGTGGACCTCGAAGGACCTCGACTCGTTCGTGCGGCTGCGGACCGGACCTGCGCTCGAATACGACTTCGATGCGAAGGGCGTGTACCTGCGGCCCGCGGTCGCGTTGGAGAGCGACTTCACGCTCGATCGCGACGGCTTTCATCACTTCACGGCGTCGGTCGCGGGCGAGAAGTTGTTCTTCGAACCGGCGGTCGAGGGGCGGGGGGTGTCTCCGAATCGGGTGAGGTTGAAGGCCGGGTACGAGGTGATCTTGATCGCGCTCAATGACTACCCGCTGACGTTGGTGGTCGATGGCCGGGCGGCCTGGCGTGATGACGTGCCGGCGTTGAAGGGCTGGGAGTTTTCGGTCAACGCGGGGCTGCGGTTCAGTCTGTGGGCGCCGTCGCGGCACCTGAGCCAGCAGGTGAAGACCCGGCCGGCGTTCGTGGGGCCGCCGGTTCCGATCGCGAATCCTCCGGCGCCTGAACCGAAGATCGAGGACACACCGCCTCCGGCTTCAGGCGAACAAGAAGATTTGAGCAATACGGAGAGACTGATCCGCGCCGCGAAGGGGCTTCGGAAGCCGTGAAGTTCATGCCCTCTCCCCGACCCTCTTCATGCGCTCCGCTGCAAGCCCCACTACGCCTCCGGCTACGGGGCCGCTCCGCTTGATCCCCCCGCGGGGACAGGCTTGATCCGCGATCGTGATGGCGAGCGACGGCATGCTGGTTGAACTGCCGCCAAAACAAGAGGCCGAGACGAAAGACACACAGCGTCTGAGCCG
>JAYVNA010000152.1:0-19177 GCA_043758715.1 Archangium sp.
CCATCACCGGCGCACTGGTGGGGCTCTTCCTTCTGATTCGCCGGCACTACCTCAAGGTGCGCGAAAACCTCTCGCGGCTCGACGACGTGATGGCCGTGCTGCCGAAAGAAACCACGGCGCCCCCGGCCGAGCTCGATCCGAAAGCACACACCGCGGTGCTGCTGGTGGGCGGCTACGGCGGGCTGGGGGTGCACTCGTTGCTGTCGGTGCTCAGGCTCTTTCCCGGGCTGTACAAGAACGTCGTCTTCGTCTCGATCGGCGTGGTCGACTCGGCCACCTTCAAGAACATCGCGGAGGTCGACGAGGTCGAGCAGCGCACCCGCACGCAGCTCGAAGCGTACGTTGCCCTCGCGCAGCGGCTGGGACTGGCGGCCACCTCGCGCATGGGCGTGGCCACCGAGGTGGTGCCCGAAGCCGAGCGCCTCTGTCTCGCCATCGCGAAGGACTTTCCACGCAGCCTCTTCTTCGCCGGCAAGCTCGTCTTCGAGCGCGAGAGCCTGTGGCAGCGTCTGTTGCACAACGAGAGCGCGGTTCAGTTGCAGTCACAGCTCCAGTTCGCGGGGCTCAACGCGATGGTGCTGCCGGTGCGGGTGATGCAAGGCACCTCGTAAATGCACCCCGAAGTCCTTGGTCGCAGGGTGGCGCGATGTTCTACCCCGCTGATGAACGGATCTCTGCTCGTCCTCGGGTTGCTGTCGCCGCTGACCGCGTCCGCGCAGGCGCTTCAGCCCGACGGCGGATTCGACGTCGAGGCGATCCTCCAGCGACTCGGAGCACTCGAAGCCGAGGTGGCGCGGCTGAAGTCGCCCGCTCCAGCCGCCGCGGTAGACGGGGGGACGGAGGCCGTTCCGCTCGATGTCTCCGAGCCGCCATTTTCCCGCTTCGACTGGACGTGGATGAACGGCTCGAACTACCAGCCGTCGTCCCTGTTGCGCGTGGGCCCGGTGACGCCCACCTTCTTCGTCGACGCCGACTACGCGTGGCAGTTCAGCAACCCCGTCGACCACACCATCTTCCCCACCACCACCGCCGCGCGGCACAGCGAATTCAGCCTGAACCTCGCCTACCTCGGCTTCGAGGTGAACGGCATCGACACCCCGTACGGTGGACCCATCGGCCGGCTCGAGCTGCAGATGGGCAGCTACATCGCCACCATTCACGGGCAGGACAGCACGCTGGCGCGCGGCTCGTTTCTCTCGAACCCCACGCTGTCCTACGTGAAGCAGGCGGGCGCGGGCTGGCACTTTCACTGGCGCCACGGGCTCAACGTCGAGTTGGGCATCTTCCCCTCGTACATCGCGCTCGAGAGCTACGTGCCGCAGGAGAACTGGGGCTACACCCACCCCTTCGTCTCGGACTTCACGCCGTATTATTTCTCGGGCCTGCGCACGCAGCTCTTCTTCGAAGAGAACCGCAAGCTCGAGCTGTGGCTGGTCAATGGCTGGCAGTCTTTCGGGCGCTGGCACGACGCCATCACCGGCGGCTATCTGTACAACGTTCGCCCCAATCGATGGTTGTCATTGACCCATACCCTGTACGCGGGACAAGAGCAGACACGCGCATCAGACCCGAACAGCCAGTCGTTTCGAATCTACTCGGACAACTACGCGCAGTGGCTGCTGTTCGAGGGGCTGGAGCGCGACATCTTCCAGCGGCTGGCGCTCTGCCTGGTCGCTGACATCGGCTACGAGGTGCGCGGGCCGGGTGCGGGACAAGTCGTCGACGGCAAGCCCACGCCGCCCAACGGCCTGATGACCGGCGGCTCGCTCACCGCGCGGGTGGAGTGGACGCGATGGCTGATGACCACCCTGCGCGCCGACATCTTCTACGACCACAGCGCGGCCATCGTGTACGCGCTCCCGCTGGGCAGCCCGTACACGCTCCCGGGCAACGGGAGCACTTTGAACCCGTTCGAGTTCCTCGGCGGTGGCTTCGCGGCCACCATCGACGTGCGGCCAAGCCCCTGGCTGCTGCTGCGCGTCGAGTACGTTCACCGGGCCGCCAATCAACCGTACTTTTCGGGGCCAGGAGGCATCACCGGACCCAACGGGCTTCCCCCGGTCGATGACGCGGCGCGGGCGGCGTTTTCACCTGACTTGCGCACCACCGATGATCGCCTGGTGGCGAACGTGACGCTCCGGCTCTGAGACCGGGTCTTGATGCGCGCTTGATGCGCAGCGCATGGGAATTGACGAGGGCCTGAAGCGGCCCTCGATACATCAGGTCGCTCCTGGAGGCTGTCCAAGATGCGAACCCTGGCCCTGTGCTGCTGTCTCGTTTCTTCCTGGTCGCTGGCGCAGGATGCCGGCATCAGCGTCGCGGTCGAAGAGCTGCCTGCGCCCTTCGCCTTCGCTGACTTTTCCTGGGTGCCCGGTAACTACAGCGCCGCGGAAAAGCCGCTCACCTGGGGTCCGTTCTCCGGCGAGGTGCGGGTCGACAGCGTCTACCATTACAGCTTCTCCAACCCGGTCGACGACACCATCTCAGGCTCGAGCGAGGTCTTCCGGCACGGGGAACTGCAGCTCACCCAGCTCGGGTTCGGCGGTGACTTCTCTTACAAGGGCGCGCACGCCCGGCTGATGACCCAGTTCGGCATGTACTCGCAGACCACGCCGCGCAACGACGCCAGCACCGCGCGCGGCCAGTGGAATCTCGCAGACGCCTACCGGTACAACTGGACCTACCAACCATCCTACGTGTCTTCGAATACCCCCTGGTTCTTCAATGGGGTGCGCGCGCAGATTTATACAAGTGACAAGTTGAAGATCGAAGATCGAGCCGTGGCTGGTGAACGGCTGGCAATCGTACGGGCGCCTCAACAACGGCATCGGCGGCGGTGGCCAGGTGCTCTGGCGGCCCACCGGTTGGTTGTCGCTGGTGTTCAACAACTACTTCGGCACCGACACCCTCGGGAACGCGCTGCGCTATCGGGTGCACACCGACGACAGCGTGATGGTGAAGTACTACCAGTCGTCGAGCTCGTTCTTGAGCAAGGCCGCGGCCTCTCTCACGGTAGACGCCGGCTGCGAGTTCGGCGGTGGCGTCACCTGCGACTCGCAGTTCTTTCTCGGTTTCATGGCGTACAACCGGCTCTGGTTCGCGCACGACAGGCTCGCCTTCACCTTCGGCGGAGGGGCCATCACCAACCCGGGCCGCTACCTGGTGCTCCTGCCGCCCATAAATGGGGCGACGGCGTCGTCGGGCACGTCGTACTTCACTGCCAACCCCGGCGATCAGTATCAGGCGTGGGACATGCAGTTGGCGATCGACGTGATGCCGAAGCCCTTCGTCACGCTGCACGTCGAATACAACCACCGCGCCGCGAGCGTGCCGTACTTCACCGGGCACGGCGGGGTGACCCCCCCGGGCGGCAACCAGGGCAGCGGGGGCTCGGTGGTCGAGGGCTGGGCGCCCGACCTCTCGCCCACCGAAGACAGGCTTAGCGTCGCGCTGATGTTCAAGCTGTGAGCATGTTCGGGTCTGCGATGAGCGCCGACCCCGACAGCCAGCGGATTCTCGTGTGCGTGGGGCCCTCTCCCGCGTCGGCCAGACTGGTGCGCGCGGCCTCGCGCATGGCCACCGGGCTGCACGCGCCCTGGCACGCGGTCTGGGTCGGCAACCCCGTTTCACCGCTGGGCGGCGCTGATCAGCAACGACTGGAAGCGCACCTCGAGCTCGCCGCTTCGCTGGGCGCCGAGGTGGTGCGGCTCGAAGGCACCGTGGTGGCCGACGAGCTGATTACCTGGGCGCGCGGCCGCGGGGTGAGCCTCATCGTGTTGGGAAAACCAACGCACACCTGGTGGCGAGATCGCCTGCGCGGCTCGCTGCTCGACGCGGTGGTGCGCGCCAGCGGCGACATCGACGTGCTGGCGCTCTCGGGTGACGACGATGGGCCGGTCGCGCGCAGCCCGCCGCAGCTGCGCACCCCGGGCTGGCATTGGCTGGCGAGCGTGGGGTTGATCGCGATCACCGGCTGCCTCGCCTACGCCTTGCGGCGCCTCGCCCAGCTGCCCGACCCGGAGATGTTGTTTCTGCTCGGCATCATGTTCAGCGCCGCCGCGTTCGGGCGGGGGCCGTCGCTGCTGGCCGCCGCGCTCTCGGTGCTCGCGTACGATTTCTTCTTCGTGCCTCCCAGCTTCACGTTCGCGGTCAATGACACCCGCTACGTTCTGACCTTCGCGATGATGTTCGGCATCGGGGTTCTCATCTCGACGCTCACGGGCCGCCTGCGGCAACAGGAACAGGGCGCCCGCCAACGCGAAGCCGATACCCGCGCGCTCTTCACGCTCACCCGCGATCTCGCGCAAGCGGCCGACCTGCAGGCGCTCGCGCAGGCCCTCTGCCGGCACGTCTCTGACGCCACCGGAGGAGCAGCGGTGATGCTCGTACCCGCCGAAGGAAAACTTGCCCCCCTGGCCGCGTCACCTGCGGGCACCGTGCTCGAGGTGAACGAACTCGGCGTCGCGCAGTGGACGCAGGAACATCAGCATGAGGCGGGGCTCGGTACTGATCTTCGATCGACCGCCCGGGCGTTGGCGCTGCCCCTGGGCCGGGGCGGCGGAGTGCTCGCGTGGCTGCCAGCAGGGGGCGTGAACGATCTCCCGCGCCGCACCCTGCTGGAAGCCTTCGCGCGGCAAGCGGGGCTGGCCATCGAACGATTCCAATTTTCAGAGCAGGCGAAGGCGGCGGTGCTCAAGGCGCGCACCGAGGAACTGCGCAGCTCGCTGCTCTCGACTGTCTCGCACGATCTGCGCACCCCGCTCGCGGTGGTGACGGGCGCGGCCCAGACGCTGCGTGACAGTCGCAACCTCGACGCATCGACGCAGCATCAGTTGCTCGACACCATCTGCGACGAAGCAGAGCGGCTGGAACGGCTGGTCGGAAACCTGCTCGACATGACGCGCGTGCAGGCGGGCGCGTTGGCGGTGAAGAAGGAATGGGTGCCGGTGGACGAGCTCATCGGCAGCGCGCGCACCCGGCTGGAAAAAGTCCTGCAGGGCCGCGCCCTGACCGTGCACGCTGCACAGGAAGTGCCCTTTCTTCAGATAGACCCGGTGTTGTTCGAGCAGGTGATCTTCAACCTGCTCGACAACGCCGCCAAGTACACCCCTCCCGGCAGCCCGCTGGAGGTGGAGGTCTCGAAGGGACCATTCGGTGCGCGGGTGGCGGTCTCCGATCGCGGCCCCGGGGTGCGCCCGGAAGAGGCCGAGAAGTTGTTCGACAAGTTCTTCCGCGGCACTCAGCACACAGTCGCCGGCGCAGGCCTGGGGCTGGCGATCTGCCGGGGCATCGTGGCCGCGCACGGAGGGCTCATTCACGCCGAAGAACGCCCGGGCGGAGGGGCGAGCTTCATCATCGAGCTCCCCATTGACGGTCAGCCGCCCGTGGTGCCCGAGGAGGGTCTGGAATGAACGACGGACCCCTGCTGCTGTTGGTGGAAGACGAAGCGCAGATGCGCCGCTTCCTGCGCGCCGCGCTGACCAGCCACGGGTATCGCCTGGTCGAGGCAGAGAAAGGTGGCGAGGTGGTAGGGCTGGCCACCAGTCACAATCCTGAGCTGGTGCTGCTCGACCTGGGGCTGCCCGACATCGACGGCTTCGAGGTCACCCGGCAGCTGCGCGAGTTCAGCCAGGTGCCGATCATCGTGCTCTCCGCGCGGGGCCGAGAAGACGACAAGGTGGCCGCCCTCGATGCCGGCGCGAACGATTACGTGACCAAACCCTTCGGCGTGAACGAATTGCTGGCGCGCATTCGGGTCGCGTTGCGCACCCGCCAGGGCCTCGCGACCGACGAGCCGGTCCTCGAGTTCGAGGGACTCAAGATCGACTTCGCCCGCCATGAGGTCATGCGTGAGGGCGAGCCGGTGAAGCTGACCCGGCTCGAGTTCAAGTTGCTCGGTTGCCTCGCGCGCTACGCGGGCAAGGTGCTCACCCACCGGCAGCTGCTGCAGGAAGTGTGGGGCCCGCTGCACGGCGACGACACTCACTACTTGCGCGTGTACATGGCGAACCTGCGCAAGAAGCTCGAGCGCGATCCCGCCGCGCCCCGCTATCTGCTCACCGAGCCCGGCGTGGGCTATCGACTGAAGGACTGAGCGGGTCCGGGAAAGGGCACACCACCACCCGTGTAGAGTCCCCCAGCAGGCCCTCACCGATGCCTCGAAGCTGTTGCGGAGGCTGCTGTAGAATCTGTTCGCTGGGCGAGGTTTCCAGGTCGCTCGATCTCGGCAAGCAGCTCGAGTTCATGGTCTGCTCCCCGTGTTCATGCGCTTCCTGACCCTGACGGCTCTGCTGCTCGCCGCGTGCGGCCCGCCCACGCCCACCCTCGACGCGGGAACTGATGCGGGTCAGCTGCCGCCCGATGCAGGTGGCCCGGCCAACTGCCAGGAGCCGTACCGCCTCTGCGCAGCCGAGTTCCGCTTCCGCGCGCTCGACGAACAGTCCGTTCAGCTGCGCGGCGATTTCTCCCCCGAGGGCTGGACGGTGGGCGTGCCGATGAAGAAGGAAGGCACCGACTGGGTGGTGCGCGTGCCGGTGGGGTTCGGCAGCGACGTTCAGTACAAGTTTCTCATCAACAACGGCATCTGGGTGACCGACCCCGCGAACCCGAAGACGCTCAACGGCAACAGCCTGCGCGAGAACGTTTCCTGCACCACCTTCAGCTGCCCCGCGAGCGCGCCCGAAGCCGGCGCGTTCGACTGGCGCGACTCGGTGATGGAGTTCGTATTCGTCGACCGCTTTCTCGACGCGGACTCGGCGAATAACTGTTCAGTCGCAGGCGCAACGCCCTCGGGCCAGTACCAGGGCGGCGACTGGAAGGGCGTCACCCAGAAGATCAACGACGGCTACTTCACGCAATTGGGCGTCAACACGCTCTGGCTCACGGTCCCCGTGCAGAACGCGACCATCGGCGGCGCGGGGAGCGACGGACGCACCTACTCCGCGTTCCACGGCTACTGGCCGACCGACCTCGAGCACTACGAGTCGTGCTTCGGCACGCAGCAGGACCTGATCGACCTCGTCTCCGCGGCCCACGCGAAGGGACTGCAGGTGTTGTTCGACTTCGCGATGGTGCACGTGCACACGCAATCAGCGCTCTACACCCAGCACCCGGAGTGGTTCTGGCCGCTGCCGTACAACAACGGCCAGTGCGTCTGCGGCAGCAACGTCTGCGATTGGAACACTGAAGGCCAGCGCTGCTGGTTCACCGACTACCTGCCGCACTGGAACTACACGGTGGCGGCCGCGCGCGACTACACGGTGAACCAGGCGGTGCGCATTCTGCGCGAGACCAACGCCGACGGCTTCCGCCTCGATGCGATCAAGCACGTCGATGGCTCGTGGCTGCTGCAGCTGCGCACCGAGGTGGAAAAGCTCGCCGCCACCCGCTCACCCCGCCCCCGCATCTACTTCGTCGGTGAGACCTACGACTTCGGCAACCGCGACTACCTGAAGTCGTTCGTCGACCCGAAGACGAAGCTCGATGGGCAGTTCGACTTCCCGCTGCGGTTGCAGCTGCTGCAGTCGGTGGTGATGCGGTACTCGACGATGACGGCGCTGCGAGACCTGGTGGCCACCAACGACACGTTCTACGGGCCCAACGCCTTGATGAGCCCGTGGATCGGCAATCACGATCTCGGCCGCATCATTCACATGGCCGAAGACACGCCGATGTGGAGCGACCCCTCTTCCGACGGCAAGGACCGCGCGTTCAACAATCAGCCGGTGGTGCCTGCGTATCGGCGGCCGTTCGAGCGGGTCGCCAATGCGTTCGCGTTCATGCTGACGAGCCCCGGTGTGCCGCTGATCTACTACGGCGACGAGCTCGGCCTGCCCGGCGCAGGCGACCCCGACAACCGCCGCTTCATGCAGTGGACCGGGCTGACGGCAGATCAACAGTGGCTCAAAGAGCGGGTCTCCGCGCTCGGGCAACTGCGCAAGGCGCACGCGGCGCTGCGGCGCGGAAAGCGCACCCTCATCGGCGCGACGGACAACACGTTCACGTACTCGATGAGCGATGGCTCCGAGACGATCTACATCGCGATCAACCGCGGCGACTCCGACGAGACGGTGAACGGGTTACCTGCCCAGTCGATGCAGGACCTGCTCAATCAGACCTCGGTCTCGGGGCCCAGCGTGTCGATTCCCGCGCGCAGCACGCGGGTGATGATCAAGTAGCCCTCGACTCACGCTGAGCCTTCTCGTCAACTCGCGCGCATGAAGCGAGAAGCGCACAACGCCTGGTCGGTGGTGCTGGGATCAGTCGCCGGAATTCAGCTCGAAATTCACGTCACCTTCTTCCTGGTGCTGGCCTGGGTCTCGCTCAGCCTCGCGCGCCGCGGGGCGACCACCTCGACCTTGATCATCGTGCTCTTGAGCGCGGTCGCGGTCGCCATCTCGCTCGTGCTGCACGAACTTGGGCACGCGCTGGTGGCTGCGCGCTTCGGGTTGAAGACCCGCGAAATCTCCCTCACCCCGATGGGCGGCTTCTCCAACATCGAAAAGATGCCCGACATCCCGAAGGTGCAGTTGTTGGTGGTGCTCGCCGGCCCCGCGGTGAGCTTGGTGCTCGCGGCGGCGGGTTTCGGGGTGGCCGCGTTGACCGGCGGTCTCTCCGAGCCGCGCGCGTGGGACGACCCCACCGCGAACTTCGCCTCCCAGCTCGCGTGGTTGAACCTGGTGATGGGGCTCTACAACCTGTTGCCCATCTTCCCGATGGACGGCGGCCGCGTGCTGCGGGCGGTGCTCGGGCTCTTTCTTCCCTGGGTGCGCGCGACGCACTTCGCCTCCCGAATCGCGCAGGGGCTCTCGATCGCGCTGGCGATCGCGGGCCTGCACTCTGGGCCCATCTTCCTCCTCACCGCCGTGTGGATCTGGATGAGCGCACGCCGCGAAGTCAAAGAGGTGCGCGCCCGCTTCGCCTTCCAAGCGCTCGAGGCGCACGACGTGATGGTGACCGGGCCGACGGTCAACGCCGACAACACGCTCGAAGACGCGAGCCGCTTGTTCCGCAAGACCTTCCAGGTCGAATTCCCCGTGATGAGCGGCACCGACGTGGTGGGCGTGCTCGGCTTCAAGGAACTGGTCGACGGTTTGGAGAAGCATGGAAAGGCAGCGCTGATCAGCACGGTGATGCGTCACAACTTCAACGGCGTGGACGCGAAGATGCCGCTCGAGGCGGTGCTGCAGCAGATGAAGGACAGCTCCGACCCGATGGTGATGGTGACGCGCGATGAGCGCTACATCGGGGTGCTCCCCCGGCAGAACCTCGACGAGGTGCTGCGCATCGCGCGGGCGCTCGAGAAGAACGCCGCCTGATCAGAACGGGTACTGCCTCGGGGTGTGTTGCACCGACACCCAGTGATCCGTCGTGAATTCCTCCAGCGCCCACAGTCCACCGAAGCGCCCCAGCCCCGACGCCTTCTCGCCGCCGAACGCCGTGTTGGCTTCGTCATTCACCGGCATGTCGTTGATGTGCGTCATCCCCGCTTCGATCCGCGGCGTCGACCGCGCGTTCGACATCGGCATCCCCCAGCACCACGAAGGGCGAATTTCCACCCAGCTCGAGGCAGACCTTCTTCACCGCCCGCCCCGCGAGTTCGGCGATGTGCCTGCCGACCTCGGTGCTGCCGGTGAACGAAATGACGCGTGGAATCGGGTGATCGACGAAGGCGTCGCCGATTTCGCGGCCTCCACCGACGACCACGCTCAGCACGCCCGACGGCAGCCCCGCCTCTTCGAACAGCGCCGCGAGCAACAGGCCACCGGTGACCGGCGTGTCCGAGGCGGGCTTGACCACCACCGCGTTCCCGACCGCCAGCGCGGGCGCGACGGATCGATTCGTCAGTTGAAACGGAAAGTTCCACGGGCTGATCACCCCGACCACGCCGACCGGCACGCGGTACACCCGCGTCTCCTTGCCCGGAATGCTGGCGGGGAGAATCTGACCTGCCACCCGTGATGGATAGGACGAAGCCTCGAGCAGCCCGCCGTAGACGAGTTCCCATTCGAGGTTGGCCTTGATGCGGGTGCTGCCGGCCTCCTTGATCAGCCAGTCGACGATCTCGTCGCGGCGCAACACCATCAACGCGGCGACGCGCAGGAAGATCTCCCGCCGTTCTTGCGGCAACGTGGTCGCCCAGCGTTTCTGAGCTTGAGCTGCGAAGCGGTACGCCACGTCGACGTCACTGGCGTTGGCCAGCGTGTGTTCGATCAGTGTTGTGCCGGTGAAGGGGTCGTGATCAGCCCCGCGTTTCCCCGAGCTGCCGTCCCGCCATTTTCCACCGATGGGCATCTGCGCCAGCTGGCCGTACCTGCGGGGCGCCGGTTCATTCTTCTGAGTTTGATTGAGCTGCATGGAGAGCCCTCCCGCTCCACGACTAACGGCGGCGCGGTTATCTGAAAACCCATGAAAGCGATCGTGCTCGACGAATACGGCGACAGCAGCAAGTTGGCTCCCCGAGAAGTCAGTGAGCCGAAGCCCGGCCCCGGAGAGATCAAGGTGAGGGTGGCGGCCGCGAGCTTGAACCCCATCGATTGGAAGCTCCGCAGCGGCGTGGCCAAAGCGTTCATGCCGCTGCAGTTTCCGGCGGTGCTCGGGCGCGATGTTTCGGGCGAGGTCGTCGAGCTCGGCAAAGGCGTCACGGAATTCAAAGTGACCGACCCGGTGATCGGCCTGGTGCAGCACGGCTACGCGGAGTTCGTCACCGCGCCCGCTTCGCACTTCGCCAAGGTGCCGCCTGAGCTCGACGTGAAAGACGCAGCGGGCATTCCGCTTGCGGGGCTGACGGGCGTGCAGTTGGTCGAAGAGACCGCCGGGGTGAAGCCAGGACAGACGGTGCTGGTGGTGGGCGCCGTCGGCTCGGTGGGTCGCTTCGCGGCGTACGCAGCGAGGGCCCTTGGCGCGAAGGTGATCGCGGGCGTGAAGACGTCGCAACTCGAGAAGGCTCAGTCACTCGACGTGGATTTGGTGATCGCGGTCGATGATCAAGAGGCGGTGGCGAGCATGCCGATGGTCGACGTAATCGCTGACACGGTCGGTGGGCCGCAGCTCGAGGCGCTCACGCAGAAGGTGAAGGATGGGGGCTTCATCGCCACCACTGCCGGCGCTCCAAAGGGAGATCCATCGCGGCGGGTCGTGGGCAAGGGAATGTTGACGCACCCCGATGGCAAGCGGCTCGGTGAGCTGGCCGCGGCGATGGCGCAGGGTGCCCTCGAGCTTCCGATCGTGAAGCGGTTTTCGCTCGACGAGGCCGCCAGCGCGCATCAATTCGCTGAGCGGGGCGCGGGCGGCAAGGTGCTGCTCACGACGTGAGTCAGCCGCGGCGGGGCGCGTTGAACGGCTCGAACTTCGGCGGGGAATGCCCAACCGGTGCGGCGGCCTGGAGCGCTTTGATCGACAACGCGATGCGCTTTCGCACCTCATCGACCTGCAGCACCTTCACCTTCACGCGATCGCCGACCTTCACCACCTCCGACGGGTCTTTCACGAACCGGTTCGAGAGCTCGCTCACGTGCACGAGCCCATCCTGATGCACGCCGATGTCCACGAACGCACCGAACGCCGCGACGTTCGTCACGATGCCGTTGAGCACCTGACCCGGCTTCACCTGGCTCAATTCGGTGATGGCTGAGTCGAAGCCCACCTCGGTAAATTCCGCGCGGGGGTCACGCCCGGGCTTCTTCAGCTCGAGCACGATGTCTTCGAGGGTCGGCAGTCCCACGCCCGCCGCGGCGTCGACGTACTTCGCCGGCTCGAGCTTCTTCGCCAGCCCCTCGTCGCCCACCAGCGCCCCGCGGGTGACGCCGAGATCCTTGGCCATCTTCGCCACCAGCGCATACCGCTCGGGATGCACTGCGCTCGCGTCGAGCGGCTCCTCACCGCCGCG
Source organism: Archangium sp. (assembly GCA_043758715.1). Classification (GTDB taxonomy): domain Bacteria; phylum Myxococcota; class Myxococcia; order Myxococcales; family Myxococcaceae; genus Archangium_A. Next base: position 11,888 of record JAYVNA010000152.1, read on the forward strand.
AATTCGGAGGAACCCTGCGCACTGCTCGAACGCGCGCGCCCCCAGCCGAGGCACCTTCTTCAACTGCGCCCGGGTGGCGAAGGCGCCGTTCTCAGCGCGGAAGGCGACGATGGCGGTGGCGAGCGCGGGGCCGAGGCCCGAGATGTAGCGAAGCAACGTGGGCGAGGCGGTGTTGAGATCGACGCCAACCTTGTTCACCACGCCCTCCACCACGCGATCGAGCGCCGCGGTGAGCGCGGTCTGATCGACGTCGTGCTGGTACTGCCCCACCCCGATGCTCTTGGGGTCGATCTTCACCAACTCCGCGAGCGGGTCCTGCAGACGACGGCCGATGGACACCGCCCCGCGCACGGTGACGTCGAGCTCAGGCAGTTCCTCGCGCGCGACTTCGGAGGCCGAATAGATCGACGCGCCCGCCTCGCTCACGCTGATCACCTTGAGGTCCTTGCTGATCAGCCCAGCGCCCTGGAGCTTCTTCACGAACGTCTCGGTTTCGCGCCCGGCCGTTCCATTCCCGATCGCGATCGCCGCGCAGGGGTGCTTCTTCACCAGCGCCGCCAGCTGCACGCCTGCTTCGGCCTCCTTGCCGGTGTGAGGGAAGAGGGTGACGTACGAGAGCACGCCGCCCCGCGCATCGAGCGCGACCGCCTTGCAGCCGGTGCGCAGCCCGGGGTCGATGGCGATGAGCGGCTTTCCCCCGAGCGGAGGCGTCAGCAACAACGCCGTCAGGTTCTTCGCGAACACCGCGATCGCGTCCTCGTCTGCGTGCTCCTTCAACGAGCGACGGCGTTCACTTTCCAGCGACGGCAACAGCAACCGCTCGGTGGCATCGGTGAGGGCGAGGTCGAGCTCCTTCGCCAGCACCGGAGCTGCGCCCCGCTTCACCACCGCCTGCCGCACGCGCGCTGTCACCTGGGGCAGTGGCAGCTCGAGCGAGACCTTCAGCAGGCCTTCGGTTTCTCCGCGCTCAGCGGCGAGCACGCGATGTGACGGTGCATTCTTCGCGCGCTCGCGGCGGCCGAGGTGGTCTTGATACTTCGCGAGTTCAGGCGCCTTCGACTTTCCGCGCGCGGTGTCGACGACCAGCTCGGCGTCTTCAGCGAACATGGCTCGCAGCTCGGCGCGCAGTGACGCTTTCTCCGCCACCACCTCGGCCACGATGTCGCGTGCACCGGCCCACACGGCCTCGACGTCAGGCAGTTCCTTCGCCGCGTCGACATAGGGCTTCGCCAGCGCTTCACGTGACGGCGCGTTTCCACCTTGCGCGAGCAGCACCTCGGCGAGCGGCTGCAGTCCCCGTTCGCGAGCGGTCTGCGCGCGGGTGCGGCGCTTCGGTCGCCAGGGGAGATACAGATCTTCGAGCGCAGCAAGCGTGGTCGCTGCGAGCACCGCGCGGTCGAGTTCAGGCGTGAGCACGCCCTGCTCTTTCAAGCTCTCCAGGATGGTGGCTCGGCGGTTTTCGCGGGCCTCGACCACTTTCTCGTGGGCGGCGATGCGGGAGATGGCTTCGTCGTCGAGCGCGCCGGTCGCTTCCTTCCGGTACCGGGCGATGAAGGGCACGGTGGCGCCGCCGTCGAGCAACTCCAGCGTGGCGGTCACACCCGCGAGGGGAAGTGAGAGTTCTTTGGAGACGAGCTGAGCGCGCAACGGCAAGGCGATCGACATGGCGCGCGCACGCTACTCCGCGGGAATCAGCTTCGGCGTCTTACAAAAAAGCCTGAAGAGGCGGGGTGATGAGGGTCGTGGCCGTTTGCTCCATTCCGAGTTGGCCCCTCGAGCTTCGCGTCACCGGGTGAGTTCGGTGACTCGGCTTCGTGATGCTGACGAGGGCCTATGAATCAGGGTCCTGACATTGATTCACAGGCCCCGGTCGACCGGAAACGAAGCGGCCAGGTCCCATGAGCGTCTTGCCCGAAGCTCGAGAGCCTCTTCGTGGGAATCAGCTTCGGCGCGTTACGAAAGAAGCATGAAGAGGCGTGGGGATGAGGGTTGTGACCCTTGTTCCAGTCCGAGCTGGCCCCTCGAGCTTCGCGTCACCGGGTGGGTTCGGTGACTCAGCTTCGTGATCTTGACGAGGGCCTATGAATCCGGGTCCTGACATTGATTCACAGGCCCCGGTCGACCTGAACCCAAGCGACCAGGTCACATGAGCGTCCTTGCCCGAAGCTCGAGAGCCTCTTTGTGACGAGCACCGCCTCAATCCTGCGAGACCACCCTCATCGAGGCTTCTTTTGAGGACTCCGCGGGAATCAGCTTCGGCGCGTTACGGTTGCTGCCCGACTTCATGATGAAACCGCCGGTCGCACACGATGGCTACGGCAGCGAGGCGAAGCGCCTGCTGCGCTGGGCGATGGTCCCAGCGGGACTCGCGCACCGAGGACGACATTCTGGAAAGAAAGCAACTGACGACGCCGTGACTTCTCAGCGAGCTGACAACGCGAAGTCGAGCCCAGCCCGAACCGCGACCGCTTGCGCCTCGTTGCACTGCGCCGGCGAAGCGCGCGGGCTGTCGGGATACACCTCGGTCGTCGTGGTGAACCGCGCCCCCGTGATGCTGGTGCACAGGCCCAACGAGTTCACGGGGTATTCGATGACGCCCTCACTCACGATGGGCGAGCCGATGATGTGGCCGTTGGCGTCAGCGGGCGCGATGTGCGTCACCTTCGAGACCGCCTCGATGATCGCGCGTTGAAACGCCGGCTGCGGGTTGGCCGAGTCATCCACCAGATAAAAGCCATCGGGGATCTGATCCGGCTCGTAGACCTTGCCATCGCGAGCGGCGAGCGCAGGGCGGAACTCGCTCTCGTCAGAATCGGTCGTCTCGTGCAGATCGAGGTGCACCAGGAACTTTCCGAGGAAGGGCGCGAGGAAGGTCATCAACTGACGCGCCTCAGCCGCCGCACCATCGGCCTTGAACGAGCGGTTCGGGTCGAGCGCGAGCGCGTTCCAGCGATGAATGCGCTCGTAGGCCCAGGGGCTCACACACGGCGCGATGATCAGATTCACGCGGCCTGCGTAAGCACGAGCGTGCTGCTGGGCGAAGAGCAACGCGCCGTGCACGCCGCTCGTCTCGTAGCCATGCACGCCGCCGGTGACCAGCGCCACCGGGAGCGTCTCGTTCCACCCCCGGCTGCGCAGCGCGAACAACGCATAATTGCCGTCGGGCGCGTACTCGAGCAGGCCGTATTGAGTGATTTCGAAGTCAGCACTCAGCAACTGCACGGCCGAAACGACCGCATCGACATAGCTGCGACGCTTCGACTGCGTCGACCGCCACTGCTGCTTCTCTTCTGGTCCCCACGGCGTACCCGGCGTGCCGATGGGGAAGGAATTCGGAGGCGACATCACCCTCGTCATCGTCGATTCCGAGCGCGCGGTCTACGACTCAGCGCGCGAAGAGCTGCAGACCACCATCGATGGCCACCACGAGCGCTCTGCGGCCATCTGAAGAGATCGCCAGCTGGTTCCCGGTGCTCGCCCCGACATCGAGCAGCTGAGCTTGACAATAGTCGAAGCCACCATCTGCCAGCGCGCGCCGCACATAGACCGAAGTGGTCTGGCCACGCGATCGACTCGCGAGAAGTACGTCGCCCGCTCCGCTCATCGCGATCGCAGTACCGAGCCTCTCCTGAATCAGCCCGCCGTCGATCTGCGCGACATGCTCGAAGGTGATGCCGTTCGACACCATCACGTAGATCACGCCCTCGCTGTTGGGACCCGAGGACGGTGAGGCGACGGCGACCCAATCGGCTGTGGAAGAAGCCTCGACCTCGACGCGCGAGCTCGACGTGATGCCGGCAAGCACCGGGCTGTCATAGCGGGGGCTGAGAATGTTGGTCTGCACCGCGCCATAGACGTGCAGCTTGCAGCCAGCCGAGGCGCAACCTACCGTCGCCAGACGAGTTCCGGCACGATCGAGATCGAAGTCGGCCGCAAGGGTTTCCTGGAATAGGGACGCCGCCGTGGAGCCGCCGTCCGACCGGCGCACGCCAAGCTCGGTGATGTCGGTTCCGGTCCCGCAGCTGTAGACGAGCGTTTGACCGTCGCCCGAAAGCGCGACCTGCCTCGCGCACCAACTGGTGGAGTAGACGCTCTGCACTCTGGTGATGAGGGTTCCATTGCCACGCCTCAACTCGACCAGGCCCGATGGCTTCCCCGACGACACTGGGGCGGCTACCGGCAGCACGACAGCGAGCCGGCTGAACGCCTCGTCGACTGCGACCGTCTCCGCGTAGTCCAGGTAGACCCCGGAATCGGGCCCACTCGACAACGTACTCAGCGCACCGGTGTGAATGTCGTAGCTATTCAGAGTTCCCCCGCCGTTGTCGTTTGGGAAGCCCACCAGCCCTGCGTCGAGACTCAGAGCGACGCTCGCGACGGAGTAGGTCGGCAGCAGGGGGAGCGGCGCGTTGCGCACGCGAACGAAGGCCGGCGTGAGCGAGCAGGCGACCGGCGCGCTACCCCCACCGGTCGCACTACCGCCGCCTGTCGCACTGCCGCCGCCTGACGCACTACCGCCACCCGTCGCGCTGCCGCCACCCGTCGCGTCACCCCCGCCCGTCGCGAACCCGCCTCCTGAAGAGCCTGCGTCTGCGCAGCTGAGGTCGCCCTTTTCGCAGAGGAAGACCCCCGACTCGTCGAATAGACACGCCTCAAGCGCGACCATCAGACCCAGCGCAACGCTCCACCACAGACGGGAGGTCTTCATTGGAAGGTGCCTCCCACAGAGACGAGCGCGCCGCCGGCCAGTGGGACGACAGCGACCTGCGGTTCGGTCGGCTTTGCAGCAAGCGCGATCGTGGAGGCGGTGACGAGACCCAGCCCCACTCCAGCAGCCACCAGGCCACCAGTGAAGAGAAGCTGAGCGGTCTGCGCACCGGCCCGAGACACCGTCGGCTGAGCACCAGGCAACTGTTGCGCGTCCCAGGCGCCCTTGGTCACGAGCCCGAAGGTGGTTCCGGCGGCGCCCCCCAGTGTGAGCGCCACGCCTGCGATCAGACCAACGACCGCCACGCTCGACGGACACGCACCGTCGGTCGTCGCAGCGAGGTGCTTGCCATACGTCTCGTCGACCGCGCGCTTCATGCCTTCCAGCATTCCGGGGCCGCTTCCACACAGCGTGATCAGTGACCCGCTCAACCGAGCACCCGTGCGCCCGTCGACGCGCTTAACCTCGATGGCCCATTGTTTCCCGGTCAAGCCCGAGGAGGCGAGATTGAGGGAGGAGGAGACGATCTCAGTCGCATTGAGGGCCGAAGCGATCTCCGTCATGCAGTCGGTGCCGACCTCGCAGCCCATCAGGGCTCGTTGGCGCTCCACTCCGAGGAACACGTTCATGTCGTCCGCAGAAACCACGCGCGTACCCGGCAACACCAGGCGCGCCACCTCACGCGCCGCGACCTGAGAGAGCACAACACCCAGCGGCGCTTCTTCGGCGGGAACTCTGGTGGAGGGAACGGCGACGACCATATCAGGCGACTGAGCAAGTACCTGAAGCGCCAACCACATCGGTCCGAGCATGTCGCCCGATAGCCGAAAGAACGCACCGAGAGAAGCGACGAGGGGGCCTCTGATGTTCCGATTCTATGGGAGCGTCAGCACCAGCCCCTCGTTGTTGAGGTGCAGATCGTTTTCAGGAGTGGGTTTGTAGACTGACAAGCGCAGCGACGTGCCGTCGAGGTTCACCTGGTCGCCTGGCCGCAGTACCAGCCCGTTGGCCAACTGCCCCGCGAGGGCTCGCACCAACCCCGCCACCGAATCCCACTGGTCGCCCGGCACGTCACGCACCACCAGATCAGGCCTTCCGAACTTCTGCAGCCCGCGGGTGTGAATGTTCGCGATGGGTGAGGTCGGCTCGGCTTCCACCACCACATTCACGTCGATGGACAACGCGAAGGGGCGCGAGGCCGGCCAGTCGGCCACGTCGGCGCCGCGCCAGAACCGGTTGGTCTGGGCGTCGAGCACCACCGAGGCCCCGCGCGCCACCAACCACTGCGCGGTGGCCCAGGCCGCCTGCAGGTGGAGCAGGTCAGCCGAATCTTCCCGATCGACCATCACCGCCGTCAACTGGGTGGCGGCATCGAGGGCCGAGACGTCGCCCATCGCGCTGATGGCCACCGCCCGCAGCGACCCCGCCCTGAAGCCGTCGAACCACCCGCTGTCCATTTCCCGGGTCAGCTCGCGCACCTGCACCAGCTTCACCGCCTCGGGCGTCGGCAACCCAAAACGCGCGGCTGACAGAGGGAGATCGCTCTTCAAGGGGCCGGCGGAAAAGCAGAAGAGCTGAAAGAGATTGCGGCCCCCACCAGCCTGAAAACTGGTGCGCGGCCACGTCGTAGTGGGGGTGGTCATGGCCCCCAATCTGCCCGGAAAACCCGCGCCTTACATTGGTTGAACACGTCTGAGGGGCGGGCTACACCCGGCGGCCTATGGAATTCCGGATCGCGGCCGACGAGTTGAAGAAGGCGCTTCACCGTGCGCAGGGCATCGTCGAGCGGAAGGCGACCATGCCCATCCTCTCGAACGTGCTCATCAACGCCACCAAGACGGGCGTGACGGTCACGGCTTTCGACCTCGACATCGGCATCGTGAGCGATCACCCGGCCGAAGTGATGAAGCCCGGCGCCATCACCGTGTCGGCCAAGACGCTCTTCGACATCGTCAGCCTGATCCCCGATGCGAACCTGACCATCAAGAAGCTGCCGAACAACTACGCGGAGATCACCTCCGGCGCGGCCCACTACAAGATCGTCGGCATGGCGCCCGAGGAGTTCCCCAAGCTCCCCAAGGAAGACGCGACCAACCTGGTGAAGATCACCGGCACTGCGCTGCTCGAGATGATCAAGAAGAGCCAGTACGCGATCTCGAACGACGAGACCCGGTACATCTTGAACGGCGTCTTCTTCGAGCCGCGCGAGGGTAACAAGGTGCGCATGGTGGCCACCGATGGTCACCGCCTGGCGCTGGTCGAGCGGGAGATGGCCGGCGACTTCAAGCTCAAGGCCGGCGTGATCATTCCGCGCAAGGGTCTGTTCGAGCTCAAGCGCCTGCTGGACGAAGCGCCCGAGGCGGAGTGCCAGCTCGGCTTCGCGGAGAACTCCGCGCTGTTCAAGAAGCCCGGCCTCTCGATGGTGATGCGGCTGATCGACGGGCAGTTCCCCGAGTACCAGCGCGTGATCCCCAAGGAGGGCGAGAAGCAGGTGATGGTCAAGCGCACCGCCTTCTACGACGCCCTCAAGCGCATCTCGCTGCTCAGCGCGGACAAGTCGAGCGCGGTGCGGTTGTCGCTGT
>JAYVNA010000153.1:0-6604 GCA_043758715.1 Archangium sp.
GGCGGCGTGGGCGTCTCGAGCTTTGCCCAGCAGCGGGCCAACCCGAACGTCATCTACCTGAGCACCGAGGGCCGCGGTCTCTTCCGCACCGACACCGCGGGGCAGTGACCGTCACGCGCCTTCGCCACCACCACGCGAGCACCAGCAGAGGGGCCAACCCCACGCCCGCACTGCAGCCGCCAGCGGCGGGAAGTTCGACTCGACCTACCGGCAGCGTGATGGGCGGTGGGTCGAGACACGCCTCGTTGCCAGCGAAGCCGACGCGACAGATCTGCGGCGCGAGGCAGTCGAGGGTTCGGGTGCACGGCTGACTGCAGCGCGCCAGCTCGGGCGTGACGCCCTCACACACCGAACCGCTCAAACAGAACGTCGCACCCGGCAGGCACGGTTCCGTGGGTCTCGCGGGCGGGAGTTGCGGTCGCTGGCAGACGCCCCGAAGGGTGTCGCAACCCAGTCCCGCCGTGCAGTCCACGTCTGACGCGCAGCTCTTCGAGCAGTAGCGATCGACGTGCTGCGCGTCGTTCACGCATTGCCGCTCGCGGCAGTCCCAGCTCGCGCCGCAAGGCTGACCCAGCGCGGCGCAGTCGGGATCGGCGCAGGTTCCAGCCGCGCACACGAAATTCGCCCCGCAGTTCTCTTCGAACTCCGAGAGCCACTGCAGGATGAAGGGCGCCTTCGCGTCGAGGCGGGTGTCGGCGCCATCGAGGCAGTCGTCCCCGCGGGTGAAGCTGTGCACGCCGATCAAGCGCTCCACCCCGTCGCCGAAGGTGTGAAGGGTCGGCCCGCCGGAATCGCCGTGGCAGATGCCCTTGTCGACGAAGTTTCCCAGCGCGATCAGCTCGGGCGTGAGTTGGCGAATGGTGAGCTCGACGGTGCGCCGCGTTCCGGTGCCCGCGTCGATGGCATCGGCGCCGTAGCCGACCGCGCGCACTGGTTCTCCGCCGAGGCTCGAGAGCGAATCGCGGCTCCAGGGACTGGGTGGAATCGTTTGCGGCGACTCGAGCAGCAGGAGCGCGAGATCACTCCCGAGTCCGGCTGCGGCGGCGTTCCACATCGCGTGCAGTCTCGTCTGCGTCACCTGCACCGTGTTCACTCCGGGGATCACCTCGGCCGCGGTGGGCGCGTTGCTCGCGATGATGGTGAGGCTGGTGGCGCCCATCATCGCGGGGTCAGCGCAGTGCGCCGCGGTGAGCAAGGTGCGCGGGGCGATCAACGTGGCGCTGCACCGGGTGGTGGCGCCGTTGTTCCCGCTGATGTCGAGCATGAAGACGCTGCTGTCGGTGAGGCTCTGCGTGCCGCCGACGATCGCTTGCCGCTGAGTTCCAAACGGACGCTCGGAAACGCCGCAGCCGGCACAGATCAGGAGGCCGAGCAGGCGGAGCACGCGCACCGCCTCAGTCTGCCAAATCAATCAGCTGCGCGCGCGACGGCGCCGAAGCAGGGGAGCCGCGAGGAGCCAGAGCGCAAAACCTGCTCCCGTGGCCGAACACCCCTGCGCGACCGCACCGACCGTCGGCCCCACCGCGGGGAGGGTGACGTTGTTGAACCGCAGCGTGCTGGGCCGACAGAAACGCTGCGAATCAGCTCCCGCCTCGCACACCGAACCCTGCGCGCAATCACCGTTCACCAGGCAGCTCTTCACGCAGCGCGAGATGCCGCCCGCGGGCCCGGTGCAGATGCCCTGGGCGCAGTAGTCGGTGCTCGCGTAGCAGCTGTCGAACAGCTGGCGGGTGGGGCGCTGGCGCTTGCGGCAGTCACCGTTCGTACACTCCATGGTGCTGGGGCAATCGAGGTTCGTCTGGCACCCCTGGGTGCAATACGGCGTGGTGTTCTGCGGGTCGGTCACGCACAGGCGTTCCTTGCACTGCGCTTCGGCGGTGCAGAACGAACCTGCGGGCACGCAGTCGACGTCAGGGCGGCCGCAGGCCTGGGTCGCGCAGATGTTGTTCTGCGCGCAGTCGCGGGGGCAGTCGCTGTCCATCGAAGGATCGCTGCAATCGGCGCCGCACACGCCATCGGTCTTGCACGCGCAGTCTTGATCGATCGGCGTGCAGCCCGGCACGCAGGCACCATCGGTCGCGCAGGTCGGCGTCTCCCAGCCGGCCATGGTGGTGCGAATCCACGAGGCGCCCACGTCGACGCGGCCGTCGAACCCTTCGACCGCACAATCCTGATCGCCGTAGCTCACCACGCCCACCAGCACTTCGCGCGTCGCTCCAGGCAACACCATGAACGCCGGCCCGCCGGAATCGCCCTGGCAGGTCTGCTTGCCGGTCGCGCCCGACTCGATCGTGTACTGAGAGACGCTGCGCAGCGCGTAGGTGACCTCGCGCTTGGTGCCGGCGGTGGTGCCACCGGCGACCGTGAGGCCGTAGCCCACGTGGCGAATCGGGCGGCCCACCAGCGAGGTCGCCATCGGCGTCTCGTTGAACGGCATGGGAGCGACATCGAGCACCGGGGTCGCAAGGCGCAGAATGCCGAAGTCGTAAGCGCTCTGGTTGTAGGCGGGGTTCTTGTACTGCTGCGTCACCGCCACGGCTTTCGTGGGCGCGTCCGACGTGGACCCGAACGTCACGTAGTAGGACATGTTCGTGCCGTACGCGTAGATGCAGTGCGCCGCGGTCAGCACGGTCTTCGGAGCGATCAGCGTGCCGGTGCACAACGACTCGTAGCCACCGCCATACCGCACGGTCAGCGCCACCACCGCGGGGTCCCCGTTGGCCAGGGTACCGCCGATGATCGCCTCCCGGTCGGAAGCGGCGTCAGACACGGGGAGCTCAGCGGGGCCACAGGCGAGTCCCACCACGGCGCCGGCCAACGCCAGGAGGATCGAGCTTCGCTTCATGCAGAGTGCTCCGGGAGACAGGGTGTTCGCGCGCGCACTTAGCAAGGTGTGTGCCCTTTCACCCGACAGAGGGATTTCAGCCGACTGCGCCCCACACCGGCCGGGTGACCACGACGTCGTTGGTGCGAAGTGCGTTGTAAGAAGACAGTCCTGTGAAGAGGGCAGTTGAACCGGCTACCCTGCGCCGCTCGTGGCAACCGTGCTCAAAGGCGGGACCGTCGTCGACCTGGAGCCCGCAAGCGTCGAGACCGCCGACCTCCGAATCGAAGGCGATCGCATCGTCGAGCGCGCGACCTCGCTCGAACCCAAACCTGATGACGAGGTCATCGATGTTCGGGGCAAGGTGCTCTTCCCCGGGTTGGTCTCGGCTCACCATCATCTGAGCAGCACGCTGCTTCGGGGCGCGCCGCGCTCAGGCGAGGGCTTCGCGGCCGAGCTGAAGGCGCGTCACCGGCTCGAAGAAGTGATCGACGGCGATCAGCTCGAAGCCGCTTCCGCAGCGGGGGGACTCGAGGGCCTGCAGGCGGGCACCACCACGCTCTTCGACGTCACCGCCGCGCACGCCAACGCCGGCGGCTCGCTCTCGCGGGTGGCCCACGGACTCAACGGCGTGGGCTTGCGCGCGGTGCTGGCCTGCCAGGTGACCGAACGCGGCGGCGCGATGGTGCGCGAAGAAGCGCTGGAAGAATGTGTCGCGTACGTCACCCGCGCGCGCGGCCGGTTCCGCGGGGCGTTCGGGGTCGCGGGGCTCGACGCCTTGTCGGACGACGCCTTGGCGGGGCTCAAGGAAGCGCGCCAGCGCACCGCCGCGATTCTCATCGGAACGCTGGGGGAAGATCCACGTGAAGAGGCGCAGAGCCGCGCACGCTTCGGGCTGACCGCCACCGAGCGGCTGGTCGCCCAGGGCCTCACCGGCAGCCGGGTGGTGCTCTCGCAGAACGTTCACCTCACCTGGCCCGAGCTCTCGCAGTTGATCACCGCCGGCACCTGGCTGGCGCACGCGGCCCGCTCGAACATGGCCACCCAGGCCGGCCTCGCCACGCCCTCGAAGTTCGGCGTGCGCGGCTGCCTCGCGACCGACGTGATGTCGCTCGACTGTTTCGCCGAAGCCCAGGCGGCGGGGCTGCGCAGCAACGATTCGGGTCAGCCCATCGACGTGCTGCGGTTTCTGGCCAACGGACACCGGCTGGCGAGCGAGGCCTTCGGCATCACCATCGGGCCGCTGCAGCCGGGCGCGGCCGCCGATCTGCTCGTGCTCGACTACCAGCCCCCGACGCCTTTCGAGGCGGCCACCCTTGCTCCGCACGTGCTCCACGGCATCTCGGCGCGCTGCGTGGAATCGGTGATGGTCGACGGGCTGTGGCGCTTGTGGAAACGCAAGCCGCTCTCGCTCGACGTGCAGGAAGTCACCCGGGTCAGTCGCCAGGCCGCCAAGGCGGTGTGGGCGAAGATGGAAGAGATGAACAAGTGAAGTGGCGTGCTCCGGGCGGTCCCGCTAGATCCGCTCTGTGATGCTCGCGATCCTCACCGCCTCGTTGCTGGCTGCGCAGCCCGCCGTGGGCGAAGTGGCTCCTGACTTCACCGTGAAGGACATCGATGGCCTCGAGCTGACGCTGTCGTCTCTTGTGGAACGGGGGCCCGTGGTGGTGGCCTTCTTCCCCAAGGCCTTCACCCCTGGCTGAACGCGCGAACTCACCGCGTACCGGGACCGGTATGCCGACATTCAGAAGCACCAGGGCACGGTGATCGCGATCTCCACCGATGACGCCGAGACCTCGAAGCGTTTTCGCGAGTCGCTCAAGGCGCCGTACCACTTCGTCGCCGATGAGAAGGCGGTGGTGGTCAAGGCGTTCGACGTGAAGACCTTCCTCGTGAACTTCGCCAGGCGCGTCACCTTCGTGGTGGGCCCGGGGCGAAAGGTGCTCTCGGTGCAGGAAGGCAGCGACGCGATCGATCCTTCGGGAGCGGTGACGGCCTGCAGCTTGAAGCCTCCCGACGCACTCAAGTTCGTCACGGGCGATGCCGGCGTGCCCGCAGCAAAATAGGGCGGCCTGCTTGACGTGCGCTGGGGTGGGTGGTGTGTCGCGCCACCATGAACCTCAAAGCCCTCTCGTTTGGCGCCCTCCTCGGTTTCCTCGTGGCTGTGATTCCTTCGTGTGGCACGCCCGCGTGCAGCCCGACGAACTGTAAGGGCTGCTGCGACGCCACCAACAAGTGCGTGCCTGAATCGGCGAGCAACTCGAACACCGCCTGCGGCGCCAAGGGCGCGACCTGCGCGAACTGCACCTCGATGAACCAGGTGTGCAACGCGGCGCTCTTCGTGTGTGAGAGCACGGGCCAGGGCGGCGGCGGTGGCACCACGGGCGGTGGCAGCGGTGGCGGCAACGTCACGGGCGGCGGCACGGGCACGGGCGGCGGCAGCGTCACCGGCGGCGGCACCGGCACCGGCGGCGGTAGCGTCACGGGCGGCGGCGGAGGCACCAGCGGCGCGTGCAGCGTCACCGCGCAGAACTGCCCGAACGCAGGCGAGTCGTGCATGTACCGCGCAGACGGCAGCACCGGCTGCCTCGCGGGCCCGTGCGACGTGGTCTCTCAGAACTGCCCGACGTCGACCGATCGCTGCAACTACGTGGGCCTGGCGGACGGCGGCGTCACCCGCGCCTGCGTGCCGGCGGGCACCCTCGCCGAGGGCGCGCCGTGCACCACCGACACCTGCGCCAGGGGTTTGGTCTGCGTGGGCGGCAGCTGCGCCAAGTACTGCTACCAGACGACCAACTGCACGGGCGCGGGCCAGTGCATCTCGAGCGTCACCATCCCCGGCACCGTCGAAGTGCCGCTGACCTGCGTGACGCTGATGACCTGCGATCCGCTGCTGCAGAACTGCCCCACCACGACCGATGGTTGCTACCTCACGCAGTCGGGTCCTTCCTGTCTGCCCGGCGGTACGGCGGCAAACGGCGCGAGCTGCGCGTCGGCCAACTGCGTGAAGGGCTCGATCTGCCTCGGCGCCAGCCAGGCCGCGGGCGTCTGCCACCAGTTCTGCAACAAGGATGGCGGCATGCCGTCGTGCCCCAGCGGCGCGTGCGGCGGGGTCACCGGCTCAGGCGGCCAGGTTCAGCCTTTCGGCGCCTGCCAGTAAGCGTCGTTACCGCTTCGCGTACGCAGGATTCTCGAAGCCGATGGCGGGCTGCGCCTCCGGAGTTTGAACCGGGGGCGCGGGGTCATACATGCCGAAGCGGCTCTGCGCCTTGAGCTGCCGGCGTTGTTCCGGGGTGTAGTTCTGATGCGCGTACTTCGCCTCGCGGCGGGGCACGCGCAGGTCCCACACCAGGCCGAACCACGACATCACCCGCAGGATGGCGAAGGTGAGATCGAGCTCCCACCAGAACCAGCCCTGCTTGGCGGTGCTCTGTGAAGCGTGGTGGTTGTTGTGCCAGCCCTCACCGAAGGTGAGCACCGCGAGCAGGAAGTTGTTCCGGCTGGTGTCTGCGGTCAGGTACCGCCGCGAGCCGAACACGTGGGACAACGAGTTGATGGTGAAGGTCGCGTGCCACAGCACCACCGTGGGCACGATGAACGCCCAGACCACGCCGGAGAAACCGCCGAAGAACCACGCCAGCCCCAGGCCGCTGAGCGCGGGCACCAGGTGGTTCTCGTTGAGCCAGACCAGCTCGGGGAACCGCGAGAAGTCCTTGATGGCGTCGTAGTTGGTCGCGTCGTAGCGGCGGGCGAGAATCCACCCCACGTGGCTCCACCAGA
>JAYVNA010000154.1:0-2057 GCA_043758715.1 Archangium sp.
CCTGTCCGTCGCGCCACGCGTGAAGAACATCACGTTCGTCTTCACGCCCTGCGCGTAGAAGATCCCCGTCGGGAGCCGGAGGATGGTGTGCAGGTCGCACTTGTCCATGAGGTCCGTGCGGATCTCCCGGCCGACGTTGTCCTCAAAGAGCACGTTGTCGGGCACCACCACGGCAGCCCGGCCACCCGGCTTGAGCGCGCGGTAAATGTGCTCGATGAAGGCGAGCTGCTTGTTGCTGGTGGGGAACGTGAAGTCATCGCGCGACGGCTTCCCTCCCCCGGCCTTCGTGCCGAACGGTGGGTTCGTGATGATGACGTCGGCCTTCGCGAGCTGCGCCCCCACCGGTGACAGCGTATCCCCAGGTCGGAGGTCACCCTCGACGTCGTGCAGGAGCAGGTTCATCAGCGCCAGGCGGCGCGTCTCGTCGACCAACTCCATGCCGTAGAAGGCGCGCTTGCGCTGGAACTCCTGCTTCTCCTTGCTGAGGTCGAAGAGCTTGTCGGTCTTCGCCTTGATGTACTTGTCCGCCTCGATGAGGAAGCCGCCCGTCCCTGCCGCGGGGTCCTGCACCATCTCGCCGGGCGCGGGCTTGATGCACTCGACCATCGCGCGCACGAGGGGCCGGGGCGTGAAGTACTGGCCCGCACCCGACTTCACCTCGTTCGCGTTCTTCTCGAGGAGCCCTTCGTAGAGGTCACCGAGGTGCTCACGCTCATCCGAGAACCACTCGAGCCCTTCCAGTGCGTCGACGAGGATCGACAGGTTCTTCGGCTGCTTCAGCGAGGACTGGGCGTTCTCGTAGATCTGCGCGACCGATTTGTTCGGCGCCTTCCCGAGCGCCAGGAGCATCTTCCGGTAGGTGTCGAGCTGCTCGACGCCAGTCAGCGCCCTGAGCTGGTCCCACCGGCAGTCCTTCGGCAGCACGTTCTCGCGCTTCTGCTCCTTCATCATCTTGAGGAACAGCAGGTACGTCAGCTCGGTGACGTACTGGAAGTAGCTCACCCCGTCTTCGCGGAGCAGGGTGCAGAGGTTCCAGAGCTTCTGAACGATGTCGGTCGTCGCGGTGGCCATCGAGGCGCGCACCATAGCCGTCTCAGGTCGGCCAGCTACTCAGGCAGATCGAGGAGCTGCCACCTCGAACGCAGCCCCGAAGAGCTCCGTCGAGATCACCGACCCCGTGGTCGGGTCGAGCCTGATACGAACCTGGCCCATGCGGCCGCGCCGTGGCGTCGGCGGTCGCTTCGTCATGGTCGTGAGCGTTCGCGTGACTGCACGATCGCGCTTCAAGGCGTGCACCCTCGACGGCGCTGTCTGGTGCATGCCGTCTGAAAGTGGAGCGATGCGCTCAGTGTCCGTGATTCGCGGAAGGCCGGAACGAGAGAATGGAGTCAGCAGCGCACGAGGTCCGGGCGAAAGAAGCGTGCTCCAAATTTCGTCGAGGTGACCCGTCTGAGAACCGTGGTGGGCGACCTTGTAAACCGACGCGCGCGCTGGGGGACGAGCACCAGAATTTAGAATGGCGCGCCATCCCGCGTCGCGCGCGCCGGATACCTCGAGATCTGCACCCAGAAGAACGACGGCGTTGCCGCACTGCACGTGCAGCACCACTGATGTCTCATTTGGGCCGACGTTCGGCACGACCTTCAGTGCGGATTTGACACGCGGCATCAGGGAGGCGAAGGCAAGAATGCTCCGGGTAAACGTCGCCGAGGATGGCGACAGGCTCGTGAGCACGAAAGCGCCGCTCCTCACCAAAGTCTGAACGTCGCTGGCCCATGTTGGCCCTCGGTCCAGTCGCTTGAGGTGCTCGAGGACCCTCGTCATCTCGTCGACACCAGAAGGGAGTCGCGTCGTTCGCCGGAGTTCTGCGGAGGTCGCAAGCACGCTGAAGAACTCTGGGATCCGTAGCGACTGGGAGCACACAAATTCGGCAGCTGGCGTGGCGGCGATCACACTCGAGAGCCCCAGACTTCGTGTGATGGGTGGAGAGGGTGACCAAGAGCGATCGAGTTCCGCGGGTTTGGCGCCGCGCTCTTGTCTTGCGAAAGAATGTGGAA
>JAYVNA010000155.1:0-19145 GCA_043758715.1 Archangium sp.
GGTGCCGATGCCGTTGGTGAGCACCACCACCGGCCCGCCCGATTCGCCGTGCGTGTGAAACGTGATGGGCGTGCCATCTGCGGCCTCGACCACCCCCCAGCGCCTCGTCGGAACGACCATCAGACGAGCTTAGTCGGTCAGCATGAGCTCACGAAGGACGGCGCGGTCGAGCCCCTGGAAACGCGGCCGTCACCTCACCGCCCACGATGAAGGCGATCGCCGACAACCAGCTCCACAGCAGCAACACCACGCCGCCCGCGAGCGCGCCGTAGGTCGGCCCGAAGCTCGCGAAGCGTTCCGCGTAGAACGAGAACAACCGCGCGCCGACGAGGAAGAGCCCGGTGGCCACCAGCGCGCCCACCCAGGTGGGCACCGGCCGCGGGCGGGTATCAGGCAACACCCGGTAGGCGAGCGCGGCGAGCACCACCAGACACCCGATCGCCGTCGGCCAGCGCAGCAGGCTCCACAAGCGCGCGGAGTGGCCCGCGTCGATGCCGACGAAGCCCGCGATCTTCTCCACCACACCGGCCCCCAGCACGGAGGCCACCACCGAGGCGAGCAGCAGCACCGCGCCGCCGATGGTGAAGATGATCGCGATGAACTGCCGGCGCAGGTAGCTGCGGCCGTCCTGGAGTTCCCACGCCGAGTTGAGCGCCGTGCGCAGGGCATCGGCGGCACGCGACGCGCTCCAGAGCGCCGTCAGCACCCCCAGGGTGAAGAGCGTGGCGTTGCGGCTGGTCACCACGTCGTCCACCACCTGGGACACCAGCGAGAACGCTTCTTCAGGCATCAGCGCCTGGGCGCGATCGAGCAGCCACTGCACGCTGTCTTCGCTGGGGAGAAAGCCGGCCAGCGAGGTCAGCACCACCATGAACGGCGCCAGCGCGAGCACCGCGTAGAACGCCAACTGCGCGGCGCGATCCAGCGCGGGGCCCCGAATGACCCGATCGGCGACCCGCGTCACCACTCCACGCAGGCTGCCGTCGGCCATCACGCGCATCGCCGCAGGTGCTTCTTCAGGACTGCGGAGCGCTCGCGCGCGCGCCTTCGATCTTGTCCGTCGCCGCCTGCATCATCTCCGCGGCTTTGGGCATCTGCTGCTGGAAGCGGTTCTTGAGGTCGTCGCGCAGCTCACGGCCCGGTCGCGGCGCGACCATCATGCCGATGCCGACGCCCACCAGGATACCGGCACCGAAGAGCGCGAAGATCGGCAACACCTTCTCCGCCGCCGAACGTCTCGGCTCGAGCCCGATCATCTCGAGCATCCGCTCCCGATCCAGATCCTGAAACGACTTCCTGAGGTTTTTCCACATGGTGCTTCTCCTTCTCGAGGGTCCCGACATCTGCATCCGCGAAACACGATTGCCGCCATCACTGACTGCGTTGATTCGAACGTAGGTCTTCATGCAGCGACTCCCTTTCGAGGCTGATTCGCTACCTCCGCTCATGCTGCAAGGGCATGGCCATGAATTCGTGGGGGCGCAGCGCGCGGCCCGTGCCCGCGTCGAACCAGAGCAACCGGGCGGGGTCGAAGCGCAGCCCCACCTCGTCGCCCACGCGAACCTGCACAGAGCCTTCACCGCGCGCCGTCAACCTTGCGCCCCCGACGTCCACGGTGACGAAGACGTCGGCCCCCATGGGTTCGACCAGGTAGACGCGCCCGCGCAAGCCACTGCTCGCCTCGAGGGTGAGGTGTTCTGGGCGCAGCCCGGCAAGCACGTCGCCCGCGGAGAGGCCCAGCGTGGCAGGGGAACACACGTTGAGCGTCGGTGCCCCGAAGAAGCGCGCCGCGAAGAGCGTGCGCGGCTGCTCGTACAATTCGCGCGCGGGGCCGAGTTGTTCGAGCCTGCCCTCGTTCATCAGCGCGATCCGATCGGAGAGCGTCATCGCCTCGGCCTGATCGTGCGTGACGTAGATGAAGGTGCCGCCGAGTGTCTCGTGCAGCTTCTTCAGCTCACCGCGCATTTGCGTGCGCAGGCCGGCATCGAGGTTGCTCAAGGGTTCGTCGAAGAGAAAAGCGGCGGGCCGTCGCACCAGGGCGCGGCCGAGCGCGACGCGTTGACGTTGTCCCCCCGAGAGCTCACGCGGCTTGCGCTCGAGCAAGGCGGTCAGGCCCAGCAATTCCGCGATCTCGGCCACCCGGCGGCGCACCTCGGCGGCTGAGACGCCCTGCACCTTCAAGGGGAAGGCGAGATTTCCGCGCACATCGAGGTGCGGGTAGAGCGCGTAGGTCTGGAAGACCATCGCGAGATCGCGTTCTCGGGGGCTGAGGCGGGTGACGTCGATGCCGCCGAGCCGCACCTCGCCTTCGTTCGGCTGCTCCAGCCCCGCGATGAGGTTGAGCGTGGTCGACTTTCCGCAGCCTGACGGGCCCACCAGGCAGAGGAACTCGCCGTCATCGACGTGAAGGTTCAGGTCGCGCACCGCAGCACTTGCGCTGCTGAAGCGCTTGCTCACTCCGCTGAGCGTCACGCTCGCCATCTCAGCCCTTCACCGCGCCGGCGGTCAGGCCCGCCACCAGGCGGCGCTGAAAGAGCAAGGTGAGCACCACCAGAGGCAACGTCACCACCACCGAAGCGGCGGCCAGCTGCGCCCACGGTTCCACATGCCCGGAGGAGAAGAGCGCGATCGCCACCGGCACGGTGCGGTGCTCCGGCGTCGAGGTGAACGTGAGGGCGTAGAGGAACTCGTTCCACGACGAGATGAAGACCAGCAGCGCGGTGGTGGTGAGCCCAGGCCCGGCGAGGGGCAGCAGCACCCTGCGAAACGCGCCGAAGCTGGTGCAGCCATCCATCTTCGCCGCGCGGTACAGCTCGATGGGCAGCTCGCGGAAGTGGGTGGTGAGAATCCACAACGTGAGCGGCAGCGCGAAGGTGGTGTACGGCACCACCAACGCCGCGAGGTGATCCCTCAGGCCCAGCGCGCGCACCACCAGGTAGAGCGGGCCGACGGTCGCGATGGGAGGAAACATCGAGGCGCTCAGGGCCGCGGCCAGCACCCATCGCCCCGCGGGTACCGGAAGCCGCGCGAGCGCGAAGGCTGCGACAGCGCCGATCACCAGGCACAGCGCGGTGGTGAGGGTGGCCACCAGGAAGCTGTTGGCGAGCACCCGGGCGAAGGCGTGTTCGTCGAACACCTGCACGTAGGCCTGCGTGGTGAGCCGCTGGGGGATGGTGAGGCGCCTCTGCTCGCCTTCGGGCCGCAACGACGTGAGCGCCTGCCACGCGAAGGGGCCCACGCAGAACGTTACCGCCGCGGTGGCGCCCAGCAGCAGCCCCAGCCGCTTCACGCCGTTTCCTCCGCCGGCATCACCAGCCGCAGGTAGAGCGCTGCGAGCAGGGCCACGCACGCGAAGGTGGCGACGGCGATGGTCGAGCCGTACCCGAAGTCGCCCGAACGCATCAGCGTCTTGTACGCGTAGATGGAGAGCGTCTCGGTGGTGTTGGCGGGCCCGCCCCCGGTGAGCACATAGACCGCGTCGAAGACCCGCATCGCGTCGAGCCCGCGGAACACCGCTGCCACAGCGATGGCCGGGCGCAAGAGAGGCAGCGTGATGGAGCTGAAGATTCGCAGCGGACCTGCGCCGTCGAGCTGCGCTGCTCTCGAGAGTTCGACCGGAATGGCCTGCAGCCCCGCGAGCAGAATGAGGGCCACGAAAGGCGTGGTCTTCCACACGTCGACGAGGATCGCCGCCCACAGCGCCGGCCCCGGAGTTCCCAGCCAGTTCGCGCCTTCGCTCGCGAGCAGGGCGGTGAGCAGGCCGTGGTCAGGATTGAAGAGCCAGGCCCACAGCCGCGCGGCCACCACCGTGGGAATCGCCCAGGGCACCAGCACCGACGCGCGCAACACCCCCCGGCCCTTGAAGGGTTGATGGAGCAACAGCGCGAAGAGCAGACCCAAAGTGAGCTCGAGGCTCACCGTGGCGGCGACGAAGAAGAGCGTCGTGCGCAGCGAAGACCAGAAGCGCGCGTCGTCCGCGAGCGCGAGCCAGTTTTCGAAGCCGATGAAGCGGTGCTCGTGGAAGACAAGAATGGAGCGATGCAGTGAAAGCCAGAGCGTGGCGGCGATCGGGTACAGCGCGACGAAGGCGAGCAGCAGCAGCGCGGGCGCGACGAGCAACACCCCGAGCCGGCGATCACTCACGGCCTTCTGCTCCCGGTTCGCTCGCGCGCAGCGGGGCTCATCACCCGGTCCACCTGCTGCTGAGCCCGGCGCAGCGCATCTTCCGGTGAGCGCACCCCGGAGATCGCCGCCGAGAACTCGCTCTGCAGAATGTCGCTCACCATTCCGTAATACGGCGTCACCGGCCGCGGGCTGGCGCGCTCGAGCATCGGCAACAGCGCCGTGAAGGGCTCCATGCCTGGCGCCTCATACGCCGAGCGTCTCGGCGGGTTTCTCCCGTACGCGCGGGCGAAGCGCACGTTTGCTTCCGTCGAGGTCAACGCCCGCACCAGCTCGATCGCCGCGGCCCGCCGCGTAGGATCGATGCGCGCGTTGATCGCCAATTGCCACCCCCCGAGCGCTCCTGCGCCCGCCTCCCCACTGGCGGTCGGCAACGGCGCGATGCCGACGCGTCCTCGCACCGCTGAGCCTTCTTTCTGCAACTCGCCGAACGCGTACGGCCAGTTGCGCATGAACACCGCGCGGCCATCTTGAAACGCGCGGCGCGTCTCTTCTTCCGCGGCCGAGGTCACCGCGCGCGGCGAGACGCCCTCGACGATCAATCTCCGCAGCAGGTGCAACGCCTTCGCGGTCTGCGGGGTGTCGAGCGTGAGCTGGCCGTCACTCAGCGAGCGCGCCCCGAAGCCCCAGGCGGCTTCGTAGACGTTGCAGACGAGGCCCTCGTACTGACGGCCCTGCCACAGGTAGCCCTGCAGCTTCGGGTCACGCGCCATCGCCTCGCGGGCCCCTTCGCGCAGCTCGTTCCAGGTGCGCGGCGCGCGCGGCACGAGATCGGTGCGGTAGTAGAGCAGCCCGACGTCGAGGTACCAGGGCACGGCCCAGGTCTTGCCCTCCAGGCTGACCGCCTCGACCGCCGCGGGAAAGAAGTCGCGCTCCAGAAGGCTGCGGGGAAAGTCGGCCGAGAGATCGGCGACCCACCCGGCGCGCGCGAACTCCGGCACCCACACCACGTCTGCGACCAGGACGTCGAGGTCGGCGCCCCCCTCGAGCGCGGTGAGAAAGTACTGGTGAGCGAGATCGGAGTCGTTCGGGAGCAACTGCGTCTCCAGCCTCACCTCCGGGTGCAGGGTGCGAAACGCAGCGAGCGTCGCTTCGAACGCCGCCGGATCACCCCAGAGTGGTTGATGCACGAACACCAGCCGGGTCGCCGCGTTGGCGGGCGAAGGGGCCCGCGCGCAGGCGCACAGCGCGAACACCGCGAGGACGAACAAGGCGCGCACCGGCTCAAGGTAACGAAGCCGGCGCACCACACCCGTCGCTCCCCGTCTTCAGTGCGTGCAGCACTTTCAATTCAGGACCGCGCAACAACCGCGCGCGCAGCAACCAGCCGACGATCGCCAGGTTGAGCGCGAGCATGCCGACCCGCAACAGGCTCGAGTGCGCGATGATCGCCGCCACTTCGAACGGCACCAGCAGGCTCGAGGCGATCACCACCAACCACGGCCCCCACCAGAGCCTGCGCCACAGCGCAAAACCTTCGACGAAGGTCACCACCCCATCGAGCGTGAGCAACGCGCCCATCGCGAGCAGATGTTGTGGATCGGTCGCCCACTGCAAGGTGGTTGCGAAACCCGCCGCGGCGCTGCTGAGTTCATTCACCAGCTCGCGCAACGAGGCATCGAGCCCGGTCGCGATTATCACCAGGAGCGCCAGCCCAGCCACCAGGGCCACCGCGCCGCGCACCCATTTGTACGTGATGATTAACTCAAGGGTCTGCATCGCACCCGACGATGCATCGGGTGCTCCACCTGCCCTTCTGACCAGCAGCATCAGTCGCGCTGTTCACGTCGCGCGAGCGAAACCCTGGGGGGCGAGGTCCCTGTTAACGAGGTGACATTGCCTGTCACCCGAGGAGCACCCATGGGTTCCGCCCGCGTTACTTTCGCTCTTGCTGCTGTGCTGTGCGTCGTGGGTTGCACGAAGGAGTCGGCTGAACCCGCTGCGCCGGCCGCCAGCGCCCCCGCGTCAGATCCGCTGGTGGGCATCGTCGCCGAACGGCTCGAAGCGCCCGGCTACACGTACCTGCGCCTGACCCGCACTCCGATGGCTGACGTCTGGGTGGCGGTGCCGACCGCGACGACTGCGGTCGGCGCGAAGGTGCGCATCAACGATCCGTCGCCCATGGAGAACTTCGAGAGCAAGACCCTGGGCCGTACCTTTCCCCTGGTGCTGTTCTCGAGCGGTGTGAGCGAAGTGGGCGCGCAGCCGGTCGCCGCCGCACCTCCAGTGCCCGTGGCGGCGCCCTCGGCTGACGTCAAGGAGAGAAGGCGCCAGGCGCCGACGCGCGCACCGTGGCGGAGATCTACGCCCAGCGCCTCGCGCTCAAGGGTCAGCCCGTGTCGATCCGCGCGAAGGTGGTGAAGGTCACCTCGGGCGTGCTCGATCTCAACTGGCTGCACCTGCGCGATGGCTCGGGCAGCGAAGGCACGCAGGACTTCGATCTGATCGCCACCACCACGCAGACCGTGAACCTGAACGACGTCGTCACCGTCCAGGGCGCGGTGACCATCGACAAGGATCTCGGCAGTGGCTACGCCTACAAAGTGCTGATCGAGGACGCGATGATCATCCCCTGACGATCACTTCCCGGCGCACTTCGTTTCGATGCGCGCCGCGCGCTCGGCAGTCCAGGTGCCGGCCTGCCCGGTGAAGTCCTTGAACATGCGCCGCAGCGCATCGCAGCGCGACGCGTCGTCGAAGCTCGAGTCGTTCCACAGGCGCTGCTCGACTTCGTCTGCGGTCTGCACGCCCTGCTGCAGCCGGACCCCGCCGCCGGCTTCCGTGTCGAGCAGCATCACCTGGCCTGCGCCGTACTCACCCCACTCCGGCAGCGTGCCCTCAGCCCCTCGCCCGGGATTTCCGGTGCGCGCGAACTGCACCCAGTACGACATCATCGCGCGGGCGAGCGCGACCCGGCCGGGCTTGTTCTCCTCGGTGTTGATGCCGAAGGGGTCGAACTCGCTGGCCTCGTCGTCCATCACGAAACCGATCTCAAGCCCGTGCGCCGCGCCCATCAGCTTCGGGAGATCCGCGACCAGGTACTTCGGCTCCTCGTCCCAGTCGAAGCGGTACGCGAACACCGGTGCGCCGGCGTTCTTCAGCGCGGAGGCCGGAGCATCGGTGCCCACCGCGCGCCAGAGCTCGGAGACCATCTTCGCGTCGCGCTCGAAGATCGCCTCGTCGCGAATGTGCAGGCCGATGAAGCGCGACACGTACTTCGGGTTGCCGAGCATGAAGAGCTTGTACTCATCGCGGTTGGTGCCGAGCAGCACGGGCACCGCGGGCGGGCGGGCGAGGGCTTCGGTGATGAGCCCGGGCGGAAGCACGTGACCGTCTCGGAGGAGCGCGGGCGAGCGGTACATGCCGAAGGCGGCGCCGGTGGCCTTGAAGGGTCCGAGCAGCTGTTCGGGGTTGAGCCCACGCAGGTACGTCGCGATCTCGGCCGCGCTCATCGCCGCCAGCACCTGCTTGGCCGCGGCGCGGTCCTTTGCCTTCTCGCAAGACAGGCACCAGCTCGTCTCGGGGTACTGGTCGCTGCAGGACTGCGTCGAGACGGCGCTCTGCCCTGCACGTGACGCGGGCAGTTGTTTGCCAAGGGCGACCGCGAGCAAGCCCTGCGATGAAGATGTCTCTCACTTTGCGTTCTGCAAACCGACCGAGGCCGAGCAGCGCGCGGTGCTCTGCGTGCCTGATGCAGGCTCGTATGCGCATCTCGCGCAGGCCTGTGACGGCGGCGTGACGCTGCTCGACGTGCACACGGGGCTGGGGCCGACCGATTCCTGCGTTTACGCCGACGGCGGGCTCGTGGGCGCCAGCACCCTGAGCGACACCAACAGCGGCCCGGTCTCCGGAACCTGGTCGCTCGAAGGTTGTGAGCCATCGACGCTCTGCCCGTGAGGACCGCTCACGCGAAGTAGAACGTGCCCAGCACCAGCCAGCGGCGATCGCTCAGCGAGCGCGTCTGCAGGGGCGTGGTGTAGTGCCAGATCGGCAACCGATACGCCGTGACGGTGCCGTCGATCGCGATGGGGGCCATGGCGCTCAAGTGGCCGTCACGTTGATAGACGATGTACTGCTCGCGCACGCCCGGCGAGGTGAGCGTGAGGTGCACGTCGACGTAGCCATCGCGCGCGCCCGGCTCGTTGGGGTGATGGTCGGTGTGCGGACCCGCGTAGTCACCGCGGCGATTGCAGAGCACCTGCGCCGCGGCGAGCGGTCCGAGGGGAACACCGGCGAGCACTTCACTGAAGCGGCGAAAACTCTCCGACTCCATCATCTGCAGCAGGCCGATCTCTTTGGCCGCGCGCTGGGCGATGAACCGCTCGAGGCCCACCATCGGCACGCTGAGCAGACGGCCCACCTTGGGCAGCGTGTCTTCGTAGCTCTGGGTCGAGCCGCTCGCCGAGGGCAGCGGCCGGCTGACCTCGAGCAGCATTTTCTCGAACGCGCGCGCGATCAACTTCCGGCAGCCGGGGAGCAGCTTCGCCTCGAGCAGCCCGCTCGCCGTGAAGAACCCTTCTCGCTGCAGCGCGCCCACGGCCGGGTGGGTGCCCGCGAGCACCTTGCGACCGGCGCGGGAGAGCAGCCCCTCGAACTCCAGCGGAAACTGATTCATCGAAGGAGGGAGGCTAGACGAGGCGGCAGGCCACGTCGAAGTCGAGTCGCGGCAGGCGGGGGTGCAAGGTGCTGCTATCGCCGAAGCCCAGGTTGATCAGCAGCGCCGACTTCCACCCGGTGCCCTCGAGCAGGGCCGCGTCGACCTTCTCGCGATCGAAGCCGCCCATCGGACCGCAGTCGAGGCCCACCGATCGCGCGGCGAGCATGAGGTAGGCGGCCTCGAGGCCACCGGCCTGCGTGGTCATGAACTCGCGCTTCTCGGCCGGCATCGAGCCGAGCATCTCGCCCAGCTGCGGGCGCGCGGGAAAGAGCGCGGGCATCTGCGTATGAAATTGCGGGTCGGTCGCTACCACCACCGTCACCGGAGCGGCCATCGTCTTGTCCACGTTGCCCGCGTTGAGCGCAGGCTTGAGCAGCGCCTTGCCCTCGGGGCTGCGCACGAAGACGAAGCGCGTGGGGTGGCTGTTGGTCGCCGTCGGCCCCATGCGCGTCAGCGCGTAGATGCGTTGGAGCAGCGCGTCGGAAACAGGCTCGGGCTTCCAGCTCGAGAGGGTGCGGGCTTCGACGAACAGTTGACGCAGAGACGCTTCGGACAGCTCGATCATGGGCAGCTCCCATGCGCCCGCGGCCCGCTGTTCGCAAGCCTCAGTGCAGCAGGCCCATCGCGGCGACTCCCGCCCAGCCCAGGCCGCCCCCGAGCACCGAGGCGAGCACCACCACGCCCCAGGTCGATTTCCGATGCACTCGCAGGTGGCAGTACGCCAGCCAGAACCAGCCCAGCTGCAGCGCGCCGGCGAAACCCGCGAAGGCGAGCGAGAGCACCATCAGGTCTCTGAGCGGCGCGAACGCCACGGTGGGGAGCACCGAGCTCATGCCCCACAGCGCGCCCAGCAAGATGCCCGCGGGAACGAACGCCACCTTGCGCCAACGCCGCCCGGCACCCGCCATGAACCAGGCACTGAAGAGGCCGAGCAGCGCGCCCCCGAGCGTTCCTCCGAGACCGGTGAGGCTGGCGTAGGGGGCTTCGCGAAGGAAGCTGAAGGGCGCAAAGAAACCGGTGAGGCCTCCGACGAGCGCGAAGTCGCGCACCCAGGGCCAGCGGTGATCGAGTGAGCCTGTCGCAAGGGCGGGAACGAGGGAGTTCATGGCCTCACGATGTCCCGGCCGGGAGCGCAGTGCCGCACTTGGCGAGCCAGTGGTCGTGAGCAGGCATTCAACGGTCGGCAGGTGTGCCTCAGTGTGGCGAATCGATGCAACGCGGGCCCCCGGCTTGCGGGCGCTCGGCGGGGGCACGCTCATTGCTCGCCCTACCCCGCATGATGAAAACCACGCTTGGCATCGCTCTCCTCGCCTCGTGTCTGGCCTTCGCGGCCGAGCCCGGCACCGGCACCCAGTCCAAACCCAACGCAGAAATGAACGAGGTGCTCACCACCCTGAAAGGGCTGGGGGGCAAGCCCATCGAGTCGTTGACGGCCGCGGAGGCACGGAAGCAGCCCGGCCCCACCGACGCGGTCAAGGCGATGTTGAAGAAGCAGGGCCGAAGCACCGACCCGGCTGAGCTCGTCAAAGGCGTCACCAGCGTCGACAAGACCCTTCCGGGTCCCGCGGGTCCGCTCGCGGTGCGCATCTACACGCCCTCAGGTCAGGGCCCCTTTCCGCTGGTGGTCTACTTCCACGGAGGCGGTTGGGTGCTCGCTGACAAGGACGTCTATGACGGCGGTGCGCGCGGCCTCGCGAAGGGAGCGCAGGCGGTGGTGGTGTCGGTCGATTACCGGCTCGCGCCTGAGGCGAAGTTCCCGGCTCAGCACGACGACGCGGTGGCGACGTACAAATGGGCGGTGGAGAACGCCGCCTCTATGGGCGCCGATCCGAAACGGGTCGCGCTGGCGGGTGAGAGCGCGGGGGGCAATCTGGCGCTCGCCACCGCCATCGCTGCGCGCGATCAGGGCCTCACCGCGCCGCTGCACGTGCTGGCGGTCTATCCCATCGCGCAGCTCAGCGACGACACCACGCCGTCGTACACCGACAGCGCGAACGCGAAGCCCTTGAACAAGGCGATGATGGGCTGGTTTGGCAAGCAGGTGTTCTCGAAGGAGGAGGACAAGAAAGACCCGCGCGTGTCGTTGGTCGACGCCAACCTCAAGGGCTTGCCGCCGATCACGGTGATCAACGCGCAGATCGATCCGCTCCGCAGCGACGGTGATCTGCTCACCGCGGCGATTCAGAAGGCGGGGGGCAAGGTCGAACACAAGGTGTACCCCGGGGTGACGCACGAGTTCTTCGGCATGGCCGCGGTCGTCCCCGCCGCAAAGGAAGCACAAGCGTTCGCAAGCCAGCGCCTTCGTGAGGCGCTCAAAGCAGCGAAAGCCTCTGGGTCCTGAGTCAGCGGCGCTTCGCGGCAGCGTTGAAGGGCGAGAGGGTGCTGCGAATTCGGACGACTGAACCGGGTGCATCGGGGGTGGCGTAGGACATCGACCACCCGGTCGGCACCTCGGGAGCGGACCATTGGTACATTCGGCGCGCGTCCTGCGGTGACAGATTCACGCACCCGTTGCTGCGGGGCTCACCGAAGCCGTCGTGCCAGTAGGCCGCGTGCAGGGCGAAGTCCTTGTAGAAGTACATCGTCCACGGCACCGACGAGACGGCGTAGCGATGATCCCCGGTGTCTCCGCGCATGTCGGCTTCGGAGAACTTGATCCAGATGCGGTAGGTGCCCTCGGGCGTGGGGTGCGCGGTGCCGGTCGAGACCAGGGTGGTGAAGACCGGCCGCGATCCTTCGTAGGCCACCAGCACCTGCTCGGTGAGATCGACGTCGACCCAGCGCTCGGTCTTCCCGACTTCGTCCGGTGGGTCGATCACCCGGGCCACGTGCAGATCGTCGAAGGAGATCCACGCGCCCTCCGCCACCCGGGCCCACAGGCCGTCTTCGCTCTGCCCGAGGATCGGCACGGCAGCGCGCGGCTCGAGCACCCCGAGCAGATCGCCGTCTTCCGGATCGCTCCACACCGCGATCGGACTTCGGGGAGACGAGCGGGATCGCGCCCAGGCGAGCGGCAGCAGCGGAGCGTCGTTGCTCTTGAGCACGATGCCCGCGAACGTCGATGGCTGTTTCACCCGCACCTTGCGCGCGTCGACCAACTTGCCCAGCCGGGTTCGCAAGTACGCGCGCCCGCGAACCTCGACCTCGTCGCGAAACTTGAGCAGCACCGAGAGTGAGCGGAACTGGCGGTAGCGCACCAGGGGAACGCCGTAGATGCCAGGCAGCATCGCGCCGGGATCGAGTCGGGGGAGCTCGACCGCGAACGGTTCACGTCGCGAGGGCTCGAGCACGCGCTCGCACACGAAGCCTTTGGGCTCGATCCCGATCCACCGATCGCAGCCCGGTCCCGACTCCGCGGAGCGCCACTTCACGCGCATGTCTTGAGCGAGCACGCCGAGGGGCGCGGAGTGATCGTCGGGCAACGATCTCACCGTCGTCGATTGCCGCACCCGCAGCGAGGTGACGGCGTCGTCGAACGCGGGAGGCGCGCGTTCTTCGATCACCTCTTCTTCAGCCACCTCGATGGGCTCGGGCGTCGCGACCGCGATGACGCCACAAGCCGACAGCGCGAGACAGGACAGCAGCGAGAGGCGCGACATGCACGGCACCGTACGCACGAGGATGAAGCGCCCTCAACGCGCGAACCCGCCACTCCCACGGACATGTGCGTGCCGGATCAACCGCGCGGCTGTAACTCGTTCCCGTTCATCCGCAGCGGAGTCACGCGGCGACAGGCGGTGGCTGCAGTCTTCGCCAGAAGAAATACGACAGCGACCACAACACGCCGGTGCCGACGGCAAAGCCCCACGCCTCGGGTCCATCACCTACTGCGAGGTGCGCGATCAGCGCGGAAACCAGCGTGATGGCGAAGCCGGCGTACGCCCATTCCTTGAGTCGCGCGGGCACGGGCGCCAGCAGCATCACGATGCCGAGGAACTTGGCCCACGAGAGCTCGATTCGGAAATACGCAGGGAAGCCCAGATGGGTGAAGGCCTGCGCGACCTGCGGCAGTTGAAGCTGAGCGTACGCGGTGAAGCCGATCTAAAAACAGAACAGCGCCGTGGCGATCCAGAAGCCGATGGCGATTCCTTTGGAGCGCGGCATCAGCTCTTCCCGCCCGGCATCGGGACGCCGAATTGGTGGGCGTACTCGGCGTGCAAGCGCTGCCACCCTCCGAACTTTATGGCGTCGGGTCCCACGATGCGCCCGAGTGGATCGCCCGCGAGCCAGTGATCGAGCACGTCGAAGCAGATGTGCCAGCCGGCGGCGCTGCTCGTGCCCAGCGCAGAGGACGCGCTCGATCTCGGCCTGCGCTACGGCCAGGTAGCGGTGCTCCTGGGGTGCCGCGCCCAGGTGACGGAAGTGACCCCGTGCCGCTTCGCAGCTGAGATGCAGAAGCACGATGCAACGGAGGCTGAGCGGGATCGATCGCCGCGGTGATTCACGCAGCCCCGAAGCGGCGCAAGCGCAGCGCATTGGTCAGCACCGACAGGCTGGAGAGCGACATCGCCGCGCTGGCAAAGACCGGCGAAAGCTCGAGGCCGAAGAACGGAATGAGCGCACCAGCCGCCAGGGGAATGCCCGCGACGTTGTAGACGAACGCCCAGAACAGGTTCTGGCGGATGTTGCGGAGCGTCGCTCGAGCCAGACCGATGGCGCGGGGCAGCGCCGAGATGCCCCCCCGCAACAACACCACGTCCGCGGTCGCGGCGGCCACGTCCGTGCCCGTGCCAATCGCGATGCCGACATCAGAGGCGGCCAGAGCGTGCGCGTCGTTGATCCCGTCTCCGACCATCGCGACCACCCGCCCCTGCGCCTTCGACCTCGCAACCACGGCCGCCTTCCCCTCCGGCTTCACTTCCGCTTCCACCCGAGAGATGCCCAGCTCGTTTGCGACAGCCTGCGCGGTGCGGCGCCGATCACCGGTCACCAGCGCCACCTCGAGCCCGAGTGTCTTCAATGCATCGATCGCTGCTTTGGCCTCGGGCAGGGGTGCATCCATCACCGCGAACAGCCCCAGCAACGTGCGGGAGCGCACGTCACCCACGAAGGAAGGCGTGCGCCCTCGTGAGGCGAGTTCCTCGGCCTGGGCCTCGAGCGGAGTGGGATCGATGCCGGCCAGCTCGAGCCAGCCTCTCGTACCGATGCGAAGGCCATCCGCCTCCACCCCCGCCCCAGGCTCGTTCCGGAAGGCCTTTTCAGAAGAAGGCACGCGCTCACCGAGCCGCCGTTCTGCGCCCTCGACCACCGCCTTCGCGACCGGGTGCTCACTGAGCTTCTCGACCGCGACGACCCTCCTGAGCAGCGCAGCCTCATCGCCCAGCGCCAGGACCTCGGTGAGCATGGGCTTCCCAGAGGTGACCGTGCCGGTCTTGTCGAGCAGCACCGTCTGCACGCGGCTCAGCGACTCGAGCACTTCTCCACCTTTGACCAACACGCCCAACTCGGCGCCGCGGCCAGTTCCCACCGCCACAGCCGCCGGAGTCGCAAGGCCCAATGCGCAAGGACACGCGATGACCAACACCGCCACCAGGTGCTGCATGGCCGCCGCGAGTCCCGCGGTCGTCGGGTCGAGGGCCCACCACACCCCGAAGGTGACGAGGGCGATGCCCAGCACCACCGGAACGAAGACGGCGCTCACCCGGTCGGCGAGGCGCGAAATGGGAGCGCGGCTTCCTTGCGCTGACTCGACGGCCTGCACGATCCGGCTCAGGGCGGTGTGGCCCCCGGTGCGGGTCAGCTTCACGGTCAGCGCACCCTGAGCGTTCACTGTTCCGCCGAAGACTTGATCGCCGGGCTGCTTCTCCACGGGCAGGCCCTCGCCTGTCAGCATCGCCTCATCGACCGCGGAACTGCCCTGCAGCACCTCACCGTCGGCGGGCAGGCGCTCGCCCGGCCGCACGAGCACCACGTCACCCGCTTGAAGGGAAGAGACCTTCACCTTCGACTCGAGGCCGTCGACCAACCGCGTTGCTTCAGGCGGCAGCTTCGAGAGCAACCCGCGAACTGCATCCGAAAGGCGGCGGCGGGCGCGCGCTTCGAGCATCTTGCCGGCGAGCACGAAGGCGATCACGACGACCGCCTCGAAGAAGATGTGCGGCCGATGACCGTGCTCCGCGTGAGGAAACAACTGAGGGAGCAACACCGCAACGGTCGACCAGCCCCAGGCGGAGAGCGCGCCCAGCGCGATCAGGGTGTTCATGTCGGCAGCACCGTGACGAGTGGCTTTCCAGGCGAGCCGCAGAAATCGCCGCCCCGGACCGAAGACCAGCGGGGTGGCGAGCAGCAGCTGCAGCGCCCGGCCGACCGGCCCGTCCGCGCCCGGGATCGCACCGTGCGACATGCCCAGCACCAACAGCGGCACGGCCAGCAGTACGGCCCCGAGGGTGTCGACTTTGAGCTGCTCGTGCTCGGTCCGCTCGGTGGCCTCCAGCTGGCTCAGTTGAGTTGCCGGCACTTCTTCTTCGGGGGCTGTCTGCGCGACGCCGTAGCCGGCCTTCACGATGGCCTGCTCGAGCTGGGCCATGCTGGTGAGTGAGCGATCGAAACGAACGGTCGCCTTCTCGGTAATCAAGTTCACCGAAGCCGCTTGAACCCCGGTGACCTTGCTCAGCGCACCTTCGATGCGCCGCACGCAGGCAGCGCACGTCATCCCCATCACCTTCAGCACTTCTTCCTGGCCCTGCGTCTGCGAGTTCGTGGACATGGTGTCCCTCCTGAAGCGGGGGACGCGGCTCACGGCGCGGCATTACAGGTGGCTCAGCCGCCATCACTTGCGTCGCGAGGTGTAAGGCCCGGTGGCCGAGGCCGTCTCCTCCTCGACCGCGAACACTTCGTGCGCCGGTCACACCAGGAGAAGCACATGGATACGATGGAAACCCTGCTGCGCGTCGACGGGATGACCTGCCCCCGCTGCATTCACCACGTGAGCACGGCCCTCGAGGACGTGGACGGAGTCGACCAGGTCGAGGTGAAGCTGCGCGAAGGCAAGGTGACGGTGAAGCACGTCGCGGGGGTGAAGATCGTCAGCCTCGTGAGCGCGCTGCGCGAGGCAGGCTACGACTCGCGGCCGGCCTGAGAGGTCAGGCCCGATCACCTGTCACGACCCCCCCCCAGTGGCCTAGGTGTCATTCGCCGCCGCGCGCCGCCCCTCCCGATCGAAAGTCTTCCCAACTCTCGCACTCTGCATTTTGGAGCCGCAATGTCGCTCAAAGTCCTTTTGGTTCTGCTTCTTCCCGCCGCTTGCGCGGGCCCTTCCGCACACCAGGCTCGGCCTGCTCCTGAGCCGGAGACGGTGCGCCTCGGGGTCGCAAGCACGTTGGGCCCCGAGGACCCATTGGCGGCGCCGAATTGCGGGCTGCCCACCTCGCCAGGCTCGCCGTGCGCCGAAGTCGCTCCCGAGCCCGAGCCCGAGCCCGAGCCCGAAAAAAAGAAGGAAGAGGGCCATCAACATCACCACGGCGGGTCAGCAACGACAGAACCCGCGGTGCCAGCGCCGCAGAATCTCACTGCGGCGCCACCGGCCATGACGATCGACCCGGTGTGCAAAATGAAGATCGACCCGAAGGTGGCGAAGGGCGGCACCCTGAAGGTCAACGGGACTGAGCACTGGTTCTGCTCGTCCTCCTGCCGGCGCACCTTCCTCAGCCAGAACCCGGGAGCGAAGTGATGAAGCCCACGATCCTCCTTTCGCTGCTGGCGACGGGTTGCGCCACCACGGGCCTCAATGACGACCTCGCCTCCATTCGCCGCACGGTCAACGCCAGGGGCGCCCTCGCCGAGTTCGACCTTCCGCGCCTCGAGGCACCCGAGGCCGTGCCCGAGGAGGTCGACCGTCTCCTCGAGCAGCCGCTCACGGCCGATGCGGCAATGCGGCTGGCGCTGATCAACAACCGTGAAGCGCGCGCCGCGTTGGCGGAGATCGGCATCGCCCGTGGTCAATTCATGCAAGCGGGCCTGGTGCCAAACCCCGAAGTCGAGTTCGAGGTCAGAGCGCCTGGCGGAGACCAACCACCGCAGATCGACATTGGGCTCGAGCTCAACCTCAGCGCCACCTTCCTCGCGCCCCTGCGCGCCGGGGTGGCCTCGGCCACGCTCGATGCTGAGCGCTGGAAGGCAGCGGGTGCCCTGCTCGACCTCACCTGGTCGACTCGCGTCGCGTACTACGAAGCCCAGGCACTGCAGCAGAAGCTCGAGCTCCGACTGCGGGCCTTCGCCTCGCACCAGGCCTCGTACGAAACGGCTCTCGAGCTCTCGAAGGTGGGAAACCTGCCCGCCCTGGCGCTCGCAAACGAGCTGGCCGCGGTCGAACTGTCGCGCGTTCAAGTGGCCGAAGCGGAGAACGCCCTGCTCGATGGGCGGGAAGCACTCACGCGCAAGCTGGGCCTCTCGGGCACCCGCACTCGGTGGACCTTCGCAGGTCAGCTGCAGGTGCCGAAGGAAGTGCCGACGGGTGACGCGGTCGAAGCGAAGGCCGTCGAGGCGAGCCTCGAACTCTCCGAGCTGTTCGGCCGTGCCGAAGCGGCGAGCCGCAAGGTGGGCCTCGCGAGGACCGAATCGTGGCTGCCGCACCTCTCCGCGGGTTTTCATGGCGAGCGCGACGCCAACCTCTGGGAGCTGGGCGCCCACGTCACCGTGGCACTGCCGGTGTTCGATCGCGCGCAGGGACGCCAGCTCTCCGCGCGCAGCGAGTACGACGGGCTCAGAGCCCGGGCCGAGGGGCAGGCGCTCCAGGTGCGCTCCGCCGTGCGCATGACGCTGAACCGGGTGGAGTCAGCCGGGCGGCGAGCGCGGCACTACGCGGAGCGGCTGGTGCCCGCGCGCCAGCGGCAGTTGGAGCAGACCGTGCTGCAGTACAACGCCATGCAGGTCGGCGTGTTTCAGGTGCTCGCCGCGCAGCGCGAGGTGACGGAGGCGGCCATCTCCCAGGTCGACGCCACGCTCGACGCGTGGAAGGCACGCGCGGCTCTGGATCTGCTGCTCGCCGGCCGCTCGACCCCGTTGGTGCTGGGCGCAGTGCCGGGCAGCAGCTCAACGGCTGTCGACTCTTCAGGAGGACATTGAAATGAACCGACGCGAATTGTTGCAGCTGGGCGTGCTCGCGGGTGGCGCCCTGGCATCAGGGGAAGCGCTGGCCCAGGCGGTGGCAGCACCCTCTGTGGTGGTGGCGCCCGGAGGCCAGAAGGGAGTGGTCACGCCCAACGGCTCGACCCTGCCTCTCAAGTGGGTGGGCGGCGTCAAAGTGGGCCAGTTGGTGGCTCACGAGTTCGATCACGAGTTGGCGCCGGGGTTGAAGATCAAAGCGTGGGGGTACAACGGCTCGACGCCGGGTCCGACCATCGAAGTGACGCAGGGCGATCGGGTGCGGCTCTACGTCACCAACCGCCTTCCCGAGGCGACCACGATGCACTGGCATGGCGTCATCGTTCCCAATGGGATGGACGGCGTCTCAGGCCTCACCCAGAAGCCGATCGAGCCGGGCGAGACGTTCCTCTACGAGTTCACGTTCAAAGACGCGGGCACGTTCATGTACCACCCGCACTTCGACGAGATGACCCAGATGGCCCTGGGCATGAACGGAATGATCGTGGTGCACCCCAAAGTGCCCCGCGGGCCCCGCGTCGATCGCGACTTCGCCTTGATGGCGCACGAGTGGCTCATTCATCCTGGCGCTGCCCGGCCCGACCCGAACGCGATGCAGGACTTCAACGTGCTCACCTTCAACTCGAAGGCGTTCCCGGCGACTGCACCGCTGGTGATGGGGGTGGGCGAGCGGGTGAGAATTCGAATCGGAAATCTCTCCCCGATGGATCACCACCCGATCCATCTGCACGGCCTGAGCGCCGAGCTGACCTGGACTGACGGAGGCGAAGTGCCGGCCTCGGCTCGCCACCCGGAGACCACCTTCCTCGTCCCCGTAGGCGCGGTGCGCGTATTCGAGTTCGTGCCCAGAGAAGCGGGGGACTGGGCGATGCACTGCCACATGACCCACCATGTGATGAACCAGATGGGCCACGGCTTCCCGGTGATGATCGGCGCAGACGCCCGTCGCATCGACCGTCGCGTTCAAGCGCTGGTGCCCAGCTACATGACGATGGGCCACGACGGCATGGGCGCGATGTCCCAGATGGGCATGAAGATGCCCACGAATTCGATTCCCATGATGGGTGGTCAGGGGCCGTTCGCGTCCATCGACATGGGCGGCATGTTCACGGTGCTCAAGGTGCGCGCGCGCCCCGACCAGGAAGACGGAACGGGCTGGTACCAGCACCCGAAGGGCACGGTGGCCGAGGCCGCCTCACCTGAG
>JAYVNA010000156.1:0-2051 GCA_043758715.1 Archangium sp.
CTCGAGCGGGATGACGGTCTCCGGGAAGACGCGCCACGACATCACCGCCGACGAGATCATTCGCGCGATGGGCGCCCGCATTCCGGGTTCGCCCAATGCGCCGCGTTGCTGGCGGGTGGCCTTCGTGGTGGTGCTCGCGCCGGGGCAGACGACGATTCCGCAGGCGATGCTCGACAAGGTGAACCGCTACCGCAACCGCTGGAGCCCGTGGTTCAACTTCGCCACCGATGGTCGCGGGACGATGGACTCGCGCATCACCGGCAACGGCTGCGTCACCTTCACCGGTGATGCGGGCGTGGTGATCGTCGAGCCGGCAGACGCAGGGAGCGATGCGGGGCTTCCCCAGGTCGACGCCGGCCTGAACGAAGACGCGGGCACCGAAGTCGATGCGGGCATTCCGGGCGAAGAGCTCGATGCCGGTATGGACCCACCCGACGGCGGGCCTTCGAAGTGGGACACGTACGTTCCGTATGACACCGGGAAGATCCGCCCGGGCTGCGGCTGCAACAGCGCCGGTGGCCGCGAGTTGTTCGCGCTGCTCGCGGGACTGGTCGTGCTCGCGCGTCGCCGTTCAGGGCGCTGACTGCTCAAGCTGCGTGAGAAAGCCACCCCGCGGCCCGGTGACATCGAACAGCCCGCGGCCCCTGGTCGCGACGTGAGCTCATGCTGTGCCTGGCGAAGCCTCATGGGGGCAGGGTAACGCCGCCGACCTTCGCCAAGCAGCCGCTCAGTCTCGCGGCAACTTGAACGAGAGGTTGAAGACGTAGTCGACCGAGATGGCGATGCCGTCGCGCCGGGCCGGCGCCATGGGCATCGACTCCAGCCGCTCGACGACCCGCGGGCCGAGGTGAGGCAGCGACTTGAGCAGCCGGCAGTTCTGGACGCGGCCGTCCGACATCACGTGGCATCGGGCGATCAGCAGACCCTCGACGCTCTCCTGGATGGCTGCCGGCGTGTACAAGTTCTTCGCCAACCGCGCGGGGTCGAAGACGGGGCGGCTCATTCCCTCCGCGAAGGGCACGACGGCCGGGGAGCGGGCGCCCGGCACTGCCGCGCACGCTGACAGAACGAACACCTTCACCCACCACAGCCGAGGCCCCATTGCCCGAAGCGATAGCAGTCTCTGCTGCTCGCGTCCTTGGTCCGTGCAGATCGCTATTTTGAGCGCTGACTTCAAGGGGGCGACGGCCTCCCGTGAGTACCAGTTCCGGCAGGCGAGAATCACCCGCGCCCCCACGGCGGCCAGTTACACTCCGCCTCCATGGACGCGCGACGCTTTCTTCAGGACGTGGGCAGCACCGTCTCGAGTGACTTCACCAAGAACCGCTCGCTGTTGTCGTTTGAAGAATACCTGCAGCTCTTCAACTCCGCGCCTCGGCTTCAGGCGCGCAACGCCGCCCAGTACCTGAAGGACGCGATCGACTCGTTCGGCACGGAGCAGGTGAGCCACCCCTCGGGCACGGTGCGCCGCTTCAAGGTCTTCGACGCCGTCAAAGACAGCCACCAGGTGCGCGTCGCCGGCCAGGAAGAAGTGCAGAACGCGCTCTACCGGCTGCTCGGCAACTTCGTGCGGGGCGGGCGCATCAACAAGCTCATCCTCATGCACGGGCCCAACGGCTCGGCGAAGTCGTCGATCGCTGAATCGTTGAAGCGAGGCCTCGAGCTCTACAGCCAGACTCCCGACGGAGCGCTGTACACCTTCAACTGGGTCTTCCCGAAAGAGAAGCTGGTGAAGGGCAGCATCGGGTTCGGCGACAAAGTGGGGCAGGGGCCGGTGACCTCGTACGCGCACCTCGAGGCCGAAGACATCGACCTGCGCCTCACCAACCCGCTGCGTGAACACCCGCTCTTCCTCATTCCCCGCGACGAGCGCCGCAAGCTGCTCGACGAGGCGTTCGGGATGAAGGACAGCGACTCGGTCGCGCCGCTGTACCTGGTCGAGGGTGAGCTCTCGACCACCAACCGGAAGATCTTCGACGCGCTGCTGGCGAGCTACTCGGGCGATTGGCTCAAGGTGCTGCGTCACGTGCAGGTCGAGCGCTTCTACGTCT
>JAYVNA010000157.1:0-6558 GCA_043758715.1 Archangium sp.
GGCGGTCGCGGGACCGATCGGCGTTCGCTCCAGCCCGGGGGAAAGCGGAACGCGCTCGTACGTGAAGGCTTCGCAGGCGCGCGCACAGCGGGCGTCGAGCAGCTTCACCAGCTCGCCGAGGGTTCCTTCGCCCCCCCGAATCGACCAGACGACGCCGCGCAGGTCTTCGAGAATTCGCCGCGCCTCGCCATGAAGCGGCGACAACGAGGTGTCGGTCTGCGAGGCGCGCCGCAACTGAAGCACCAGCGCCATGAGGTCGGCGCCCGCGCCATCGTGAAGCTCGCGCGCGATTCTCCCACGAATGCCGCTGACCTCGAGCGCCAGCAAATCACGCTCGAGAAGATCCCGCTCCACCCGCACGCTGACGGTTCGGGCTCTGGGCTGCGCCGTGATGATCGAGGCCAGCACGAAAGCGCAGAGCGCGAGGACCACCAGCGTGGCGGCTCCGAGCCGACCGAGCATGAGACAGCCCAGGGCCACCGCGACATGACTGGTCACCTCGAGCCACAAGGTCTGCCGGACGTGCGCCGGTGGTTTAGCGCGCCACGCAAAGCCCCTGGGCAGGCTGACGATCATGAAGAGCACCGAGGCCGACGCGGACAGCACCAGCAAAGTCAGCACAGCCACCGAGCGGCCGAAACGATCGAGCAAGACGGCAGCGCGGTACGCAGGGTGGCTGGGCCCGAGCAGGTGGTACGCGATCGTCGCGAGCTCGTAGAGCGCCCACGCCGCGGTGGCGATCATCACGACGTGCGCTGAGGTCAGCTCGACGGGCCCGAACGATTCGAAGTCGAACAACGCCCCACTCAGCGCCAAGAGCCCTGCGAGCGTCGTGACGGCGGCGTTCAGCGGCGTCGAGCGCACGAAGGCTTCGGCGCGGTCAGCGGTCTGGGCGAGCACTCGCCGGGTCTCGAGGTCGACGCGCTCCCGTTGGCTCACGGGGTGTTCACGAACCTCGCCACCCATTCACGGACTTCCTTCTTCGAGTTGACGTCGAGCTTCCGGTACAGCCGCTTGACGTACTCCTGCACGGTGCCGACCGAGATGCCCATCTGCTGGGCGCAGTCGGCGTAGGTGAGCCCCTGCGAGAGCGACACCGCGAGCTCCTCTTCGCGATCGCTCAGCGAGGCCGGTGCGGGTGCTCGACGCGCGTGGGTGATCAGAAACCCGGCGACCCGACTCGAGACGGGGTGAGCCCCGGCCGCAGCCTCCTCGATGGACTGCACGAGCCGTTCGATGGGCTCGTCTTTGAGCAGATAGCCGTGCGCACCCGCCCGAATCGCGTCGATGACGCTCGCGTCGTCGTCGAAGCTGGTCAGCGCGAGCGCGCGTACCGCGGGTGCCTGCTCACCGAGGGTGCGAATGAGCTCGTTGCCGTCGATGCCCGGCAGGCGGAGATCGACCAGCGCGACGTCTACCGGGTTGCTCTCGAGGGCGGCGAAGAAGGCGGCGGCATGACCGACGGCGAACATCAGTCGAACGCGGCCGCGGTAATCACCCAGGGCGTCGACGAGCGCGGTTCGAGTCGCGGCGTGGTCTTCGATGAGCGCGACGAGGATCTCACGCGAAGTCGAGGGCACGGTGGCTGATAGAGTCGTTGCAGGCCGATTCCGCAATGGAATTTACCGTCCGGCACACGCGATGAACGATCGACTCCTCGACGAGCAGGAACGCCTCATCGCAGACGTCGAGCGTCAGGCCGACGCAGCGCGCCGCACGTGGCGTTTCTCGTTGATGCTGACCGTCGCAAACCTCGGGCTGGCGATGGTGCCGTGGGTGCCGCAGTCGCATCACCTCTTCGGCGCGCTGACGAGTGCGCAAGCGATCGCGGCGGTCGTGCCGGGTCAAGTCGCGGTGTACGTGAGCTTCCTGCTGTTCCGAAGGTTCGGCGGCAACGACCGCCGCTACCGCCGCATGGAGGCGGTCGAGTCCTTTCTGCTCTACGCAAGTCCGCTGGCGTGCATCGTGGGGTCGGGGCTCCCGTGGTCTCCGCTGTGGTCGTTGTGCCCGTTTTCGACGATCTTCTGGGCGCTGACGAAGCCGTTTCATCAACGCTTCTACGGAAGCATCGTGGCCGCGGCGCATGGCCTTCAAATCGCGATCTTTCTGGTCCGCGGTGATCTCGAGAGCGCGTTGATCTCCGCGGCGGTCGCGGTGGCGTCCTTCGCCGCCTTCTTCGGGGTGGCGCGCACCCGGCAAGGCGAAGTGTTCGCCGAGGCTGATCTCAACGTGGCGCGGATCAAGGTGAAGGAATCGCTGCTCGAACAGGAACGTGAGCGCATCGCGCGGGCCGTGGCTGACAGCGTCGCCCAGCGGCTGGCGGCGATCGCTGACGACCTCGAGGCCGGCCCTGTTCCGCTCTCAGCAGCGCGAACTCTCGCAGCGAACCAGGCCCGCACGGGGCTGCGTGAACTGAACGCCATCACCGCCGAGTCGGCTGCGGCGGGAATGCCTGCGACGATGCACGAGCTGGCGCGGGTGATCGAAGCCAGAGTGCTGCCGCTGTGCGTGAACGTGAGCTACCGACAGTCGCTGACGGGCGAACCCACCGCACCGATTTCCCCCGCGGCGGCGTTGGCAGCCACCCGAATCGTTCAAGAGCTGGTGCGCAACGCGACGGCGCACGGCGGGGCGCGCACCGTCACCGTGGGGCTGGCCCACGATGGCCGCGAGGTCTCGATTCAGGTCAATGACGATGGGCGCGGGCTTCAAGCGGAAGGCATCGCCCACTCGACCGGGGGCCTTCGCAACGCGCAGCGCTGGTCATCTGAACAAGGTGGAACTTTTCACCGCGTCACGTCGAACCCGAACGCGACGGGCACGACGCTCATCGCCACGCTTCGCGCGACGTGAATTAGAAACAAGAAGCGCCCGTTTCCGGAGTTCGCTGGTCGTCGCGTGTCGATGTGGGTTTTGGAGACATTTGAGACGGGTCCGGGTCGGCGGCTGGCCCAATTGAGCGCGCAAGTCAGTGCTTGACCCGTTGACGATCACGGCGACCGAGATCAACATCGGTCGCTATGGCGACCGCGACATCGATCGAATGGACGGAGACAACCTGGAATCCTGTGAGGGGGTGTTCGCGCGTCTCACCGGGCTGCCAACACTGCTACGCCGAAAGAATGGCTCACAGGTTCTCAGGGCCCGGGATGCCGTACGAAGGGCTGACGCGGTCCTCCTCTGTGGGCCCGCAGTGGACCGGCCGCGTCAAGCTGGTGCACGAGGCGCTCGACGAGCCGCTCCGCTGGCGCAGCCCTCAGCTCGTCTTCGTCAACTCGATGTCGGACCTCTTCCACGACGAGGTGCCCGACACGTTCATCCGGTCTGTTTTTGCCACGATGAGGGCGGCGAGCCACCATCGGTTTCAAGTGCTGACCAAGCGCGCCGACCGGCTCGCCGCACTGGCCTCCAGCCTCCCTTGGACTGAAAACATCTGGATGGGTGTGTCAGTTGAGTCCGAGGCGTACACAGGGCGTCTAGACCTGCTGCGATCAACCGGCGCCAAGGTGAAGTTTGTTTCGCTCGAACCGCTCCTGTCCGGCCTGCCCAGTCTGAATCTCTCGGGTATCGACTGGGCCATCGTGGGGGGAGAGTCCGGGCCCTCCGCCAGACCGATGGAGGCGAGTTGGGTCAGGGACATCCGCCGCAGATGTCGGAGTTCGGGTGTACCGTTCTTCTTCAAGCAGTGGGGCGGAGTGCAGAAGGCGCGCACCGGCCGTCTGCTGGACGGGCGCGAGTACAACGAGATGCCGGTTGGGGAGCTGCATGAGCGACGAGGAGCGGTGTCGGTACGGGGGTAGGAAGCGCTCCAACGAGAACTGCGAGAATCCGGCAGAAGACGGGCTGCCAGCGCAATCAGTGGGCGCGTGGGCGCGATTGAAGCACGAGCGCCTCCGCGCCTACCTGGCCGCTACACGCGAGGTCCGGGCGAAGTTCATCGAGCCGAGCGGCAGGGGTGGGGCAGCATTCATCGACCTCTTCGCTGGGCCCGGGAGAGTTCGCGTTCGCGACTGCAAGGACACGGAGCCAGGGAGCGCGCTGATCGCATTCGAGCGTCAGGAGGCTCCGTTCTCGAAGCTGATTTTCTGCGACCTCGAGCCAGACAACGTTCGCGCGCTCAGGGCCCGCACCGCGAGCGACTCGCGCGTTCAGGTCATCGAGGGTGACTGCAACGAGCGAATTGAGGAGATCGTTCGACAGATTCCACCAGAGGGCCTGAACCTCGCCTTCTTCGATCCGTTCGGCGCCAAGGTATTTCACTGGGAGACCATCGCGCGACTGGGCCGCGTGAAGCGAATGGACCTGCTCATTCACTTCCCCACCAACGCCATCAAGCGCAACTTCGACAACCCCTCGACGCCGAGATTCAAGGAGGTCATCGACAGAATGTTCGGCAACGATCAGTGGAGGAGTCGGATCCTCGGAGCCAGAGATGTCGTCCGGTTGATCGACGTTCTGCGCGAACAACTCGCAGGCCTTGGCTACGACGGCGAGAAGGTGAACACGCTGCCCGTCACGAACGATCAAGGTGGCGTGCTCTACCACCTGTTGTTCGCGTCGAAGGCGCCGCGCGGTACAGCTATCTGGAAGAGCATCAGTCGTCACCACGGCGCTCAACGTGGACTTGGTCTCTGAGCGAAGTGTCAGATGGCGAGTTCCCCATTGAAGGCCTTGGCGAGCAGGGCTCGGTCTAGATCGTCGAGCGCCTCAGACGCGTGTCCGCTACCTGACAGCGCACCAACAACTTGGTCCCGCGCAAGCGTCTCTGCGAGAGCGAGCACACGTTGCTCCTCGATCGGCGCCAGAGGGAAAGGCGCGGACTTGAGGTCTGCGCCGGAAATCCCGATCTGCCCGGCCGCGGACTTGCTCTTCTTAGCGATGAACGCACGCGTCGAGCCCGCGCTGGCGGCCATGGCGATGAACTCGGGCACCAGCTCTGCGAATGTTCGGCAGCGGATCAACTTGTCCGGGTACACGAGAGGCCGAGAGGGGCGGCGGACCACCCCACAGGCCCCCACCAAGTCGGCGTTGCCGTTGTATCGAGTGAACAAGAGATCGCCATCGCGCAGCGCGTACGCCTCATGGCTGTCACTCGGCGGGAGGAAGCGCACATCCTCCAAGTCGATCCGCATCGGCCTGACGGCACTGATGCGAAGGATCGGCTGCCCGTTGCTCTCGGCGGGCTTCGCCGAGATACCGTTTCGCATCGAACTTAGAAGCTCGTCCAGAGAGGCCCAGCACCACGTCGGCGGCAACTCCGGCAGGCCACCAGCATCGACCGGCTCCGGCTCCTCATACTTCGTCTTCCACTTGTCGTCCTTCGGCGCCTTGCCCTTGGCCTTCATCTTCGCGAGCTCGCCCTCCTCCCACTTCTTGCGGCGCTCGATGCGGATGCGCTCGAGGAGCTTCGAGGCGGGCTCTACGTTGGGATTCTTCTTTCGCCAGTCGGCCGTCAGGTCGCCCCGGAAGGCCGCCGCCAACACCGACTGCCGGTACTGCTCCACCAGCGCGGGCACCGCCTCGAGTTGCTCGCGTGCCGCGCGGCTCTGGGCCAGCAACGCGTCGAGCTTCGCCACGATGCGGCGCTGGACGTCGAGCTTGGGCAGTGGGAGAGGCGCCGATTCGATATCGGTCTTGCTGATGTGAGGAAGCTGAGTGCCTGTCGCCAACGCTCCGATGTGCTCGAGGAAGACCGCGGTGCGTAAGAACAGGTGAAGAAACCCCGTGTCTATCGCTACTGAAGGGACAAACCGCCCGACTCGCTGAAGTAGAAGGGCGGGCATGTCGGTCTCGCCGAGGCGCGCCAGCTTCAGGCCCGTCGAGATTACGGGACGGTCCATCGCCAGTACCAAGTCGCCAGCGTTGAGCTTGTACTCTTCGAACTCGGAGGCACGGTTGACGTCGAGGCAGACAGTGTCATCCCAGCGAGTCCCACCGGGCTCGATGTTTGTTCCCCGGAGCAACCGCAGACCGCGATTCTGAAACCACGAGCTCTTGAATGCGTAGCCAGGTTGAAAAGCGGCCACATCACCGAGCCGCACGAGGTGCCAGCCGGCCGGCAAGGCATCATCGAATTCGCGATGCGTAAGTTCCGCGATGGCCGAACGCCCCCTCCTCACAGCGCTCCCTCAAGCTCCGCCACCGCCGCGAGCGCGCCTTCGAGCTTTTCGCGAATCTGCGCGAGCACGACCTCCGGCTCTGGCAGGTCGGCCGCTTCGGTGTGGCTGTCGTCCTTGAGCCACGCAATGTCGAGGTTGTCGTTCCGTTCCTTGACGACCTCGCGAGTGAACTTGCGGAACCGCCCTTCCTCCCCCTGGTCCTTCCTTTTCGCCCTGCCGTTGGCGTCGTCACCGTAGACCTTCAGGAACTCGGTGAAGTTCTCGAAGGTGAACGGCGTACGCTTGCCGAACGCGGGCATGTTCGCTCGCATGTCGAAGACCCACGTCGCCTTCGTGTTGCCCCTGTCCGTCGCGCCACGCGTGAAGAACATCACGTTCGTCTTCACGCCCTGCGCGTAGAAGATCCCCGTCGGGAGCCGGAGGATGGTGTGCAGGTCGC
>JAYVNA010000158.1:0-2041 GCA_043758715.1 Archangium sp.
TCGCCCACCTTCTGCTTGAGCGCGCGGGCGATCGCCGCGGCTTCCACCCGGCGGTTTCCTTCGACTCGAATCTCGGTGATCCGATCGGCTTCTTCGCGCGCCGGGGTGTCCTGCAGCAGCTGGGCGTACGCCACCGTCGGCGTCGCCGCGGAGACCAGCAGGAACCACAAAGTGACGGAGAGGCGCGAAATCACGGGGAAAGGGCGGCGCCCTTAGAGGACAAATCGCAAGGCAATACGAGGGAAAACGAGAGGGATTGCGTCAAACGTCGTCGGCGTTGACGACCGCGCCATCTTTGAGGCGAAGACGGCGGGGCATCGACTTCGCAAGCGTCTCATTGTGGGTCACCACCACGGCGGTGACACCCAGATCCCGGTTCACTTCCCGCAGGAGAGCGTGGATTCCTTCCCCAGTAGTCGGGTCGAGGTTTCCGGTGGGCTCGTCGGCGAGCAGGAGATCGGGCTTGAGCATCAGGGCGCGAGCGAGCGCGACCCGCTGAGACTCGCCCCCTGAGAGTTCTCCGGGGCGGTGATCGGCGCGTTCGGCCAGGCCGACCCGTTCGAGGAGCTCACGTGCCCGCTTCATCGTGGGCTTCACGTCTTGCCTCAAGATGAGCGCCGGCATCGCCACGTTCTCCGCCGCCGTGAACTCGGGCAGCAGGTAGTGCGACTGGAAGACGAAGCCGATCGATCGATTGCGGAACTCCGCGACCTCGCCGTCGTTCATGTCAAACACCGAGCGGCCGCGGAAGAACATCTTGCCGGTGGCGGGGAGGTCGAGCGTGCCCACCACGTGCAGGAAGGTGCTTTTACCCGAGCCCGACGCGCCGATGAGCGAGACCAGCTCGCCCTGCTGAATCTGCACCGAGACGCCACGCAGCACGTCGATGCGCTTCCCGTTCAGGAAGTACGACTTGAAGACATCGACCACCTCGAGAAATGGGACGCTCATTCCGACTTGAGTCCGTCGACGGGTTCGACCTGGGAG
Source organism: Archangium sp. (assembly GCA_043758715.1). Lineage (GTDB taxonomy): Bacteria > Myxococcota > Myxococcia > Myxococcales > Myxococcaceae > Archangium_A. The sequence goes on from JAYVNA010000158.1 coordinate 988, forward strand.
GCCTTGAGTGCGGGGTACACGCTGGCGAGGAACGTCACCAAAATCGCGATCACCACCGAGAGCGCGGTCTGGAACGGCTCGATGCGCACCGGCAGCGAGGGGATGTAATAGACCTGCGGGTCGAGCTTGATGCCCACCCGCTCGATGAAGAGGCACCACGCCAGCCCGGATATGAGTCCCAGAATGCTGCCTGCGATTCCGATCTGAAGACCCTCGGTGAGGAAGATCTTCACGATGCCGCCATCGGGTACGCCGAGGGCCTTGAGCACCGCGATCTCTTTGCGCTTCTCCAGCACCAGCATGATCACGGTGGCGACGATGAGGCCCGCAGCGACGATCACGATGATCGAGAGAATGATGCCCATCACCAGCTTCTCCAGGCGGAGCGCGGCGAAGAGGTTGCGGTTCATCTCGCCCCAGTCCTTGGTGCGGTAGGGGTAGCCCTGCAACGAGTCGTAGACGGCTTTCATCGTGCCGCGCGCGTTGTCGATGTCGGTCACCTTCACTTCGATGCCGGTGGCGCCCTTGATGTTGAAGAACGTCTCCGCCTCGCTGAGGTGGATGTAGACGAACTTCGAGTCGTACTCGTACATGCCTGAATAGAAGATGCCGGCCACGCGGAACGGCCTGCTCTTGGGCATCGGTCCCTGGGGGCCCAATTCGCCACCGACCGGTGAGACCACGTTCACCCGATCGCCCACCACCACCTTGAGTGACGCTGCGAGCTCGCGGCCCATCATGATGCCGGGCAACACGATGTCGGCTTCCTTGTCCTTGTCGGGCAAGTCGAGCAGCGGGTCGCGCTCGATGTCGGGGCGGGGATCCTTCTTCAGGTCGTCGGGCGTCGCGGGCCGGCCATCGAAGGCGGGGTCGTTCAAGTCAGCGAGGTGCTTCTTGCTGATCTTCGAGGGATCAGAGAGCCACTCGAGCTGGCCGGGCGGAGTGAGGTACTCGGGCAGATCGGTCACCTCGCCCACGGTCTTCGGGTCGATGCCCTTGATCATCGCGCCCGAGATGTTGCCTTCAGACGAGATCATCACCTCGTTCAAGATGA